>CAZEZR010000035.1:0-29418 GCA_964516465.1 uncultured Thiopseudomonas sp. | reverse complement strand
TTGCAACCAGTAAAGGATAACTCCTAAAACTCATCTGATCATCCGGTACTCTACAGCTAACCAAGACGGACCAATGGTATAAATAGCATTCAGGTTGGTCTGCAAAATCTTACCGGTAGACGTTGCATTGTATCCTGCATCATTAAGCGCAATAGCAGCGCCATCGCGCAAACTGAGATCACCACCTACCTGGACTGAGTCGGCAATCTTCGTACTCAAACTGACACCGGTGAGCTTGATATCTTCTAAATACTTAAACTGATATGTTCCTGCCTGAACGTTCAAGCTAGGCGCAGAACTGTAGTGCGCGCCACCAAAAAACAACGATGGATTGCGGTCATGGTAACGGTAATGGTATAGGCCTATCTCTGTATTGAAGTCTGGGCTATAGCGGACGCCGAGTCCCCACTGACCGCTATCACCTGGCTTTTTAGTCCCCGCATAATAACTATTACCATTAACTGGATCTAAGAACATTTCTGATCCAGGCCCAAAGAAGTCGGAACCAAAGAAATCACCCACTGGGTTAAGTAAGTTTTCTTCCCACTTGTATTGCCAAAAACCTGTAAAGGCAAACTGATCGTTTAATGCTAGATTGAACGACACTTGCCCTGCAGGTAAGTAAGCATCTTTGGCTTCAGTACCCGGAACATTAAACTTAGTCGCATCAACTGGTGCTTGCCCTTGACTGATATTGGGCCAGAATAAACTCTCCCCCCAAGCCAATAAGTGTCGACCTGCCTTCACCGATAAGTACTTGGAATCACCAATGGTAAAGTTACCAAACACATAAGCATCCAGCAGTCGCGCTTCGCCACCACTGCGGTCTTTGGTTTTACTGGTAAACTTACGATGATAGCCAGTCTTGTTCACTGTGCCTGGGGAGTCGTTTCTATTGGTTTGATGGTACACATCATCATAGAAATGACTGCCGCGTAATACCGCACCGACATTTTCATAGCGAGCAATAACCTCACCAAACACGCTAACGCGGTTATTAATTAACCCCCACTTATTAAAGTTACGGGTACCGTCATCAAAGTTTGGCTCTTTTAAATAAGCTGAGTCAGCAGACCTCGTTCGTGCCGATATCGTGTAGTTGGCTGTCACTTGGCTTTGCAAACTAAGCCCATTATCAAAATGGACTGTGGGTAAAGCCATCACAGCAGAACTGCAAGTAATGGCCGCAATGGCTAAAGACAAGCGTGTTAACGGCAGTTTAGTTTTTATTGTACTGAGAGCGCGCCAATTCATTATTTGGTTCCTTTGTTATTATGCTGTACCACAACTATTAACAGTAACTTTCCCCGCTAGGCTGCAGCATCCTGCAAACGGACGATAAGGGGCGCGCGTACACGCCCGCTAATGTGGATCAGTTCTAATCAGGAAATTTCAGATGCACTTTCCCAGTAGTGGCCACTGCCTGACAAGCAAGGGTCCAACCCTCGGCAAGCTCATCATTATCCAGCGCATCATTAACCAGCAGATCAACGTCCCCTGAAATCAGAGTGCACATACAAGTGGCACACGAACCGACCATGCAAGAATGCGGTGCTTTAATCCCTTCCCGCAGCATGGCAGCCAGCAGCACTTCACCATCGGCACATTCAATTTCTCGAGTCTCACCATCTAACTCAACAGTCAGGTGAGTAGCAGTGGAACCTTGGTGCTCAACAATGGCCTCGAAGCCACCCTCACTTTCGCCGGGTAGCGAAACAAAACGCTCGACATGCACTGACTTGCCAGGCACACCAGCAATCTTCATCGCCTGCTCAACACACTGCATAAAGAGCTCAGGACCACAGACAAAAACCTCTGGGTTTTCTACTCCTTGGCCCAGTTGTGCCAACTGCATCGGTGAGGTGTAACCCTGCACGGAGTCCAACCAATGGATCACTTGCAGACGCTCTGGGTATTCTCTACCAAGATCACGCAGCAGATCCTTAAAAATAACCGATGCTTCATCACGGTTTGCGTAGATCAGACGCACCTGCCCTGTCCCTTGACTTAACGCTGAGCGTAGAATCGATAACACTGGAGTTACACCGCTGCCACCGGCATACAGTAAAAAGTTTGCGTCTAAATTTTTCGGCACAAAAACACCAGCAGGCTTTAGCACCTGCAAAGTGTCGCCATCCTTAATATTATCGCAGAGCCAGTTGGAGCCGCGGCCATCAGTCACCCGCTTAACAGTCACCCGCAGGCGCTCATTCTCATAAGGTGAACTCGATAGGGAGTAACAACGTGGCAACCAGTCGTCCTCCCATGGCGTACGCAAGGTTAAAAACTGACCTGGGCGGTACTTAAAATCTGCAAGTAATTCATCAGGTACGTCAAACTCAAATGAGCAGGCGTCATGGGTTTCTTCTATTACCGCGGCAACACGTAGCTCATGGTAGCTGGGTAGGCTCATAGTTAAATACTCATCACAAATTGGCCGCTATCAATCCTTAGCTCGATGCCATTCACAGCACGAGCTTCATCTGAAGCTAGGTAAAGCACACCATTAGCAACATCCTCTGGACGACAGGCACGGTTCATCGGATCTTTATCAATTGTCAGCATCTCAGGATCTACCCCCTCTGGATAACCTCCACGCGTCATGGGCGTTAAGATGCCGTCTGGGTGTATGGAATTGCAGCGAATACGATAACGCTTGAGGCGACAGTCAGCTGCCACTGCTCGAGTCAGCGCTGTCACAGCACCCTTACTGGCGCCATAAGCAACGTAATCTTCCTTAGCAGCGAGCGCGGCAATCGATGACATATTGACGATGGCACCACCCTGTTTTTTCATCACCGCAATGGCCGCTTTGCAGCCGAGAAAAACACTGTCCGCATTGACCGTCATCAAACGCTTCCAGTCTGCATAACTGGACTGTTCAATATCACCTTTCAACAAAATACCGGCATTGTTGACCAAGATATCCAGTTGGCCAAAGCTGCTGACAGCCTTATCAACCAGCTGCTGCCAGCCTTCCGGGTCAGTGACATCATGACGCACAAAGACTGCCCCAATCTCAGCAGCAATGCGGTTTCCGTCTACTTCATTCAAATCCGACATGACGAGCTGCGCACCTTCACTGACGAAGCGACGCGCCACGGCTTCACCAACGCCGCTTGCAGCGCCCGTGACAATAGCTACTTTTCCCGCAAGTCTTTGGCTCATGCTGTTTTCCTTATATTTGCGCAGCAGCATCCAGTGCTGCGATATAACCAAATGTCATGGCCGGCCCCAAAGTGCCACCGGCACCGGGATAGGTCGTTCCCATAACCGAAGCGGATGTATTACCAATGGCATACAAGCCTTGAATTACCTGACCGTCAGGCTTAACCACCTGAGCATGTTGATTGGTTAACAAGCCGCCTTTAGTACCAATATCTCCGGCCTGAATCGGCATTGCATAGTAAGGACCTTTTTCAATCGCGGCCAAGCAGGGGTTAGGCGTTACGTTGCTGTCACCGTAATAGCGATCATACGGATTACCGCCACGTCCAAAGTCCTCATCCACACCGGTTTCTGAATAGTGGTTTATTTTCTTTACCGTGGCCTGCAAGCCAGCCAGATCAACGCCAATTTTCTCGGCCAACTCCTCTAAGGTATCGGCTTTAAAATACAGGGTGTTGAGCCACTCTTTACGCAGACGGCTATCAGGCATAATTTGCCCAGGCATCAACGGGCCCATGGCGTAATTAAAACGGAACTTAGCGTCGAAAATTGCCCAAGCAGGGATGGTTTTACCTTGAGTTTCCTGGTTGTCTGCATGCATAGCAGTGACAAACTCAAGATATGGCGAAGCCTCATTGACAAAACGCTTACCTAAACCATTGACCACAATGGCCCCTGGGAAGGCACGCTCAGCAAAAATACCCCGCGCTTTAGTTTCACCTGGCACTAAAAATGAAGGGGTCCACCAAGCCCAATCCAATAATGCTGTAGCTGCTCCTACTTTCTGCCCAGCTTCCAAGCCTGCACCGGTATTGGCACCTTCTGGCGTTGCGCACCACTCAACCTTATTCGGCTGCGGCAGATATTTTTCACGCAAAACAGGGTTTTGCTCAAAACCACCAGCGCCGAGTATCACTCCTTTTTCAGCTCGAATTCGCTGCTGCTGGCCGACACGCTCAACCACCACACCGCAAACACGACCATCTTCTTCAATCAATTCAACAAAATTGGTGTTAAGCCACAAAGGCACATTTCGATCAATCAGGGAAGCTCGCAAGCTGGCAATTAAAGAGCTGCCCAGGGCGGCGCGACGATCACGCTTTTCGCCAGTCTTTTTGCGCCATCTGAAGTCGAGCTTATAGCGCAACATCATCCACATAATCATCAAGCGCCAACCACGTGACTTGGACATTGCCACATGCGCCTGACGCGCAGTCCAAGAAATCTTGCCCATCAACAAATTGCCCCGCGATGCTTCGCGCAGATTCGGCAACTCATTTCCTAAAGAGGAAATATCAAACAACTCTGGATCGAGACTGCGACCACCCTCCAAAAACCCTTCAAGATGCGGATAATAGTCGGGATACTTTTCTGCAACGGCATAACGCACCCGAGAGTTATCCTCAAGCCACTTAATCATTTCTGGCGCTTTTTCAATATAGGCACGCACGCGCGGCTCATCGATTTCATCACCAATCGCATTCTTCAGATAGGTCCAAGCTTTCTCTGGACTATCGTGACCACCTTTGGCTTTGAAATAATGATTACAAGGGATCCAAATGCCGCCACCGGACAAGGCCGATGTGCCGCCGTACTTATCAGTTTTTTCAACGACCAGTAC
Organism: uncultured Thiopseudomonas sp.; assembly: GCA_964516465.1. Classification (GTDB taxonomy): domain Bacteria; phylum Pseudomonadota; class Gammaproteobacteria; order Pseudomonadales; family Pseudomonadaceae; genus Denitrificimonas. The sequence goes on along the minus strand of CAZEZR010000035.1, from coordinate 24,629 downwards.
ACGTAGCCCTTTAGCTGCCGCTGTTACTGCCGAGGTTAGGGCGCCAGCACCAGAACCCACCACTACCACATCATAATCCGTATTGTTTTCACTTTTACTAGTCATCTACATACCTGTCTCGGTCACGGAGTTGGAAAGCAAGAGCCGCCAGTCATTTGTCTGCAGCAATGCGACGGCACGACTTTAAACGTAAGGATCAGGATTAGGCAGACCCAATTGCACAGTTCCAAAAGCGCGCGCATAGGCAGCGACGTTATTGGCAATATGCCCACGCGCTTGGTGCACATCACGGAAAGTGCGCTCCACTGGGTTGGTTTTATACAGACCCGAGGCCGCCATCGACTTTAACAATGCATTGATTTTCTCAGCACAGGTGTTAGTCACATAAGCTGACTGGTAACGGTACAGCAAGCGTTTTTCCACATCCGGTAACTCACCTTTCTCAGCAATAGCCAACAGCTCAGCATAGTTGCGATTGAGTACCAGTTTCAGCATATCAAGGGTGACAATGGCATCCGCCACAGCGTCTTGAGCAACTGGGTCTTCTGCCGTTTTAGCGCCGTGCTTACCAATATGTTTAGCTGCATTGTCGCGAAACTCATTGATAGCACCTTGTAAGGCACCCAATACCGAGGTGGACACTGCGCGGGTAAATACTTGAGCAAAAGGAATCGCGAAAATCGGATTGGTATTTTCTTTTAAACCCGGTGTTGCGGCAGCTGAGCTATTGTTAGTGCGCTGCACTCGGTGCGCCGGAACAAAGGCATCCTCGACAATAATGTCGTGACTACCGGTACCGCGCAGCCCCATCACATCCCAATTGCGCTCAATGCGATAGTCCGAGATTGGGACCAGGAAAGTACCGTGCTCTGGCTCTGGAAAATCTTCTGTGGGCGGTAAAATACCACCGAGCAAAGTCCACTGACAGTGCTCACTACCACTGGAAAAACCCCAGCGACCGCTAATACGATAACCACCTTCAACGGGTGTTACCTTAGCAACTGGCATATAGGTGGAGCCTACCAATGTGTCTTGGCTTTCACCCCAAACATCTTGCTGAGCTTCTGCGGTGTATCGCGCTAGCTGCCATGGATGCACACCCATGACGCCATAAATCCATGCGGTCGACATACAGCCTTCAGCAAGAGCCATCTGAATTTCAAAAAAGGTGCGCGGATCAACCTCAAAACCACCGTGACGCTTAGGCTGCATCGCTTTAAATAAACCTGCCGCTTGCATATCAGCAATGGTTTCATCGGGAATTTTAAGATCTTTTTCTGCTTGCGCCGCGCGGGCTTGCAATGCAGGAATCAGCTTGCGCGCACTTTCGATTAACTCGAGGTCTTTTTTGGTTTTCTTATGATTGGTAGCCATATTTAGTTCTCTAGGTGATTGACGCAGATATTGTTTTCAGTGTTTTACGATTATCAGCGCAGCCTGCTCGGCACTCATCGTCAAACCGGACTAGGAATTAATGAACACCCCAAGCACCTTCCTAGACCTTGGTAGCGCTCAACTAAAAAACCACGTCATTGCTTGATTCTGCAGCGACACGCATCATCCTGAATCATTCTGCGCAGCTAAAACCAGAGCCTGACCTGACAGGAAAAACCACCAACTCACCCATTATTTATAAAAAATAAAGCCTCCTAAAAAGCCAAACAATAAGAGCACAAAGCCTGCTGCACTAGCGCAGCATCACAGCGGTACGGAACAAAAGAAACTGCTACGCCAGCCACCTTCTGCAGCTACAAATAAAAAAGCCGAACACAGCAAAACTATGGTCGGCTATTTATTCTGCAGAGAAACTAGCGGGTAATTTGCCCAGCTATAGCAGCAGCAAAATGCTCAGAAAATGGTGGCAACATGCCCCACTCAGCACGAGGATCAACAGGCGCAGCGCGGAAAACTGTGCGCGCATGACTGAACTCTAAAAAACCATCACGGCCATGATAATGCCCCATACCAGAAGCACCAACACCACCAAAAGGCGCATTTTCCATGGCCGCATGCATCAAAACATCATTCAAAGTGACACCACCAGACAAAGTATGCTCTAACACATAATCTTGCTCGACTTCATCTTGGCCAAAATAGTACAACGCCAGCGGCCGCTCACCGCTGTTTATTTCTTCAACCACATGCTTTATATCGCTATAGGTCAGCAGCACCATGGCTTGGCCAAAAATCTCCTCTTGCATAATATCTGCTAGCAGTGGCGGATTAACCACAATACTCAGCGGCCGCTTACGCCCTTGAGTTGGCAGCGGCACATCTGGGCACTGAACAATCTCCGCCCCCTCCTCAGCCACCTGCGCCAAATAACCATCAACTCGAGCTAAGTGTTGCTCACTGACCACTGAGACCAAATCACTATTACCCTCAACACTTGGGTAAAGCTCGCTATAAGCCTGAGTAAATGCCTGCAAAAACTCTTCCCGAGCTGCAACCGGCACATACACCAAGTCTGGTGAAATACACAACTGACCGGCATTCATCCCCTTACCAATGGCAATGCGTCGCGCTGCTTCAGCGATATCTGCACTTTTTCCAATTACCACCGGAGACTTACCACCTAATTCCAGCGTCACTGGCACCAGATTATCGGCGGCGGCACGCATAATTTTTTTACCCACCTGAGTACTGCCGGTAAACACTAAATGATCAAACGGCATGCTGGCAAAAGCTTGCCCCACTTCAACGCCACCGGTAATGATTGCCACATCCAGCGGGTCAAAATATTCGCCGACAAGTTTCGCCAATAACTGCGCTGTTTCCGGCGCCACCTCTGATGGCTTTAGCACTGCACGATTCCCCGCTGACAACACTGACGCCAACGGACTAAAAAGGGTAAATAACGGCGCATTCCAAGTACCAATAATGCCCACAGTACCTTTTGGCTGATATTGCACCCACGCCTCTGCGCCCAGCTGATCGTATGGCGAGAAAACTTGACGCTGTTCCCCACCCAGCCACAGCTCAAGATTATCTCGGGCATGCTTGAGCGAGGTTATGGAGCCTAAAATATCATTCATCATGCTAAAACCAGCATGGCGACCGCCAAAATCAGCATCTATCGCAGCGCATAGCGCTATATGATGATCAACTAACAGATCAATAGCAGCTTGCAGCCTGCCTTTGCGCACCTCGGCACTGACTGCACCTTGCTGATCTGTCGCCTTTCTATGCAAGCGCAGTAATTCAGCCAACTCTTGCGCTGTTTCTAGCTGAGCACTCATTGGGCTCTCCTTAACTTATTATTGTATGAATTTTAGCCTCAAAAATTAGCTTAGAAGCACGCCGCTAGCAATGCTTCGTCTGTTCGGACGAGAATGCTTATAAGCAGCAATAATCAGGCGTTGCAGAGCAAATAAACGATAGTCCATAAAGACGATGTTTAACCCCTGCACCCCCCCGATACTAAACTGAACATAGCATGATCAGATGAGGTGCCTCACTATGGCCAAAGCCAGCTTCGACCCGCAGGAATTTCGCTCAGCCCTGAGCACTTTTACCACGGGTGTTACTATTATTACCACGCGCGCCGAAAACGGCGATCCTGTAGGTATCACTGCGAATAGCTTTAACTCAGTATCGCTGAACCCACCGATGGTGCTATGGAGCCTGGATAAGTCGGCCATGAGCCTTCCAGCCTTTACTAATAATAAGCACTGGAACGTACATATTCTCTCTACCAAGCAAGAGGCTTTATCGGGGCGCTTTGCTTCACGGGGAGAAGATAAATTCAAAGGCTTGCAGCTCGATACAGGCATTAACAATATTCCTTTGCTGCATGATTGCACCGCCCGCTTCAGCTGCCGCACCGCTTTTATTTATGAAGGCGGCGACCATATGATTTTTGTCGGTGAAGTCCTTAGCTTTGATAAGTCAGAGCTACCGCCGCTGGCCTTCCAAAGCGGCCAGTATGCTCTGGCAGCAAGAAAACCACGGGAAGGGGTTCAGCTCAGTGCTACGCCACCGCCAGAATGCAGTTACACCGAAGATCTGTTGGGCTATCTAGCCGGTCGCGCGCACTTCCAATTAGTCGCAGCACTGCACAGCGTACTGAAAACCCAGCAATTGAATGAGCAGCAGTTTTTCATTCTGTCAGTGCTGAGTATTCAAGACAGCCTAACCATTGAGGAAATAAACAAGTTTGTCGACTATACCGGTGGCACCGTCACTGCAGCCGATATGGCCATCTTAGAAGAACAAGACTTCGTGGTCTTGGTTAAGAAAAATGGTGATAGCCGTTATGTCATGACTGCAGATGGTCGCGATGCTTCACTCAAACAAATTGCAGTAGCCAAGTCTGTAGAAGAGCATATTTCCACCCTGATTGGCCCAGGCGATGTTGAGGCCCTCAAAATTCTGCTCAAACGCTTAATTAAAGCCACTGACCCAGGCCTACCCGATCTTTGGGCAACCAAAGAAGAGAATGGCGCCAAAATAACAGCTTAATAAAAACAAAAAGGGAACAATATGAGCCTAATTGAGCGATTTAGCCTTGCTGGCAGTGTTGCGGTGATTACCGGCGCCAGCAAAGGTATCGGCCGCGCCATTGCTATTGCCTATGCCGAAGCAGGGGCAAAAGTAGTCTGCGCCGCACGCACCCTCAGCGATGTGGAAATTGTTGCCGAACAGATTCGCAACAATGGTGGCGAAGCCATTGCAATAGCCTGTGATGTAACCAGTGCGGATAACCGAGAAGCCTTAATCCAGCATGCTGTGGATACGTTCGGCAAGGTGACTCACTTGGTTAACAATGCTGGTGGGGGCGGACCTAATAATCCGCTGGAGATGCCCTGGCAAGAGCTTGATCGTTTACTCAACTTCAACGTCACCACAGCCTACCATCTCACTCAGCTGTGTGTGCCCCATATGCGTGAGGCCGGTGGTGGCAACATTATTAATATCACCTCTGTTGCGGCCCGCTATGTGCAGCCAAACTTCAGCTCCTACGGTACCGCTAAAGCAGCATTGGTGCATATGACCAAACTGTTGTCACAAGACTTTGCTCCTGAGGTGCGCATTAACGCCATCTCACCTGGGCCGATTATGACTGACGCCTTAAACAAAGTGATGCCGGACCAAGTCAAAGAAATCATGACCAACAACACTCCGCTGCAGCGTTTGGGTGAAGTGGAAGATATTGCTGCCGCTGCTCTATATCTAGCATCGCCCGCATCTGGATGGGTGACTGGCAAGATTCTTGATATTGATGGCGGTGCCGACGTCAGTGTCTTCCCCAGTTAAAACTTAGGTTAAAGAGACAAAATAATGATTGATCAAACAGTGATTAAACAACTGGGTGACGAGCTTTTTGCAGCACTAGAGTCTCGCACCAGCTTGCCACCCTTAACCGAGCGCTACCCCGGGCTCACCCTAGAGCAGGCTTATCAAGTGTCATTGCAATTTCTGCAGCGTCGCGAAGCCGCGGGCCAAAAGCTGATTGGTAAGAAAATCGGCGTCACCTCCAAGGCTGTGCAAGGCATGCTCAATGTGCACCAGCCGGACTTTGGTTTTTTAACCGATGCCATGCAAGTGCCTGATGGTGCTGCGGTCAGTAAAGCAGAACACCGTTTAGTGCAACCACGGGCTGAAGGCGAAATAGCTTTTATTCTCAAAGCGGACTTGAACGGCCCTGGCGTCACTGCGGATGACGTTCTGGCCGCCACAGAGTATGTGGTGCCCTGCTTTGAAATTGTTGATTCGCGCATCCGCAATTGGGAAATCACTATTCAAGATACGGTGGCGGACAATGCCTCCTGCGGCGTTTTCACCTTAGGTTCAGCCCGTATTGATCCGCGCACCGTGGATCTTGCTGCGGTTGAACTGACCATGACAAAAAATGGCGAACCGGCTGGTAGCGGTCTTGGCTCTGCAGTACAAGGCCATCCTTGCGAGGCTGTGGCTTGGTTAGCTAACACCCTAGGCAAGTTGGGCATTCCATTCCGTAAAGGCGAAATTATCCTTTCCGGTGCACTGGCACCTTTAGTCCCGGTGACTGCTGGCGACCGTATCGAAATGAACATTAGCGGACTTGGCTCTGCCAGTCTGACGTTTACCGACTAAGTTGGTTATCGGAGATCACACTATTATGAGTAAGAAAGTTCGTTGCGCCATTATTGGCCCCGGCAACATTGGCACTGACCTGCTGTATAAAATCCAAAGAAGCGAGTTCCTGGAAGCCGTCTGGATGGTAGGCATTGACGCCACATCTGAAGGACTGTTGCGCGCCAAAGAGATGGGCTTAAAAACCACTTCTGACGGTGTTGACGGTTTACTCGCTCATATTAAAGACGACAATATTCGCATCGCCTTCGACGCCACCTCAGCCTATGTGCACGCTGAAAACAGTCGCAAACTCAATGAGCTTGGCGTGTTAATGGTCGACCTGACCCCTGCAGCGATTGGCCCTTTCTGTGTCCCACCTGTCAATCTAGAAGAAAGCCTGAGCAGCGGCACACTGAATGTGAATATGGTCACCTGTGGTGGCCAAGCCACCATTCCACTGGTTGCTGCTGTTTCTCAAGTACAGCCGGTTGAGTACGCTGAAATTATTGCCACAGCTGCATCTAAGTCAGTTGGCCCCGGCACTCGCAAGAATATTGATGAATTTACCACCACCACAGCCCGCGCCGTAGAACAGGTTGGCGGCGCTAAAAAAGGTAAAGCCATTATTGTTATCAATCCGGCTGAACCGCCGCTGATGATGCGCGATACGGTGCACTGCCTGGTGGAAGGTGAACCCGATCAGGCGGCAATTACTGCGTCTATTCATGCCATGATCGCTGAAGTACAAAAGTACGTGCCTGGCTACACCCTAGTGAACGGTCCAGTATTTGATGGCAATCGCGTCTCGGTGTTTATGGAAGTTGAAGGCCTAGGAGACTTCTTACCCAAGTACGCCGGTAACCTCGACATTATGACTGCCGCTGCTGCACGCACCGCTGAAATGTTCGCTGAAAACCTACTCACTCAGACTGTGGCTTAAGGAGACGATTATGGACCTTAAAGGCAAAAAAATTACTGTTCACGATATGTGCTTGCGCGATGGCATGCACCCCAAACAACACCAGATTTCTCTCGATGAGATGAAAGCCATTGCTCAAGGGCTGGATGCTGCGGGTGTACCCTTGATTGAAGTCACCCACGGTGACGGCTTAGGCGGCGCCTCGGTGAACTATGGTTTCCCCGCACACACTGATGAAGAATACCTCTCTGCAGTTATTCCATTGATGAAAAATGCCAAAGTATCTGCATTACTGCTACCGGGTATCGGCACGGTTGAACATCTGCATATGGCTAAAGACCTTGGGGTCAACACCATTCGTGTCGCCACCCACTGCACCGAAGCGGATGTGTCTGAACAGCATATTACTGAAGCGCGTAAACTGGGCATGGATACCGTTGGCTTTTTAATGATGGCCCATATGAACAGCGCCGCAGGCTTAACTGAGCAAGCCAAATTAATGGAAAGCTACGGGGCTAACTGCATTTACATCACGGACTCGGCCGGCTATATGCTGCCCCATGATGTGCATGAACGCGTCTCGGCCATACGTAAAGCCTTAGGCGATGATATTGAAATTGGTTTCCATGGCCATCACAACCTTGCCATGGGTGTTTCCAACTCGATTGCCGCCATTGCAGCCGGCGCCACGCGCATTGATGCGGCCTGTGCTGGTTTGGGTGCTGGCGCCGGTAATACGCCAATGGAAATCCTGATCGCTGTCTGTGACCGCATGGGAATTGAAACCGGCGTTGATGTGTTCGGTATTCAAGATGTGGCAGAAGATTTAGTGGTGCCCATTATGGACTTCCCCATCCGCAGTGACCGTGATGCTCTAACCATGGGTTATGCAGGTGTATATGGCTCATTCTTACTCTTTGCTAAGCGTGCTGAAGCAAAATATGGCGTCTCGGCCCGTGAAATCTTGGTCGAGATGGGTCGCCGTGGCATGGTCGGTGGTCAGGAAGATATGATTGAAGACACTGCTCTAACTCTACTTAAGCAACGGCAGGCATCTGCCTAAAGCTTATGAGCACACAGACTGGTAGTCGCCCACTTGGCTGGCGTATCCATGGCTTTCTCGCGCTCCTAGTAGTGACTTATGCTGGGAGCTTTATGGGCCGTCAGATCATGTCCGTTATGATCGAACCGATCAAGCAGGAGTTCAATGCCAGCGACGCTGCCATGGGATTAATCTCAGGCTTAGCGTTCGCTGTCGTCTATGCTTTCCTTGGGCTGCCGGCCGGGCGTTTATCAGACCGCCACACACGCACTCGAGTATTAGCCCTGAGCTTAGGTCTCTGGGCTTTTGCTACGTTACTCTGTGGGCTTGCTGTCAGTTTCTGGATGCTGATTTTTGCGCGCATGCTGGTCGCTGCTGCTGAAGCACCGGTGACACCAGCATCGCTTTCTCTTATTTCCGACCTCTACCCGCCCCATCGCCGCTCATTGGCGATCAGTTTTTTTACCGGCGCCCCCACTCTCTCAAGTATTATTGGTTTGAGCTTAGGCGCTTGGATTATTGATGCCTATGGTTGGCGCACCGGTTTCTATGCCATTGGTACGCCACTGATCCTGATGTCTCTTATCTTTGGTCTGGTGATCAAAGAGCCGATCCGTGGCACCTGGGATATTGGTGGTGGTACAGAGCCCCCTAGAGAAGGGATTTTTCAAGCAGCAATGAAGTTGGTGCGCAATAAAGCCTGTTTTATTCTGATCGGCGCCAGCGCCGTGACCACCTTTAGTGCCTTCTCGTTTGCCATGTGGAATACCACCTTTTTAGTACGTTCACACGAGCTGTCATTGCAAAACGCAGGCATCTTAGCCGGTGTGGTTACCGGGCTCAGCGCTGCGATCGGTAGTATCTTTAGTGGCTGGTTGACTGATCGATTGATTGTTAAAAACCGGGCCTGGCTGGTGCGCATACCTATTATTGGTCACTTTATTGCAACAACCGCTATGATTGCCTACCTTCTCACGCCATCAGGTATAGCTTTTGAATTGGCCAGTGTACCTGTACCAACCGCCATGCTTTGGTGTGCAGTATCAGGTTTCTTCACAGTATTTTGGGTAGCACCGTCCTTCAACTTGCTTTCACAGTTGGTCACGCAATGGCAACGCGCCACTGCGTTTGCGTTGCAAACCGTATTTACTACCTTGCTTGGCGTTGGCTTGGGCCCCTTAGTCACTGGTGCACTCAGTGATGCTCTCATTCCTTACGCAGGCGATGAGTCATTACGTTACGCACTGGTTATTGTCAGCGTCACCGTGATCATACCCATACTGATGCTGTGGACTCTGCTGCGCAAACAACCTTGGCAAGCTCAAGCTCCGAGCAACAACAGTTAAGCAGCTCATCTTGCACGTTAAGATGTGCACAGCTAAAACCAAGTCCTTGCAGGTTTAATCGACACATGGAAAGAGCCGCATAGCCAGCCAGCAATGTGTGTCTTCATAATAGCGTTGCAACTCCGCAGTAGAGCAGTCGCTACGTTTACTAATTAATAAGATAGATTTCATAGGTACCCTTTGCCTGTGCTAACAAAGATTTTGCAAGGGTATTTAAATCATAAGCGCTGACACAAGCTAACCTAAATGGACGATGCTGATACTCTCAACATTAATAGACTCTAAGCATTACTTAAGCATTTTAATAACAATAAGCTCAGAGTGTAGCTAATGATCAATTCGCAAGATATCGCCGCTAAGCCGTATAACACCGCGCCCAACTCAGTGGCTGTGCACAAGCCTGCACACGCACAGCCTGACCAACGACAGGCTTGGATTGTTGTCGCTGGCATGGCGGTGACCTTGTGCATTCTGTTTGGCACCACACTCAATTCATTCGGTGTTTTCGTTCCACCCATAACCCAGACTTTTATGTCCAGTAATGAAGAAGCTGGAAATATTGCCTCTGTGTTTATGCTCACCATGACTTTGGCTATGCCGTTAGCCGGCTGGCTACTTGACCGCATCGGACCCCGTGCAGTGATGACCTCAGGTGCCGCATTGGTGGGCATAGGTTACTTTTTAGCCTCGGTGAGTCAGGATCTAAGCAGCATTACCCTAGCCATGGCTGTGAGCGGTGCTGGAGTTGGCGCATCGACTTATATACCGTCCATTGCTTTAGTCATGCGCTGGGTGGATTTAAAGCGTCAAGGGCTGGCTTTAGGTGTGATGCTTTCGGGGGGATCTATTGGAGCGATGATTTTTCCAATCCTCTTAACCCACATTACTGAACTCTACAGCTGGCGAGTGGCAATGCAATTTATCGCTGCCCTAGGACTATTGGTCTGTGTGCCTGTACTGCTCTGGCTGGCACGCTTACCCAAACAACCCTTACCCACCGATGACGACTACAGCGGGCCGCAAGAACGCAGCGGCCACAGCATTAGCCAAGCTCTACGCCTTCCTCGCTACTGGTTATGGGTGGCCTTACAAATATTAATGACCCTCAGCACCCTCGGCATCATTGTCAATATGATTCCTTACTTAATCTCCGTTGGTTACTCACCAAAAGAAGCAGCAACTGTGTTTGCTTTTAAAAGTGTTGCCGGCCTTTCAGGGAGCTTTATCTTCGGCCTATTAAGCAGTCGCTGGGATGCTAAACCTTTACTGATGATTGGTGCGGCTATTGGCGGCTTTGGCATTCTTGCTTTGCTGCTGGCCACTGATCCAGCGTTCGGCTTTGCCGCAGTTGTGGCCTTTATCATTGCCTGGGGCGCGACCTTTAATCTGGTCAACCAATTATCACCGATGCTGATGGAGCAAACAGTTGGTCAGCGTAATTTCGGTACCCTACTTGGCATTGGTAGCTTGATAGCAGGAGTTGGCGCGGCCTTTAGCCCAAAACTTGTGGGCTACCTGCTCGACTCCTCGGGCTCCTACTCAACAGCGCTGATGCTCTGCGCTGCATGCATGATTGGGGCAATTATTCCTATTGCATTCCAGCCTAAACGCATTCCCGTTAGCACTGTGAAATAAATCGAGTCAAGCACAGCAACATGACTGTTTAAAACGCCACCACACTGAGCCTAGCTCAGCTATTTTGATCCGCTATTGAGGTATAAAACATTGGGCTGGAAAAAATACGTAGATTCTCTTGGCGCACCAACACCAGCAAAAGCACTGTACGAAACCGGAGCCGTGCCGATTAATTACAGTGGCTGGCCACTTGAGCAGCCTGCCAACCAATACCCAGCCCTAACTGAAGACCTTGATGCTGATGTGGTGGTGATTGGCGCAGGTTTAGCAGGTGCATCAGTGGCCTTACACTTAGCCGAACGCGGCATTAAAACAGTATTGCTGGAAGCCGAGCAACCCAGTGCTGGAGCCTCCGGACGCAACGCTGGTCATATTCAGCCTTACCTGTCGTCATTTGAACCGCTGCAGACACATCAAGACGGTGGTAAAAAGTTTACGGACTATTTTACCGGCAATCGCAATATCATTTTCGACTTATGCCGCAAGCATGGTATTGAGGCTGATGTGCATGCCAATGGCATGGTGGATGCGGCAAAAAAACCCCACGCTGATCTAGAGCGCAAAGCCAAGTTGTGGCAATCCCATGGCTACAATATTGACATCATCGAATCTGCCCAATTGCAAAGCATGCTGGGTACTGACGTCTACAATTACGGTTTGCACTGGCACGAAGGCGGTCAAGTCAATCCCTACCTGTTTACCAACGGCATGGTCAGTGCGGCGGTAAAACTTGGCGCACACATGTACGGTGACTCGCGGGTGATTGCCTGTGAAGCAGTGGCCAGTAACTGGCGTGTGCGCACTGCTACAGGCAGTGTTACCGCAGGTCAAGTGGTGATCTGCACCAATGGCCACAGCGGTAATGAATTCTTCCCGGAACTGGCGCACACCCAGTACCCTCTGGTGGCTTGCGGCTTGGCCACACGGCCTTTATCAGATGAGTTGTTAGCCACAATTAACCCTGCACGTGTGGTGTTAACTCAACACCCTGCTGGGTTGTACCCGCTGGTGGTGGATAATCGCAACCGTCTGATCACCGCAACGATTCCAGGGATGGGCCGTGCACAGCAGGCTGATAAATACTTTAATTATTTTTTACGCTATCTGCACCGTACCTTCCCCGCCACCCGTACGGCGAATATCACCATGGAATCGTACTGGACTGGCATGACCGCCAACTCATCGCACCACTACGACAAGTGCTACCCAAAACTTTATCAAGTGGCCAACGGCGTGCACGGACTGATGAACTTCGGCTCGTGGGGCAACCTACTCGGCCCGATGATGGGGATGAGTTTGGCCCATGCCATTGCTGACGGCCGTTTAGAGGATTGCGTATTGCCGATTGAAACACCACAAGCAGTGCGCTTTCCGCGGCTGTTTGAAACTAAAATTCGCCGCACTCTGATCCCCATTGCCCGAGTTGCCGACCACTTTGATCTGACCTAAAGGCCAAACTGACGCCAGAGCCTGCTCTAAACATAAGCAGCTTCTGGCAGAGTTCATGAGGGCTATGCAGCAACCAGATAACCCTACTCAGCTAGCACTAAAACCTGCAGTTAAATACGCAAATGAACGATGCTGGGTGATACGGCTTTATCGGACTCTATGAGCGCATGATCAATACTAAAAATAAGATGGAGTCATTTAATGTCACAGACAATATTCGGATTAAAAGGACAAACAGCATTAATTACTGGCGCGGGTCGCGGCATGGGTGTAGGTATCGCCCGCATGCTGGGTCGTCTTGGCGCCAAAGTTGTGGTGAATGACTTTTATCCAGAGCGCGCGGAAGAAACGGTTCAACAACTGCGCGAAGAAGGTCTAGAAGCATTCGCTGCACCCGCAGACATTACAGATTACGCGCAAGTGGTTGCCATGGTCGCTACAGCCACTCAAGAAGTTGGCGCTATTGATATTCTGGTATCCAATGCTGGGGTGCCCACTGATGGCATGGGCTATAAGAAATTTATCGAATCAAGTCCCGAGGATTGGCAAAAGTTTATTGATCTAAATATGTTCGGCCTGATGAATGCTTGTCACGCCGCTGTTCCGGGCATGATTGAACGCGGCTATGGTCGTGTGATTGCCATCACCTCAGAATCATGGCGAGCAGGCTTACCTATGGGGATCGCTTCCTACGCCGCTTCTAAAGCAGGTGCGGTTGGCTTTATTCGCCACCTTGCAGCAGAAACTGGGCGTTCGGGCATTACTGTCAATGCTTTATCACTGGGTACCATGAATAACTGGGACTCTGATGCGTTGGCAAAAAAAACCTGTTTTGTACCGCGGGCAGGTAGCCCAGAAGACGTGGGTGCCGGTGTCGCCTATTTTGCTTCCAAGGAAGCCGCTTGGGTAACCGGTCAAGTACTGCCCTTAAATGGTGGTTCATTAACCGCGTAAACAGTATTGAACATGCCTTAATTAGAGACAACCAAGTATGCGGCTGATCACTCTTGATGCCTTGAGTATTGGCCAGATGCTCAAACCGAAGGGTTCTAGATTCAAGCTCTGCTCCCACCACCCAAAACTCCTCAAGCATTTATGTGTTTGGGGAGTTTTTGCTTTAACAGCGAACACTTTGCATAATCTACTCGTTTAGTCGTTAGCCTATAAGGCCAGAGCCTAATACAGCTTTAACAGTGCTATTCTCAAGCCAAAGGTTAAACTGGACTCAGTGCTACTTGTTGCTAGCCCGTGTGGATTATTATTTCACTATCAGCCGACCCTAACCAACTTAATACCATTGACTGACAGGAGTGCTTCACGATCAACACCGATGCTCGATATGTGCTCTGGCTGCTAGATTTTTTATCAAAAAGGGGCTGCGATACGGAGTCGTTAATCCAAACTCATCAACTGAGCAATCTTGGCCAATTGGCTTCGCCAATCAGTGCCGACACCCACCGTGCGCTGCTCTCAGATGCATTGCGCATGACCGGTAATAGCGGGCTAGGACTGGAGCTTGGATCTCACCGTTCACTGGCCACCTATGATCAACTGGCTTATTTATTAATGAGTTCCTCAACCTTGCGCGAAGCAACGGAACTGGGCTTGCGTTATCAAAACTACCCTGGTCGTTTCTCAGGTAATGAAATTATTACCACCTTCAGTGAAATAGACGGTCAAGGCTGTTATCAAATCAGCGTCAAAGAAGGTTTGGGCGAGTTTCGATTATTGGCAGTGGAAGACGTGCTCAGCAGCATTATGACCACTGTGCGCTGGGTTCTTGGGCGACCTTTACCAACCACTAAGCTGCGCTGTGATTACCCAATGCCGCCTCATTTTGCGGCGTACCAAACAATTTTTAACTGCCCAGTGCAATTTGACGCACCGGTTATTCAACTGTTTTTTGATGCCGAAGTGCTTGACCAGCCGCTGCCCAATGCCAGCCCGCAAAGTGCCAAACTCTATGCAGCTTTATGTGAAGAAAAAAGTATTGCTCGGCAACAAGGCGATGTGGCGTGGCGTTTGTGTCAGTTAATTATCCAAGATCCGGCTAATCCGCCTGCGATGTCTGAGGCTGCTGAAATTCTGCATTACAGTCCACGCACCCTGCGGCGCAGATTAAGTGCTGAGGGCTGGCAGTATCAGCAATTGATCGATCAAGTTAGGGCGATTCGGGCCCGCCGTGCCTTGAGCGACCCGACGCTTTCCATTACCGAAGTAGCCTTACAAGTGGGTTATGCCGACCATTCTGGTTTTCTGCGCGCCTTTAGAAAGTGGACTGGAATGACCCCCACCGAGTTTCGTAGCAAACTGCTAAATTAGCCGCCAGATTGTCCCTTATGGCTTGTTATATGGCCGTATTCTCCTATTCGACAAGACTCAGACAACTATAGAATCGATGGTCATAACAATAGTAATAAGGAACAAAGGCCGTGTTAAAAACCGATTACGTCAACGCCGAGATGCTGGCGAAGTTTGCCCCTCGCCCTGGCCGTAGAGACTTACTCCCAAAGCTCAGCGCAAAAGCACAAGTGGCACTGATGTGTCGCATTCTTTTTGCTGAGGGTTGGGATGATCACATCGCTGGGCATATCACTGTCCGCCAGCCAGATGGCACTATCCTCACCAACCCTTGGGAGCTGGCTTGGGATGAAGTCACCGCAGGCGATATAGTGACCCTTGATGCTGAAGGAAATGTGATCGACAGTGATTGGAATATCACCCCTGCCATCGGCCTCCACTTGCAGCTGCATGATGCCCGATCGGACATTAATGTCGTAGTGCATAACCACCCAAAATGGAGCGGCATCTGGGCCTGCTTACAAGAAACACCGCCTATTTATGACCAAGCTGGTGCGTATTGCGGACTTGAGTTGCCGATTTATAATGAGTACTTGGGTACCTTGGAAGATAAAAGCGCCAGCAATACCATCGTCGAGTCCCTCGGTGATGCGAAGTGGGCACTGTTAGCCCAGCATGGTGCTTTAGTGGTTGGCAGCGATATTCGTCAGGCCCACCTACGTGCTGCGACTTTAGAGTGGCGCTGCCGCCGTGCGTATGAAGTGCGCTTAGCTGGCGGAGCAGAGCCGCTGGCAAATGAAATTATCCAACAAGTGAGCCTACCCGATCCAAATGGCTTTCCATTTCTGTGGGAAGCCATGGCCCGTCGTGAACTGCGACGTGATCCTACCGTCATTGACGCTTGAGGTAATACTATGTCACTAACAATAAAACCACTGCAAAACATTGGCGTCGAGATCTTGGATTTTGATATTAGCCAGCCCTTTACTGATGAGCTAAAAGAGCAATTACGCGCACTTTGGTACGAACACGGTGTTTTAGTGTTCCGTAATCAGGACATGAACCCGGAACGGCAGATCGAATTCAGTCGTATCTTTGGCCCGCTGGAAATGCACCCACTGAAGGCGACCACCTCCGATAAGTATCCAGAGCTGTTCGAGCTGGAGAATGGTGGCGACAAAGATAAGCATATGACTGCCTATTACAAAGGCGAGACGATCGTGGGTCGCTTGGACTGGCACATCGACTTACATTACACCGGTAAACCCAACCACGGCGCTGTACTGACCTCGGTTGAAGTTGCTGGCGAAGGCGGTTTAACCGGTTTTGGCGATCTGGCTAAAGCGTACGACGCCCTTGACGATGAAACTAAAGAATTGCTGGAAAAAATCGAAGTTGCCTATGCTTTTAGTATGCAGCGCCGCAATATGCGCTACGTCGATCTTGAAGGCTATGAGCCTGGCCCCTACAGCCCGACCAAACCTTCTGACGTGCGTTTCCCTAACTTCCCCGAGACTGTTTACCCTGCGGTGATGACTCACCCAATTAGCGGCATGAAAGTACTGGGCATTGTTGAGCAATTTTTAGATCGCGTGGTCACGCCACACAAAGTTGATCTGTCCAATGATGAATCGATTGCCTTGCTTAAGCGTTTAGTTGCTCATACCCGTGACCCGCAATTCCATTACTTCCACAAGTGGGAAGCTGGCGATATGGTGCTGTGGGATAACTGGCGTGCGATGCACTGCGCTACCGGTACACCGCCTGGTGTGCGTCGACGGATTAACCGCACCACTATTGAAGGTAATCACACCCTAGGCAGAGTCTTACTGGACGAGTAATCCAGAGGGATTGCGCTGCACTGTGAAACAGCAGTACTGCATCAGGGGATTTACGCTACTGCCCCCTGATGCTGAATTAATTTATCTGCCAGCTGCTGGTTTGCTGGAGCTCGATACAGCAGTGGGCCTGGTCTTGCTAGCGATCAGCTGGTCAAGGTTTCCTCGGATACTGCCTGGCTGCATATGATGGGCACTGAAGTGGATGCCTAGCCGCTGGATCCATATCAGTCGACAGACTGTTCATCTGTTCCAAAGACAATAGCTGGGCACAGCGGGTTATTAACACGCGACTGCTCTGGGCAACTGAAGCAGCCGATTTAACTCTGCTCCGCACAGCGTTTTTCACTTAGATTGTCTTACACTTTGCCCTTTAGCTGATCCAGCTATCAGAGTGCGAAGCTGGATCTCTGTGGCACTAATTGACTTGATTAAGTAACGGCTCACCAGCAAAGTAAGTCGCTAAATTAGCAAAAGTCATGTTCATCATCGCGTATACTGTGGCTTCTGTAGTACTTGCAATGTGTGGCGTTAAAACCACATTCGGCAGATCTTTCAATGCTTGCGGAACATTTGGCTCATCGCAGAAGACATCCAACCCTGCGGCGAGAATTTTACCCTCACGTAAGGCCCAGATCAGCGCATCCTCATCGACGATGGTGCCGCGCGCAATATTCACCAGCACGCCGCTGGGGCCAAGTTGAGTCAGTACCGCTTGATTGATCATGCCGTGGGTTTCAGGCCCCGCACTGGCACAAACCACTAAATAGTCGACACTGGCTGCCAGCTCTTCTAGATCATCACACCAGCGATAAGGCAGTTCGGGTTTTGCGCTACGCCCGGTATAGGCGATGCTCATGCCGAAGGCTTCTGCGCGCGACGCCACAGCCTTGCCAATTCGACCCAGACCGACGATGCCCATACGCCCACCGAACACCCGTCCCGTCATTGGAAAACGGCCCTTGGCCCATTCTCCGCTGCGGACAAAATGATCGGCAGTTAGAATCTGCCGTGCTGCACAGAGCAACAGCCCCATGGCAAAGTCAGCAATGTCATCGGTGGATATTCCTGGGGTGGTGGTTACACAAACGTTCTGCGCGCGCGCGGCATCAAGATCGATGCCATCGTACCCCACGCCCATCACCGAAATAATTTCCAGTGCCGGCAGTCGCTTAATCAATGCACCAGGTACAGTGGATTCTGCACTGGCCACCATGCCCCGCACCGAGGGTGCCAACGCCTCAAACTGCTGATCATCCAGCTCGGCATACAAGTGGCAAGTGTAATGCTCACTCAGACCGCTGATAACACTGTCCGGCAATGGGATAAGAAACAATAGATTGGGTTTTGTCACAAATATCAGGCCTCGTAAAAAAATAGATATGAGCGGCATAAACCTCGTCCATGCCGCTCCGTAAGTACCAAGGCTTATTCTAGAACGCTTGGATCGCGGCGAATTTCCTCACGCGCCATAGCTTCCCATAAGAACGGAAAACCATGGGCATCGGTACGCTCGCCGGTGGCGACCACGACCTCAGGTGGTAGCGCTGTGCCACCGCCC
This sequence comes from uncultured Thiopseudomonas sp., assembly GCA_964516465.1. Taxonomy (GTDB): domain Bacteria; phylum Pseudomonadota; class Gammaproteobacteria; order Pseudomonadales; family Pseudomonadaceae; genus Denitrificimonas. The sequence continues at coordinate 6,481 of CAZEZR010000035.1, read as the reverse complement.
AGCGCTTCTACTCGCCAAGCTAAACGGCTGCGCCACTCTAAGGTGATCGCACGCAAGTGGGCCTGACGCACGCCATTACCCACCACTAATACGCCGTGGTTAGCCAGTAAAGCCCACTTTGCTGAACCAAGAGCGTCCACTGCAGCGCGACCTAACTCAAGGTCTTCCACTGTGCCGCGGTACTCGTCATAGAGGACTGGATCAGTATCAACTAAGGCGGAGGTTTGATCGTAAATCGGCGGTATACGTCCCGCTGCTGACCACACTGAGCCCCATTCTGGGTGGTTGTGAATCACCACATCAACATCATGCCGTGCATCATGGATATCCATATGCAGATTGATCGCCGGAGTGATATTCCACTCACCCTCAATCACTTTCCCTTGTTTGTCGAGGCGCACAATATCTGCAGCGGTCACCTCGCCCCAGGTGAGCTCCCAAGGGTTAGCGAGGTAAGTGCCATCCTCCAGACGCACCGTGATATGACCGGCGATATGGTCGTTATAGCCTTCACGGTACAAAACTCGGCACAACAGTGCCACAGTCTGACGTGCGGTCAGTTCAGGCAAAAGTGCATGACGACCAGGCTTAGGCGCATAGCCTGCCAGTAATTCGTGGTTCAAGGTGTCTTTCAACATGATTGTTCCTCTTAAATTATTATTGTATGAGTTGATGAAGCAATGACTAAATCAGCAATAAAAGCACCGCAAGAAAATACTGCAGCTACTGCAGCACGCTGCTTGCAGTGCTGGTGCAGCTGATAACCTTAGACAGCGCTAGGGCAACACACTGCAGTTATCCCAAATCACCCTGCCAGCAACACGCCAACCATGGCGAGAACCTAAGTGCACTTGCTGAAAATACTGATGTAAATAAGCAAAAATGACCTTGCTTGCTACCCTGCCCAGCCCGCCAAGATGCGTGATCTAGACCAGATTCAGATACAATGCCTTAAGGTCTAAATCTGGATGCTGAATCAGCCGCGATTGTAGATGTTGAGGGTCCCTTTGAATGACTTTAAGGTAACCCCCATAGCTAACAACATTCTGCCGCAAGGCTGCGCCCTCACTGGTTGTCTAATCAACGTATTTGATTATACTCAGACGGTTAAAGCTTAGTCATTCGCATTCCAGAGAGGTCTAGAACAGCCTCTAAGCCATTGATTTAATTGATAAATATAAAGACCCCTATATTTCCATAGGCACCACACTCGTATTTTTCATCAAAAAACAGTACCTAAAGATGCCGCATACACCCACACCAAAGCAATTGCCCACTTTGCGCAAACGTCCGACTCAGTCACGCTCCCGCGCGCTGGTCGAGGCCGTAGCGCAAGCTTGCCTGCAAATTCTGGATGAATCAGATGAGGTCGCCCTAACCGTCAGCCACATTGCTGAGGTCTCAGGGGTTGCTGTGGGTTCGATCTATCAATATTTTCCCAACAAGGACGCAATTATTGCCTTGTTATACGAACGTATTTTGGATGAGGAGTCCGAAGAGCTGCTAAAGATGCGCGAAAAACTGCTTAGCGTACCGCTAGAGACAGCGTTGCGGAGTATTTTTGCCAATATCATTCGAGTTGAAACACGTCTGTCTAAACTGAATAAAGCCTTTCATTTGCGCTACTACTCTGCCCTGCACTTAGGAATGTGGCGTGGCTCATACCTCACCACCACTGAGTTTATCGAGGCCACATGGCTGCCCTTGCTGAAGATGTACGAGCATGAGATCACCTGCAAAGATCAACAGTTGGCGGCATACCTGATTGGCAACGGACTGCGCAGTATTATTCATAGAGTTCTGGAAGATATTCCAACACAATTGGAATCCACAGCCTTACTGGACAGCTTGATTGCTATGGCAATGGGTTGTCTGCGACCAGCAACTGCTGATTAAACGTTTCGGCCTGTTCACCAAGCAGATAGACTAGCGCTCGATCGTGATTGATTTGTTCGACAAGCATACTAACTGCTGCACCGGCATTCTGTAGATGCTAAAAATAAAGCTGGCAACGCAACACCCAATAAAAACTCAAGAAAGCCACCTGAAGTGCGCTCAAGACACCCTGCTTAACAGAAGAAAGCTTAACTTCGCTAAGCTTAGTATCACTACACACTCAACCCCAACTTGACGGCAAGACAGCCGCAGCGGCATGGACAAATTATGCTTAAAAATATGCAAAATGAATGGTTTTTCAATATACGTGGCGACCTACTTTCAGGTCTAGTTGTAGCTCTGGCGCTGATTCCCGAAGCCATTGCTTTCTCCATTATTGCTGGTGTTGACCCCAAGGTTGGGCTCTACGCATCATTCTGTATTGCAGTGATTATTGCTTTTGTCGGTGGTCGACCTGGGATGATCTCAGCGGCAACGGGCGCTATGGCCTTGCTGATGGTGACCCTGGTAAAACAGCACGGTTTAGAATACTTATTGGCGGCGACCTTATTAACCGGTGTGCTGCAGATTGGCGCAGGCTTTTTAAAGCTCGGTGGTCTGATGCGCTTTGTTTCAAAATCGGTGGTCACCGGCTTTGTAAACGCTTTAGCCATTCTGATTTTTATGGCCCAGCTGCCCGAACTGACCAATGTTACTTGGCATGTGTACGCTATGACCGCTGCCGGCTTAGGTATTATTTATTTGTTTCCTCTGCTGCCTAAAATCGGTAAAAACCTGCCCTCACCGTTGGTGTGCATTGTGCTATTAACCGCTGTTGCCATGTACTTGGGCATGGACATTCGTACCGTTGGCGACATGGGTGAACTGCCGGATACACTACCAATCTTTTTATGGCCCGAAGTGCCACTCAATCTCGAAACCTTAAAAATCATTCTGCCCTACTCAGTTGCCCTCGCCATTGTTGGCTTGTTGGAATCACTGATGACGGCCACCATTATTGATGAATTAACCGACACCAAAAGTAATCGTGACCAAGAGTGTAAAGGTCAGGGCATCGCCAATATTGGTGCAGGTTTACTCGGTGGCATGGCCGGTTGCGCGATGATTGGTCAGTCAGTAATTAATATTAAGTCCGGTGGTCGTGGCCGTTTATCGACCTTCTGTGCCGGCTTTTTCTTACTGATTATGGTGGTCTTTTTAAGCGATTGGATTAAACAAATCCCCATGGCAGCCCTGGTAGCGGTGATGGTGATGGTGTCCATTGGTACCTTCTCTTGGAGCTCGGTGCGAGATATGAAGAAGTTTCCTCTCTCCACCAATATCGTTATGGTCACCACTGTCGCGGTGGTGCTGGCAACCCACAACTTAGCCTTAGGTGTTTTGGCTGGAGTGCTGTTATCAACGCTGTTCTTTGCTAACAAGATTGCGCGCTTGATGGTGATTAAACAAGAACAAGCAGATTCCAAAGCCCCACTGCACTACCAAGTGATTGGCCAAGTATTCTTTGCCTCTGCAGAAAAACTTATTGAGTCATTTGATTTCTCATTGGCAGCACAGAAGGTGGTGATTGATTTAACCCGTGCGCATTTCTGGGATATCACCGCCGTATCAGCGCTGGACACTATTGTGATTCGCTACCAACGCTTGGGTGCTGAAGTGGAGATAATTGGTATGAATGAAGCAAGCAAAACTGTTATTGATAAATTTGCTGTGCATAATGACCCTAAAGCCCTAGAAGAAATCTTAAATAACAATTAAGGACTGAATTATGCAAAACATTATCGCCTGTATCGATGAGTCCACCTGGTCGACCAGCGTAGAAGACGCAGCGATCTGGGCTGGTGGACAGCTCAATAGCCCGTTGATGTTTCTACACATTATTGAAAAACAAGCTCAAGCCAGCATTACCGACTTGTCTGGAGCCATTGGTCTTGGCGCACACTCTAAGTTGATGACAGAAATTGCGACGCTGGATCAAATGCGTGCCAAAGTCGCTTTAGAGCTGGGTAAAGAGCTGCTGGAAAATGCTCAAAGCAAAGCGCAAGAAGCGGGCTGTAAGCAAATTGAAACAGTGCAGCGTAACGGTGCCTTTATTGATACATTGCTCAAGCTAGAAAACACAGCTCGATTGATTATCGTAGGTCACTCAGGCACCAAGACGGGTAAAAAAATCAATGTATTAGGCTCGCACGTGGAGAGTTTGTTACGTCAAATCAACACCCCAGTGCTGATTACGCCGCATGACTTTATCGCGCCAAAAAACTTTATGCTGGCTTATGATGGGCGTGAAGTAACAGAGTTGGCTATCCAACGCATTTTAGACAGCGACTTATTACGTGGGCTGGATTGCCACCTGGTGACAGTAAGAAACAACCAGCCTGACCAAGAAGAAAAATTTGCCCGGGCCACTGAGCGCTTAACTGCAGGCGGCTTTGCAGTTACTGCAACCTACTTAAAAGGTGAAATCTCCAAGCAGCTGCTCAACTATCAGCAAGAAAACGCTATTGATTTGTTGGTTATGGGCGCTTTTTCTGGCTCCCGTTTGCGCCAATTTTTTATCGGCAGTAACACAATAATGATGTTAGAAAGCTGCAATATTCCCATTATGGTCGTGAAATAACCCTGGATCTAAGTCTGCAGCGCCCTAAATCTAGGCGCGCTGCTGTTCAATAACTTTTCCATACAAACGAACTCTTAACCCTTCTACACGTCAGACTTGTAGTGAGATGATGAAGAGGTTTATGTGTTTAGAGTTTTAATTATGACTGCCTTGCTGCTGGCTCAACCATTAGCGCAAGCTCGCAGCTATGTGGATGGACACCTGCATTATGTGGATTTTTTTCAAGAATCCGACGGCATGTCAGCATTATTAAGTGCTATGGATCAAGGCAAGATCAGTCACGCCGCTATTATGGGCATTCCAGTGGCAAAAAAGTGGCATGAGGATGAGCCACAAAAACCACGCTACTATGCCGGTGATGATGCCGATCTGTACTGGTACAGCGCCACTGACTTTTATTTACTGCAGGCCATCCAACAGCTGAAACCCGAACAGCAACAACGCTTCTTGCCTTTTCTCTCCGGTTTTAATAGCAACGACAAAAACGCAGCGACGCACATCCGCCGCACCCTCGAACTTAATCCCAATTTTTGGCAAGGCATTGGCGAGGTGTTTACCCGCCATGACGATGTCACAGCACTGATGCAAGGCAATACCCCAAGGGCCAACAATGAAGCCATGATGAAAGTTTATCGTGTCGCGGCTGAGTATGATTTACCAGTATTACTGCACAGCAATATCACCTCCAAGCGCGAACGTAACCCGCTCTACTTAGAAGAGCTCGAAGAAGCCTTAAGCAAGAATACCGATGTACGCTTTATCTGGGCCCATGCGGGCACCAGTATGGAGTTGCACCGTCATCAGGAAGAACTGGAGTTTTTACTGCCCCTGCTGCAAGACTTACTGGCTCAGCACGACAACCTCTATATCGATTTATCTTGGACTCTACTGGAGCCATATTTAGTCGATGCAAAGGGTCAGCCAAATCCTGACTGGCTCAAGCTTTTGCAGGCCTACCCCACACGTTTTGTGTTGGGCAGTGATGTGGTGGGGCGTTTTAATAATTTAGGCGAAACTATGCAAGGCTTTGACCCAGTCCTTGATGCACTGCCTGCGAATGTGGCCCAAGCCATCGCTGAAGATAACTTCCTTAAGCTGCTGCCGCAGACACAGAACCAATAATCTTTCAGCCAACAACTGAGGCTGCCGAGCTAGCCATGGACTCCAGTCATCAGACGCGCTTGCGTCGCTCAGAGCGTTGCAAGCGCAGTTGCTCTTCATCCACCTCAGCCAACACTTCACAGACATACTCAATGTGCTGGTTAGATAAACTGCGCGCCTGTTCAGCCTGCCCTGCTTTGATCGCTTGATAAAGGGCGCGATGCTGCTCAAGTAGCATACTGCGGGTTTCGCTACGCTGCGGGTACATACCATCAATATTGAGAATCACATTGCCCCGCAACAAATCAAATAAACCACGGACCGTATGTAACAGAACAACGTTATGGCTGGCTTCAGCAATGGCGAGATGGAAACTCGCATCGGCCAACCCTTCTTCCATTCGGCACTTTTCTGCACCGCTGGCATAACAGGCTTCTAGCTGGGCAAATGCCTCATCGAGACGCTCATGATCCGCAGGAGTAGCCCGCAGCGCAGCATAGTAGGCACACGCACCTTCCAACGTATGACGAAACTCCAGCAAATCTTTTTGCGCATCGGGTTTCTCAGCGAGCAATCCCAGTAGCGGATCACTGAAGGTAGCACCCACTTCTTTGCTGACGTAGTTGCCCCCGCCTTGACGGCTGACCAGCAAGCCTTTTGCTGCCAACTTCTGAATGGCTTCACGTAACGACGGACGAGAGACGCCAAACTGCTCCGCCAGTTTACGTTCCGCTGGTAGACGCTCACCAGCTTGCAAGACGCCTTCTAAAATCATGGTTTCCAGCTGTTCAACAATGTCGTCCGACAAGCGGCGTTGTTGTATATGTGCAAAGCTCATGGTGCTCTTCTTACCTTATAAAAGCA
>CAZEZR010000034.1:13178-29739 GCA_964516465.1 uncultured Thiopseudomonas sp. | reverse complement strand
GGCAAAAAAAGCTCAACATCAATAAACGTCCAGGGTGCTCTGAGGCTAAGGCCAAGCGCATGCCAACATGCAAACCCCAAAAAAATAACGCACTAACCGGCAAGCCCAGTGCAAAACCCAGCAGTATTGCGCTGGCATTTATCTCAATCATTGCACTTCTCCTTTAATGACCCGCTTAATACGGCAAAATTAATCAACTACTGGTCTTGGTTTTTATCAATCCAGCTCCAAGCCACCATACCCCCCACCACGACACCACCTAAAATTAAGGCAATGGGCCAAGAAAAGCTTTGCGGTGCCACACGGTTTAACCACATACCTAAAAAAGCTCCAGCAACAGTGGGAATCGCCACCGACCAACCAATAACGCCAAACACACCCAAGCCACTGAGTGGGCTGTATTTGCGCTCATTACGGGATTGTTGCATCCGCTCAGCACGGCGGCGAATGGCGGCAGCGGAGGCATCTTCTTTTTTATCATCACGACTCATGTCAGCGGTTTCCGTAAATCACTGAAGCGGCGCACAATGCCCGCCTCCAGTTTGGATAAAGCGGTGCGCGCCACCCGCTCATCTTCATCCACTTCAATAAATGTTGCTTGGATGGTTTCATTTAAACTGGCTAAATCTTCACCCTGCACGCCGCGGCGCACGGCAATATCCACGTTATAGCCGTGTTTAACCAAGATCCCTTGATCAATGCCAAAATACTGCTCGACACCTGCAGCATCGGTAATCACCAGCACCGAAGGCAACAATGCGGTGACAAAATCAGTGTGTTTGGGCAGCAGTGCAAAGGCGCCATTCTCTGCTTCAGCAAAAACTTTTTGCGCCTCGCAACTAAACAATAAGCGCGTGGGCAAACGCAGATTCACCTGCATCAGCGTCGCTTGACTCATGACGCGACCTTGTTCTTCGGCAAAGCACCAATCATGTAATAGTCCATTTCATCATCGTCAAATTCCATTTGCTGCAAGATCTGTTCACAACCGGCCAAGGTGTCTTCCACAGATACCCGCTCTCCAGCTTGACCACTAAAGGACTCCGCAGAAAAGAATGGCTGAGTTAAAAAACGCTCCAAACGCCGAGCTCGAGCCACTACCGCGCGGTCGGCAGTGGACAACTCTTCCAACCCCAACATGGCAATAATATCCCGTAACTCTTCATACTCAGCCAAGGTACGGCGCACCGCCCGGGCAATATCATAATGACGCTGGCCTACCACTGCGGGTGTTAGCATCACCGAAGTGGAGCCCAATGGATCTACCGCCGGATAGAGCCCCTCACTGGCGCGTTTACGGGACAGCACCACCGACGCCGATAAGTGGGAGAAAATATGCGCTGCCGCAGGGTCAGTAAAGTCATCCGCGGGTACATACACCGCCTGAATCGAAGTAATCGCCCCTTTACGGGTGGAGGTAATGCGTTCTTGTAGCGACGCCAGCTCAGTGGCTAAAGTGGGCTGATAACCGACCCTAGACGGCATCCGTCCTAACAAGCCCGAGACTTCAGAGCCGGCTTGGACAAAACGGAAGATATTATCAATCAGCAGCAAAACGTCCTGACCTAAATCATCACGAAAATACTCCGCCATGGTCAGTGCGGTTTTACCCACCAGAAAACGCACCCCCGGTGCTTCGTTCATCTGCCCAAACAGCATCACGGTGTTGTCGCGCACCCCAGCTTCGCCCATTTCGCGGTACAACTCTTCAGCTTCACGGGAACGCTCACCAATACCACAGAATAAACTGACGCCCTTGTAATGCTGGGCAGTATTGTTAATCAACTCAGTAATTAACACGGTTTTACCCACCCCGGCCCCGCCAAACAAGCCGGTTTTACCGCCGCGTTCAATGGGCGAGAGTAAATCAATGGCTTTAATCCCGGTTTCAAGGATGGCGCTATGGATGACACGGTCTTCCAATGGCGGTGGCGCTTGGTGGATGGAGCGCAGCATGCCGGTATTCAGTGCGGGTTTATCATCAATAGGCTGGCCAAAAACATTGAGCATACGGCCCAGTACGGCTTCACCAACCGGTACCTGAATAGGGGTACCAGTGGCACGCACCAAGGCACCTAAACCTAAACCGCGCACGGGTGCTAGGGCCATACAACGCACTGTGCCTTGGTCAAGTAAAGCGGCAACTTCCATCGCCAAGTCACCGGCATAGACCAGATCATAAATCCGCGGAATATGCTCGGTAAAGAGCACATCGACGACACCACCGCGAATTTTAACCACGCGCCCCTCGGCCACGCACTCCTGTGCAAAGAGTGCATCAGCCGAGTTGGCTGCATCAGGATCAACAGCACTTAACTGCTCAATAGAATCCGACGCCTGCTCTTCCTTCTCACTCATGCCTCACCTTACCTTGTTTGTTTTACTTGGGTTAGCTGAACGTGCGCCAGCTAAAAAGCCCTTGGCTTAGTTAAAGTCCTCTGCGCTCAGGATACGCACATCATTCCACTCTATGGCTCGGCTGCGCCAGTGCTCTTCAATGGACTGGGCAAAGTCGGCGCGCACTAACTTCGCTCGCGCCTCACACCACAGCTCGGAATCCTGACGCATGACAATGCCCTCCGGGTTGCCTTCACGATAACGGCTGCTGGCATGTGCTAGTAATTCTTTAAGCTCTGGCAAGGTCGCAGTACCTTGATACAAAGTTGGCACTACAGCTAAACCCAACTTCTCCGCTAAAGCATTACGCCGCGCACAACTCCAAAACTTTTGCTCGGTGCGGTCATACACATCAAAAACCACAAACCAATCGGGCAAATTATCGTAATCCAACGAGTGACGGGCCGCACACCACTCGCCAAACACTATCCAATCGCTTTGTAAATTATCACATAAAGCATATTGATGCTGACCAAGCCAAGAGTTCAGCCGCGAGAACTGCCCAGCAAACGGCTCAAGCAGATACTGGCCACGATTTTGCGCGCGCAACTCACCAGTCGCCCGCAAAGAAATACCCAAGTTGGCCCCATCGAGCTTTTCTTCCACACGTATGGGTTGGGCTAATAAGGCCTCAATCTCAGGCTCGGTCAATACTTTATCATCGCGAGGCATGCCATCACCCAGCCAATCAATATGCGGGGTATGGGGAAAACGGAAAAAATCAGACATTTATTTACTCTCCGGCATGGCAGGGGCGGGAACATGGCGCTGCCGTGGAAACTTAATTTTATGAAAACGCTGCGCATCGGCAGCACACAAGAACTCAACCTGAATACCTTGCTCCGCTAAAGCAGGCCACCAATCAATCCATTTACAATCTGCGGCCTGCAAAATAGTGGGTTTATCCGGGTGCGCATTGGCCACAGCGGGAAATATACGATCGGGCGGATCAAACTCAGCCTGCAATGCTTGATCAGGAAACTGCGCATAAAAATCCGTAGCAGTGAGACTGACATGGACCATTGCCACCCGCTGCGCATTCCCCATATTGCGCAATAACCACTTTAAAAACACATCACCGACACCGCGCGGTGGGTTAATCGCAGTTTTATTTTGATATTCACCCAGAATAATAAAACTGTCATCAATCACCACCATGCCGCTGCTTTGAATGTCTTGCAAGCGCTCAATGCAGTTGGCCACGCACTCAGCAGACACCTCAGCATGCTGCTGATTGGCCACCAGCAAGACATTGGTATCAATCACTGTTTTATCCATGCTGATCGCCTGAGTTACTTTCTGCACGCTTGCGTTGCACCGCAGCCATAGCTCTGGCGGCAATATCAGTCATTTCATCACCAAATAATCCCTCTGGCCAATTGGCTATTTCACCATAGGTATCAACCTGCAAAGTTTCAATCTGTGCCTCACTGCCTGCTCGGCTGCAAAAATACAGAGCTACATCGTTATGACTGATGACGCCTTCAGCGATACGTCTTTGTAACCTATTTAGAAAGTGTTCGGAGTGACTCTCGACAATGATTTGTACATTACGTGCTTGACCGTCCTGTTTTGCTTGAGTTGCGGCAATCAACAGATCAGCTAAACCGGCTTGCACATGGGAGTGCAAATGAATCTCCGGCTGCTCCAGCCATACTGTTGAGTGCGGCGAGGTATAAAACACCTGCACAATCACCGGCAGCAACTGTGAGAGACCAAAACCCAGGTCAGCCAAGTTCACTTCATGGGCCGCGGGGTGACTTTTCAGCAGAGTCTGAAACTGATGTGCAGCATTGGCCGCTGGTCGAATGGAAAACCCAGTCGCTACGCCCAATTGCTTCAGCCAATAAGCCACCCCTTCTGACAAGCTTTGCTCAGACTGATCGGCAGCCACTTGCAATAAGCGCTGCTCAGCCTCTGCCGCTAAAATAGCCGCAACGGCTGACTCACCGCCTCGCCCCACATTATCGGGGACTTCGTTAGTCCAGCTATAACTGCGCTGCGGGGCTGCGCGCAAAGCAGCTAACGAATGAAAGTTCGCTAACATCGTTTCTGTCTGCACAGCTAACCCATGGACAAATTCTGCAGGCAGCTGCTGCGCTACGGGCAAACGATAAAAACTTTCTACAGTTTGGCCAGCGCGCAAGTCAAAGCTGTAAGTGCGCTGCTGCGGCTGTTTTAGTTGCACCTGTAAAAATCGCTGTTCAGTAGCGCAATAGCTGACGCTAAGCTGTTTTACTCCCAGTTGAAAACCAGTATAAATAATCGACTGCAATTTGGGCTGCTGCTCTTGGTCGGCACTGACACTGACTTTTAAGCCCAGTTCATCAAGGCGCACAGCCTCTTGCTGAGCCAGCCCTGCTAAGGTTAACGGCGACGCCAACTGCCAGCGCAACTCAAACTCTAAAGGCTCAGTCAGCTGCCCTTGGTGCAGGTTCTGCGCAAAAGAGCCTAAATCAATCAAACTCTGGGCATCACCAAAATCCAGTGGTGTCGATGAGCTGCCTGGCTCGGCGCTTTGCTTAAGCGCTAATAACAGCTGACCTAGACTGCTTTTGCCCACACTGTTTTCACCAAAAAACACCGTCAGCGGAGCTAACTTAATCGGCCCTGTATCTTGCCACGCTTTAAAGTTTTTGATTCGCCATGAGGTCAACATCTACCCAATACTCCTTTAGCAATTATCTTGACCGCCCCATCACAACAACATTGCCGCTGCCCAACCAAAGGCCAACAGTGGCAGGTTGTAGTGCAGAAACGTCGGCACCACAGTGTCCCAAATATGGCTGTGCTGACCGTCCATATTCAAACCCGCAGTTGGCCCAAGGGTTGAATCGGAGGCCGGCGAGCCCGCATCACCCAGCGCCGCTGCAGTACCCACAAGGCTGACAATGGCTAAAGGGCTGAAACCAAGCTGCAGTGCTAAAGGCACAAAGATTGCAGCAATAATGGGTACCGTGGAAAATGATGAACCAATGCCCAAGGTCACCAATAACCCAACCAGCAACATTAAAATTGCTCCCATGGCTTTGTTGTCACCAATCACACCAGCGGATGAATCAACTAGGGTTTGGATTTCTCCGGTTTCGCGCATGACTTCAGCAAAACCCGATGCAGCAATCATAATAAAGCCAATCATGGCCATCATTTTCATACCTTCGGTAAACAAGTCGTCGGACTCTTGCCAACGAATCACCCCAGATGCTGAAAACACCACAAAACCAACCAATGCCCCCATAATCATTGAGTCGAGCCACAATTGCACAACAAAAGCAGCAATCACCGCAGCGCCAGTTGCAATTAAACTTTTCGGACTGTAACTGCTGCTGGCTGAACCCACATGGCCCTTTGCCACCTGTTGATAAGCACGTTTTTTGCGGTAGCTAAAAAGAATCGCCACCAGCAAACCAAATAACATGCCTGCCGCTGGAATCATCATTGCTTGCATCACGCTTAAACCCGTGACATCAACCCCACCTTTCGCCACATTCGCCAGCAACACTTCCTTAAGAAAAATGCCACCAAAACCCACCGGCAAAAACATATACGGGGTAATTAAGCCAAAGGTTAGTACACAAGCAACCAAGCGACGGTCCAACTGCAAGCGACCCATTACATAGAGTAAGGGTGGCACCAGCAAAGGAATAAAAGCGATATGGATGGGTAAGATATTTTGTGAGGAAATTGCTGCAACCAGCAACACCATAATCAACATCCATTTGACTGTTTCTGTGCCCTTGCCTTCCTTCTGGCCAATCATCTTGAGGATTTTTTCCGCCAGCGCATTGGCCACTCCGGACTTACTGATGGCTACGGCAAAAGCACCGAGCAAGGCATAGGAGAGCGCAACGGTGGCACCGCCGCCCAAGCCTTTATTAAATGCAGCCAGCGTACTCTCAATACCCAATCCCGCTAAAAGTCCGCCGGCAACGGCACCGATAATCAGCGACACCACCACATGTACGCGCAACAAGCTCAGTAGCAGCATTAATGCTACTGCAACAACGACCGCATTCATCACAACTCCCGAATACTCTAAACAATCATTAAATGCGCCGAAATTGCGCGTTGGTTTTAAGCAGCGCAGTTTACACGGGTCAAGCCAAGATTAAACTGCCGATTGTGCCGCCCGCTCTGTTCGCAGCTAAGCCAAGCAGACAACCGTTGCCAAGTTTTACTTATTTACCCAAGCAGCCTGCTAATATGCATCTTTGAATCAGAAACATACTTGGAATCGAACATGCTCACCATGACTGGGATTGAGTTGCTTGCCGTCTGCTTAGGCGTCTTATCAGTCTACTTAATGACCCAACAAAAGCCCGCTGCTTGGCCCACCGGTTTGCTGATGGTGTTGCTGTATATCTGGATTTTTTATCACGCACGCCTGTACTCAGAGATGCTGTTACAGATTATTTATGTCGTGCTGCAAATCTATGGCTGGTGGCAATGGTTGCGCGGTGGCACTCAACAACAAGGACGTGCAGTGAGCAACCTAAGCATAACCGGCATCAGCCAAGGTTTACTGATTGGCGCCAGTATCAACCTAGCGCTGGGTTTTGCCATGAGCCACTATACCCAGGCCAATCTGCCGTGGTTGGACGCTGCTCTAACGGGTTTTAGTTTAGTGGCACAATACTGGATGGCACAAAAGCGCCTGCAATGTTGGCTGCTGTGGATTGTCCTCGATATGATTTATGTCGGTATGTTTATTACCGCTGAACTGTATCTCACCGCTGTTTTATATATGCTCTTCACTGCCTTAGCTGTCTATGGCTGGCTGCAGTGGCGTTATAGTTTAAGGCAAGCATTATGAAGGTTGTGGTATTAACCGGCCCTGAATCAGCGGGAAAAAGCACCCTGAGTAGAGCATTAGCTGAGCGCTTTAATGCGCCCCTAGTGAGCGAATACGTACGTGAATTCATTGAACAACAACAGCGTGATACCTGTTATGCAGATATCAGCACCATTGCCAAACAGCAGCTCAACAACGAACTGACTGCCCGCGCCAAACGCCCGCCCTTGTTGCTGCTGGATAGCCATTTATTAAGCAATATATTGTGGAGTGAAGTGTTATTTAAGCGCAGCCCAGCTTGGATTGAGGAGGCTCTACTGGCCCAGCAGTATGATTTAATTGGCTTGCTCAGCCCAGCGGGTATGCCATGGCAAGCGGATGGCCAACGCTGTCAGCCGCAGCTGAGTGATCGTCTCAAGTTTCATAAAAACCTAGCCAGCTGGCTGCAGCAACATCACCAGCCAGTATTGCACTTAACTGGCTCATGGCAGCAGCGTTACCATGCTCTGGAACACGCCATTGAGCAGTTACTGAAAACAGCTGCTGCACAGCAATCAGCTGTCAAGCATAGCCCACCACACCTTACTGAGGATTAAATAATGAGCAGCCCACACGCCCACAACCCACTGCACGGAGTCACCTTAGCCACTATTCTTCAACGCTTAGTGGAGCATTACGGTTGGGAACAGCTTGCCGAGCAGATCCCAGTGAACTGTTTTAAAAATGATCCGTCAGAGAAATCATCACTGAAATTTTTACGCAAAACCCAGTGGGCGCGAGACAAGGTGGAAGCGCTTTATATTGCGACATTTGCCTCATAAGCCGGTGGCTGCTCTTAATCCTCTAGCCATCTATATCTACGCTTGCCGCACCCTACTAATGCCGCTTTTCCTGCAACTGGATCATCCTGACCCAATTCGGGGCGTTGAGCCCCGGACGGGCTCATCGACGGCTAAACAACGACTCTGAAGTACAGCATGCACTTACTTTCAGCGCTTTATAAGTTCGCGCGTTTTAACGCTTTAACATTATCTTCAGCAACAACATGGGTACCCGCTTGCCCAGACAGCATAGCCAACGCATCAGATAAACGACCGATAGCGCTAAAACCACCGGATGCAGCAAAACTGCTGGCGGCTTTAATTTTTGGCCCCATTGATCCTGCCGGCACATCCATTTCGCCACCTTCAGCAATCGTCAGCTTACGCAGTGGTTTGGCCTGCGGCGTACCAAAGTCTTGATAAACGGACTCCACATCAGTGAGTAACAACAAAGCATCAGCACCCAGCTCTTTAGCTAAAAACGCACTGGACAGGTCTTTATCAATCACCGCCTCAATACCTTGTAAAGTATTATCCGCTTGACGCACCGAAGGAATCCCACCACCGCCGTTACACACTACGACAGTGCCTTGACCCACCAGCGATTTAATCACCTCGATATTCGGGATGGACAACGGCTGCGGTGAGGCCACCACCCGCCGCCATCTTTCACCGTCTTGTGCGATCTGCCAGCCAGACTGTGCTGCTCGCGCCTCTGCTTCTTCCTGATTGTAAACCGGGCCAATATACTTGGTCGGCTGAGCAAACGCCGGATCATTTAAATCCACCACCACTTGGGTCAGCAAAGTCACAATCGGGCAACTATGCCCCAACACATTGCCCAACTCTTGCTCGACCAAATAACCAATCATGCCGGCAGTTTGTGCGCCAAGTATATCCAGCGGATAACTTTCCTCAGGCTTATAGGCATCGTTCTGCAACGCCAATAAACCCACTTGCGGTCCATTACCATGGGTGACCACCAACTGGTGACCTGCACGAACAATTTGCGCCAAAGCTTTTACCGCAACTTTGACATTCTCACGCTGAACTTGCGCGGTCAGCGGCTGACCACGCTGTAATAAGGCGTTTCCGCCCAATGCTGCAACAACTAACATAATTAACGTCCTAAAGTAGCCACCAACACCGCTTTAATGGTGTGCATACGGTTCTCTGCCTGATCAAAAACAATTGACGCTGGACCCTCAAAGACTTCGCCAGTCACTTCCATCGCATCAATCGCAAACTTTTCCTGAATTTCTTTGCCCACTGTGGTTTCCGTATTGTGGAATGCCGGTAAACAATGCATAAACTTCACTCGTGGGTTGCCTGTTCTGGCCATCAACTGCCCATTGACCTGATAAGGCATCAGCAATTTAATGCGCTCAGTCCAAACGTCATCCGGCTCACCCATGGACACCCAGACATCGGTGTAAACAAAATCCACGCCTTTGACCGCAGTATCAATATCATCGGTAATGGTAATTCGCGCACCGGTTTCTTCCGCGATACTCCGAGCATAGTCTTGAACCTCTTGCTCTGGCTGACAGGCCTTTGGTGCACACAAGCGCACATCCATACCCATTTTTGCGCCACCGATTAATAAACTGTTACCCATATTATTGGCGGTATCACCAATAAACACATAAGCCACGTCATGCAGCGGCTTATCAATATGTTCTTGCATGGTGAGCAAGTCGGCCAGAACCTGCGTTGGATGAAAATCATCGGTCAGACCATTGTAAACCGGTACACCTGAGTGCTCAGCCAGTTCAACGACAATTTCTTGGCCAAAGCCACGATACTGGATGGCATCGTACACACGGCCCAAGACACGAGCCGTATCCTTCACCGACTCTTTATGCCCCATATGATTCCCCGCTGGGCCTAAATAGGTGACTTGCGCACCTTGATCATACGCCGCCACTTCAAAACTGATCCGAGTCCGAGTTGAGTCTTTCTCAAAAATCAGCGCAATATTTTTACCTTGCAGTCGTGGCTGCTCAGTACCTGAGTACTTTGCTGCTTTAAGGTCTGCTGATAACTTCAGCAAAAACCCAATTTCCTCAGGCGTAAAATCGCGCAACGTTAGCAAGTCACGATCTCTCAGGTTAAAAGCCATGCATCTGTTCCTTGGTTAACAGCTGAAATAAATTGCAGCCAAAATTAAACATTAAATAGGGTCGCGCACTGTTGGACAGCTCATACAACGTCCACCGCCATGGCCACGACCCAGCTCTGCGCCTGGAATTTCCAATACCTTAATACCGGCAGCAGCTAACGCAGCGTTGGTATCGTCATTGCGGTCATAGCCGATCACCACGCCAGGACTGAGCGCCAACACATTATTGCCATTATTCCACTGTTCACGCTGGCGTTCGGCTGGATGCTCACCGCCAGTAGCTATCACCTCTAAGGCGGCATAGCCTAAAGCTTCGGCCACCACAGCAAACATATGCCGTGGATCACGGTCAAAAACATGTGAGTTGCCGCTGATATCTGGGCGCAGATTATAACAAACGATTTGGTCGACGACCTCAGTAAATGCGGTGACAATATTGCCACCACAGAAGGTAAACACCGTATCCAAGTGCATCGCTGCTCGGGATTTAGGCATTTGACAGGCAATCACATGGTCCACACTGCCTTTGGCAAACAGCGCACGGGCTAACTGGCCAATCGCTTGTGGTGAGCTGCGCTCGCCCATGCCCAACAGCAGAGTGCGATTGCCGATGGGCATCATATCACCCCCTTCTAGGGTGGCGCGGCCAAAATTTTGCATAGGATCACCCCAGAGCACCTCGACTTTACCGGCAAACAGCGGATGAAACCTGTACACAGCAGCACTCAGCAAAGTTTCTGCCTGGCGCGCTGACCAATACATGGGGTTGAGCGTCACCCCAGCATAAATCCAAGCGCTGTTGTCACGGGTGAATAAAAAGTTCGGTAAAGGCGGCAAGACAAAACCATACGGCCCCAGATGATTGCCAAATAAACTCAGCGGCGTAAAAGGCAAATCAGCCACTTCCAGCCCGCCAATTAAGTACTCGGCCAACTGTGCACTGGGTAATTCATCCAGCCATGCGCGCAAATCGGACAGCATCCCCACGCCAACTTCATTCCAGGTAATGCGCTGATCCAAGACCCACTTGCGCGCCTCTACTATGGCTAAGGTTTGCGCCAGCAAGTCGTGCATTTCCAGCACCTCAACCCCACGACTCTGCATAATGCTAACAAACACAGCATGATCTTTTTGCGCTTGCTTGACCCACAACACACCATCAAACAATAACCCAGCGCAGTTTGCCGGAGTTAAACGTCGCTGCGCCAACCCCGGTCGGCAGACAATCACCTGACGTAAAGTACCGGTTTCTGAATGTACACCTAAAGTCAGCTCAGACATGGTTTGCTCCCTCATAGCACTGCGCAAATAATAGCACCTGCAACAAGCCACCAGCATTTCCAAACCAATTAAGACAGGCTCGGACAGTACTCACTGAGCCATATACATAGATTGCCCTATTAATATCCGCATCATGGGTCATGCTGTCTAAACCTAGGTATTTAGCCGTGCGCCACCCTGTAGATGGGCAAAAAACGGGCTTTATCCGAGTATTAAATAGATACCTTATCCTCAGTGCTGCAAAGCCAGGCACAATATTGTGCAAATCAACCCGGTTGAGCGCAATGAAACACCGAAAACTGCACGGGATATCCAGAATCGCGTCAATGAAATTTCATTCAATTCATCCTTGCTCAGAGAGTTGCGAGCTATTGACTTTGTTACCCGCCAGCTGCAGGAAAATAAACTGGATAGAGATCGCTACTCTGAAATACTAGTGCACCGCATTGAAGCGACTAAGGAAATTAATCCACTGTCAGCCTCCAGTAAAATAAACTCTGAATGGTCATTTTTAACCCTCGTGCGTGACATTGGTCGTGAATCGGCCAAGGCGTTTCTTGATCAGCATTATGAGAGCCTCGGTAAGACATCCACACTTAATCTAAAGCGCGAGTTCTCATAAAGTGTTGAGGTTGAAAACAAACGAGGTCTGCTGACACTTCACTGCGCCGACAGTCCGCGCAGTCATTCCAGCCCACTAACACGAGCGCAACAAGTAATCCACTCGCCCATTTGGCGAGATTGACAATATAATCAGCACAGGTGTTACTGTTGCCTCACGCACAGAACACTTGCTCAAGATATTTAAGCAATCTGCCAGTCAATGGCCTTATCTAACAGCATTACAGTCGTTACTGTATAAGGCAGCTAAAATGTTCGCTCGGCCAGCAAACCTCTGTATGATTCGCCAACGTCAACGGTTGAGTAAGTAGCGGCCAGCAGCTACTTTGTTGGTTACTTTAAAGCGCTGCAGCTGTAGTATTGCTGCAGCGCATACACTTTTATATGGGAGATGGGTCATGTTAACGGGTAAAAATGCGGTTGTTACTGGCTCTACTTCGGGCATTGGCTTAGCAATCGCCCGTGGTCTGGCTGAACAAGGCGCTAATGTGATGATTAATGGCCTCGGCAATGCAGACGACAATGAAGCAGTCAGAAAATCAATCGAAGTTGATTTTGGCACCAAGGTGCTCTTTTCACCGGCAAATATGCTGCAGTCAGAGCAAATTGTCGCGATGATCGCTGAAGCAGAAGAGACTTTCGGTTCTGTCGATATTCTGGTCAATAACGCAGGTATCCAGTTTGTTGCCCCCGTCGAAGAGTTTCCAGAAGAAAAGTGGGATGCCATCATTGCAATTAACCTGACCTCGGCTTTTCATACCATTAAGGCTGTTATTCCAGGTATGAAACAACGCGGATGGGGGCGTATTATCAATACAGCTTCAGCACACGCATTGGTCGCTTCGCCTTATAAATCAGCTTATGTTGCGGCTAAGCACGGCATTGCTGGTTTAACCAAAACAGTGGCTTTGGAGCTGGCTGAGTTTGGCACCACAGTTAATGCGATTGCGCCGGGTTATGTTTGGACTCCATTAGTCGAACAGCAAGTGGCTGATACTGCCAAGGTGCGCGGCATAAGCGAAGAGCAAGTGATGCAAGATGTCTTGCTCAAAGCGCAACCCACGAAAAAGTTTGTCACCGTCGATGAAGTTGCTGCGGTTGCTGCCTTTCTCTGTAGCGATAATGCGTCATCTATTACTGGTTCTACATTGCCGGTTGACGGCGGTTGGACTGCGCAATAATAGAATTGAACCATCCGTTTTTATTACTATAAGATATTGCACGTTAGCTGAACCATAGATCTTAGGGGAAATACCAATGAGTAAAAAATCGATCAACCTAGCCTTGCAGGGCGGCGGCTCTCATGGCGCTTTTACTTGGGGCGTGCTCGACTATTTAATGGAAGACGGCCGTATTGATGTTGAGGGTATTTCTGGTACAAGTGCAGGTGCAATGAACGCCGTGGTATTTACCCAGGGTTACATGGATGGTGGCCGAGAGGGCGCGCGCGAGGCACTGCACAACTTTTGGAGCAAAGTCTCAAACTTATCCATGTTCAGTCCCCTCAAGCGCAATCCTTTCAGTGTTTTGACTGGCAACTGGGACATGACTGACTCCCCAGCCTATATTATGATGGATCTGCTAAGCCGAGTTGCCTCGCCATATGAAATCAATCCATTTAAATATAATCCGTTACGTCAGCTGATTCAAACCACTGTTGATTTCGAGAAAGTCAGAGCGTGTAAGGATATAGAGTTATTTATTGCGGCAACTAACGTTCAATCGGGCAAGATTAAGGTGTTCGAGGGCAATGAACTTACTGCCGATATGATTTTAGCTTCTGCATGCTTGCCTACCATTTATCAAGCTGTTGAAGTGGATGGCATACCTTATTGGGACGGTGGTTTTAGCGGCAATCCGCCTTTATTTCCTTTGTTCCAAACAACACAATCCCAAGATATCGTTATTGTTCAAGTAAACCCAATTGAGCGTCAAAAAACCCCAAAATCTGCACAGGAGATACAGAATCGAATCAATGAGATTTCGTTCAACTCATCCTTGCTCAGGGAGTTGCGCAGCATTGAGTTTGTGCACCGTCTGCTTGAGGAAAACAAACTGGATACCGATCACTATGCCAATATTTTAGTGCATCGCATTGAGGCCACTGAAAAAATAAATCCCTTGTCAGCGTCCAGTAAAATGAACTCTGAGTGGTCGTTTCTAACCCATTTGCGTGACATTGGTCGTGATTCTGCGCGAGTCTTTCTTGAAGAGCACTTTGATAATTTAGGCGTAGAGTCTTCCCTCGATCTGGAGCATGAAATTCATTGGTCGTAAACTCGCTCAAGCTTTTTAAATAATACTTCAAGAATATAGATAAGGTGTTTTGCCACTTCTTGAGCGCAAGTATTCATAAAACACTTTATGGGTACGCTAGCGCTCAAAAAGTTAATACAAGCGCCCCAGCGATGACTTCTAAACCACGCACAAGCCGGGCTTATTCACCCTTTGCTTTATCGACACAGATAAAGTCTCACACTGCATGATGCTCTTGTCTTAATCAGTGTACTTTGTGTAAGCAGAATGTCTCATCTGTGAACTGCTGTATCGCTCCCATGCTAATAAGCTTTTATCAAAAGCCTGGATTCCAGACCAACAGACTTGCGCTGAACTCTTTATCCAGCGCGAAGCGCCATCACGCCATTTAATCTGAGTTTCCCCCTTGAATAACCTATGACCTTAAACTCTAGTGCTATAGACCATTCTGTTTTTTGTAGTAGGTTAGGCGTCAAGAAAAGTGTAATCATTCCCGTATGTTAAAATAGTAGCCAGTACGGTTTTTTAGCAAGTCAGGAACACCCTGGAATTCTGGAAATCAACAAAGGGAGCGGCCCAGGTTGGGTTGAATTGCCATGTATTTCATCAATGCGAGTTGCACCAAGCTCTTAATAAAAACCTTATCTGCAGAAGGACTCGATATAGCGCACCTTTGCCAACAAGCAGGAGTTGATACTCACTTACTACAGAACGAAGAAAGCCTTTTTCAACGCCAAGCAGTTTATCGCTTACTGGAGTTAGCAGCGGTTGCCGCAGACAATTCCGACATCGGATTAAAGACTTACCAACACTCTACGCTAGGTAACTTTCACTTAGTCGGTTATGTGATGATGTCCAGTGCTAACTTAAAACAGGCGCTGGAGCATTTAACGCACTTTACCCCCCTCTTAAGCAATGGCTTTATAGTTACCTTAAGCAAGGAACAAGATGATCGCATGTGCTTATCATGGACATCCTATACAGAGGTTGGCAGCATTCAGCCTCGCCAGTTCTCCGACGCAACAACTGCCGCCCTGCTGGGTTTTTGCCGTTGGTTAGCAGGCGATAACTTGTTACACCCGCAGATGATTGAATTTGACTACCCTGAGCCTGAGGATATTAGCAAACATCGTAGCGTATTCGGATGCCCTCTAGGTTTCGGCGCCGAACGCAATAGACTCTACTTTTCAGTATCAGACTTGCTTTTACCGCTGAGCACCGCTAACCAAGCACTGGCTATGCTGCATCAGCATTTTGCTGAGAAAAAGATGAAGCAACTGTTCGGCAACTCACTCACCTACCGCGTACAAACCCTGCTATTCGAACAGCTGTGCCAAGGCCGTGTCGATTTAGAGTCAATAGCTGACAAACTCTGCATGAGCAAACGCACCCTGCAACGGGGGCTAGAAAAAGAAGGTGTGCAATTCACAAGTTTACTCTGTAAAAACCGTATGCATCTCGCCAATCACTATCTGCGTCATACTCAGCACAGTGTCGAAGAAATAGCCAACTTACTTGGTTTTTATGATCAAAGCGCCTTACACAAAGCCTGTATACGCTGGTTTGAGATGCCCCCTGCTCGTTATCGAAGAGAGAGCGAATTACAACAGTCTAGAATGACTGCTGGATAACACCTCAGTTGCAGCAGACGTCACTCTGTTACTTAGACGGGCAGTGACTGCTGAACCTTGGGCAGTACAGCGCGGGATTACGCACTGACCTTTAAGCCATTGATAGTTGCGGCGCACTAAAAAATCAGCGCGCCGGCTAGGCCTCAACCACAAGCACGCCCTTTATTGGCAGATATATTCAGCACCCTAGCAGAGCAGTCTTTAGCAACACGTATACACTGTATTAGCTCGCCCCGACTGGTGATCAACAGTCGGAACTGAGCAAGTTGAGAGCAGGGTTATCGTGATTTTAAACTCCAGAACTATTTCTGCTCCTTATCGTCTTTACCTGTTTTTGGGGCCACAGTCGCTTGCGCCTTAGGCGATGTTGTTTCCGCTGGCTTTTTTACCGCAGCCTTACCTTCTTCAGCTATCTGTTTCTTATCTGGTGCTGCAGCATCGTTCTGAGCTGTGGCTGCTGCTGGCTCTTCGGGCTTTGTAGCAGCTGTGTCGACCGTAGGCTTTGTCGGTTCAAGCAGCTTTTTTACAGGCGCTGGAGCTGCAACGTCCTGCTTCTTATCTGCAGCCGCAGAATCAGTCTGAGCTGCTGGTGCTTCGGACTTAGTAGGCGCCGTGTCGGCCGTAGGCTTTGTCGGTTCAA
>CAZEZR010000034.1:0-13078 GCA_964516465.1 uncultured Thiopseudomonas sp. | reverse complement strand
GAGCTGCAACGTCCTGCTTCTTATCTGCAGCCGCAGAATCAGTCTGAGCTGCTGGCGCTTCGGACTTAGTAGGCGCTGTATCGACCGTAGGCTTTGTCGGTTCAAGCAGCTTTTTTACAGACGCTGGAGCTGCAGTTACTTTTTTCTTAGCTAAAACTGTTGTGTCAGCCTTAGATTCTGCAGTTGGCAGCGTTTCTTGCTTAATCCTTGCTGTACGCGCCTTAGGCTGGGCCTTTTTGACTGGTTTTTTCACAGCTGTTTTAGCTGGAGTAACCCGTTTTTTATCCGATGTTACAGTCTCAGTCTGTGCTGCCGTCTCTGTTGATGTTGCTGGCTTAGTTGTTGGTTTAGTAGCAGATACTCGCCCTACGGGCGGTGTCGGTGCCGCCGGTTTTTCCAGTTTGCGTACAGCAGCTTTAACTGGAGTGGTTTTTTCCTCATCTAAGAGCGCAGCTTTAGCCGGCGCTATAGCCTCTGTACTATCAGCCGAAGCAGATAGTTTAGAGTCAGCGGCTGGCATAGGTTGTTCGAGCAACTGGTGCAATTGACGCCACAGTTCACCTACTGCCCCATCAGCAGTTAATAGCTCTGGTACTAGCTGCAGCACAGTCTCAAGCAGCGTTTTTCGTTGGGCATTATCGGTCAGTAACAGCGGTAAAGTCTCTAGGCTTTCCGCGGGATGGGCGAAAACTAACAACCCTTGCAGCTCAATCAGTTCGCGAATGCTACCCAAGTCTATGCTGTGTTCTTTAATCAGATTACGACTTTGCTCGGCTAACTGCTCAACCCTGTCTTTACTAAATCTACCGCTTCTTTGGCCAAACAAAAACAAGATCCGTGCCAAGGCTTCCGCAGCGCCACCCTGTGACAGAGAACCACGCAAACGCTCAGTTAAGTCCTTATCCTGTTGCTGACTATCATTTCCCTGAGTCTCCACCGCCTCTTGTGCACCAGCTAAAGTGCTGAGGCCACCGTACAAAGCATGGAAGTTCATTTTTTGCGATGTATCACGAACCTCGCGATAAGTATTGAGCTGCCTCTCGACTAAATCAGCAAAGGTCTCTTGCCAAGTCAGTAAAGGATTATCAGATGAAACTGGTTGACGGTTTGCGCGCACCACAGGTGCACTGCTGGTCAGCCACCTCAGTACTGGATTCAAGCTGCTATAGGCATACTGTTGCATGCGCAACGGGTGTGTTTTGCGCATCAGTTCAGCAAAAGGCTCATTGATAATGCCGCGTACCCAAGGCCGTATATAACTCTCATACAGTGCATTATTGATCTGTGAGGTTTGGTCGACCAAGGTGAACTCGGGCTCGTCGTCCCGCTCATTATCCTCAGGCAAAATATCAGCAATACGTCTAGATTCGAAATGCACTGCATAGTTGTGCTCAGTCCCGTCTGTACTCGACACATCATCAATGGTCATTTCATAGAGTCCCGGAGCCAATAATGCTATGGCTTCGCTCGCAGCCAAAAGCCCGCGATGCTCGCGGCGTGCCACAGCGCCAGAGACAAACATTTCTAAGTGATCAATAGTGGCATGCTTCAGGTAAACAATAGTACGGCCCGAACTGCGCAGCGCTAAATCACTGGGGTAAATATCAGCGATCCAGTTTAACGCCTGCTGTGGCGGTGTAATAACGTCACCATAGGAACAGAACACCACCACTGGCGCTTCAATTTTGCTTAAATCAATTTTGCTGCTCTCCCGCCCCAAACCGCCAGCGAGACGATTGCCAATAAATAAATCGTCAACAATTGCCTCGATCTCCTCGCTATTCATTAGAACTGGGTTGCCCCACCAACGTTCAAAGTCAAGAAAACTCGAGGTTTCATTGTCAACGTTACTGAAGAGATTGTAGTACTTACTCCAATACGTATTGGCTGGATTTAAGCTTTCAAAGTAGCTAACCAACCAAGCACCGTCAAAACGGCCGCTGCCCAGATCACTGGCCAAGCGAGTCATCCAAGCGCCGCCAAGTAAGCCACCAACATAGCGCATAGGACTATGCTCATCACCGCTCTCTCTAGAGGACAGTGGTGCACCGTTAATGATTACCAGTCCTGGTAGTTCTGGCCGCGCTGCCGCTAACCCCATCAGCGCCCAACCTGCCTGGCAATTACCAATAACGATAGGCTTGCCTGCTTTTGGGTGACGCTTAGTCACCTCTTCAATAAAATGAGCCTGAGCTAAGTTGATGTCATTTAAAGTTTGACCGGGCACAGGGGAATGGCTAAAAGCAATATAGTAAGTGGGGTGTCCGGCGCGCAAACTTTCGCCAACGGTTGACTCTTGCTGGAAACCACCAATGCCCGCTCCAGGTCCAGCCCGTGGATCAATAATGATCACCGGCACACGTTCTTCACTGCTTGGCTGATCTGACTCAGGAATAACTTTTAGCAGCGCATAGTTAACTGGTTGAGACAAGTCACGGCCATCGATCAAAGTTTCATAAGGGAAGTTGAGTAACAAGGGATACCCCGCACGCTCATGCGCCAAGGTATTATCCCCACGCTGGCGCAATGCATCCAAGTACAGCAAGCTACGTTGACCGAAGTCGATCCAATACTCAAAGAAGTCAGCGGCGCTGAGTTCCTGTGCTTGCCTTTCACGCATAGGCCCGAGAATAGCCTTATGACTTCGTGCAGATGCTGCAGAGATGCTGTCAAATTGCTGACGTTGCAGCTGGCCTAAATGCTTAAACAGTGCCTGTGCAGAAGAAAAACGCTCCCCTTCCTTGGCAGAAAAACTCTTTTTGCTCATATATACCTCATATATTGAAGTTATTGTTTTCAGAACACCTTACTTCTGCTATTGGGATAGGCCTCGTCTAATCGCTCTTTCTGTAGTCAGCCAGTCAAGGTGAAGAAAAGCTGTTTTGCAGCGCACTATAATGCTTACTAAGATCTTATGCCCCCTGCAGAGCAAACTACATTAGACCTTACTATAGCTAAGGGCATTATAGTTATGACCCCGCTTAATCTAGAAAGTTTACCAAGCGCATTAAAAGCTTAAGCAACAATCAACAGCAAGGTTTTGCCAGCCTTGGGTAAGAATGCTCCAGCGCGTGTTGGACCTGTAATAGCATATAAATTAACACTATAAAACGCTGGCAGCACTTATAAGTGCCTGCACAGCAAAGCTACTCAGCAAGATAGCTAGAGGAGGGGCGCTTTTGTTGCATCAGCAGCTCAAGATTGAGATTGAGATTGAGATTGAGATTGAGTCGAGCATACAAGAATACATGTGCGGGACATTGGATATCTCGCACATGTAAATGTAAGCAAGTGAGAACATGCCCTGAGCAGGTATCTTATTTAACACTCTGCAACGCTAGAGCTTTACTTGGCAGAAGTATGGCCAGCGCAGCACCTAGCTGATCACTGGCCTCGGCAACGTATTCTTGTTCTTCCCGCAAACAGCAAACAAGCTGGGGTCTAAACACCACAGTTTTTCTTGTTTCTGAACTGCACATTCTGCCTGAGCAGCTTGCATCATCTTATAAGAGACCGGCGCTGCTCAGGTAAACACAGCACTGCAGCAGTTCTGTGTAAATATGTACGAGTTATTTTTGCAGACCTCCTTTGTTTGTCTGAGCTGGGGTGACCGGCACTTTCTGCTGTTTAGCCTCTGCTTTATCCGCTTTGGTTGGAGCGGCCTGCTTCGCATCTGCAGCTGATAAGCCAGCCTGTGCTGCCGTTGCTGACTGCGCTGCTTTTTTAGCAGCTGCTTTACGCGCCTTAGTCTTTGTCGGCTTTTTAACAGCAGTTTTAGCCGGGGCTTCCTTGTTCTTATCTGCTGCAGTGGTGTCATCCTTAGCTGCCGCAGCAGGTTGCGTGTCTTGTTTAGCGGTGGTTTTACGCGCCTTGGGCTTTGCTGATTTTTTAGTAGCAGTTTTAACTGGAGTTGTCTTGTTCTTATCTGCTGCAGCTGTCTGAGTTTTAGCAACTTCTACTGCTGGTAGTACTTTAGGCTCAGCTGGCTTTACAGCTGGCGCCGGTTTCTGCGCAGCCGCTTTAACGTCAGCGGTAACAGTCGTTTTCTTATCTAAGGCTGCAGACTCAGCTTGAGCGGCTGCGGGCTGTGCTTTAAGTTGTGCTGGTTCTGTCGGCTTTTTCGCAGAAACCTTAGTCTCAACTGTATCTTCCTCTGCCAAGCTCGAAACTTTAGACGGTGTTTTATCACTTGTACTATCCAACGGAGCAGATAACTTAGGCTGAACAAAGGCAGGCATAGGCTGCTCGAACAGCTGATGCAATTGGCGCCAAAGTTCGCCTACCGCTCCCTCAGCAGTCAATAGCTCCGGGACCAGACGAGTCACAGTATCCAGCAGCACTTTTCGTCTATCATTATCAACCAATAACAACGGCAATGTTTCTAAGCTTTCAGCAGGGAGAGCGAAAACTAACAATCCTTGCTGATCGATAATCTCGCGAATATTGCTCAAATCTATATCGAACTCTTTGATTAAAGCACGGCTTTTCTCAGCAAGCTGCACCACACGATCCTTACTGAATTTACCACTCTGATGGCCAAGCAAGAGCAAGATCCGCGATAGGGCTTCCACCCCGCCACCGTGTGTAAGTGAGTCACGCAAATGTTCAGTAACATTCTGATCCTGTTGTTGAATAGAACCTAGCTGGGTATCTGGTGCTTGCGCACCGGTCAGAGTACTGAGAGCACCGTAGACTGCATAGAAGCTCATCTCCTGCGAGGCATCACGCACATCGCGATAAGCATTGAGTTGTGCTTCAACTAAGTTGGAGTAAGTCTCCTGCCAAGCTAATAACGGGTTATTAGCAGAAACCGGCTGACGACTTGCGCGTAGCAAAGGAGCGTAGCCAGCTAGCCAGCTCAACGCTGGATTCAAGCTACTGTAGAGATACTGTTGCATGCGGAACGGATGTGTCTTGCGCATCAGTTCAGCAATGGGTTCACTGATTGCTGGGCGCAGCCAAGGTCGTACAAACCACTCGTAAAGTCTGCTATTAATCTGTGAAACTTGGTCAACTAAAGCAAATTCGCGTTCATCGTCCCGCTCCCGCTCGTCTTCATCGTCGCTCAGAATATCGGCGATCCGTCTAGGCTCGAAGTACACTTCATAGCTTGGCTCAGACTCCGCTGCCATAGGTACATCCTCGATAATCATTTCGTACAACCCAGGCGCCAATAACCTTATGGCCTCGTTGGCATCCAGTAGCTCACGGTGTTCGCGGCGTGCCACAGCGCCAGAGACAAAGATACCTAAATGACCAATAGTCGCGTGCTCTAGGTAAATAATAGTACGGCCTGCACTGCGCAGCGCTAAGTCGCTAGGATAAATATCGGCGATCCAGTTTAATGCCTGCTGCGGCGGGGTAATATCATCACCATAAGAACAAAACACCACCACTGGTGCTTCAATTTCTCTGAGGTCGACTGCGCTGCTTTGTTGCCCTAAGCCGCCAGTGAGACGATTGCCGATAAATAAATCATCGACAATCGTCTCGATTTCCTCGCTATTAAGTAGGGTTGGGCTGCCCCACCAACGTTCGAAGTCAAGGAAGCGCGGGACTTCGCTATCGATTTTACTAAACAGATTGTAATACTTACTCCAGTGCGTGTTGGCCGGGTTCAAGTCTTCAAAACTGCTGACCAACCAAGCGCCGTCAAAACGGTCATTGCCTAAATCACTCGCTAAACGAGTCATCCATGCACCACCCATCAGACCGCCTGCGTAACGCATAGGGTTACGTCCATTAACACCCGCCCAATAAGACAGGGGCGCACCATTAATAATTACCAGCCCAGGCAGCTCAGGGCGTGCTGCGGCTAGGCCCATCAGCGCCCAACCGGCTTGGCAATTACCGATCACTATCGGCTTATCTGCTTTTGGGTGACGATCAATCACCTCTTCAAGAAAGCGAGCTTGGGCTACGCCGATGTCATGCAAGGTTTGACCGGGCTCGGGCGAGTGACTAAAAGCAATAAAATAGGTTGGGTGCCCTGCACGCAAACTTTCGCCGACCGCTGAATCTTGTTTAAAGCCACCAATGCCGGCACCATGCCCACCTCTTGGGTCAATAATAATGACCGGAGCACGTTTACCGTTGTTCGGCTGATCAGTTTCAGGAGTAATCCTTAGGAGCGAGTAATTCACTGGGCGAGGCAGATCGCGCCCATCAATCAGAATATCGTAAGGAAATTTAAGCAATAAAGGATATCCTGCAGCCTCATGAGCCAAGGTATTATCACCGCGCTGACGCAATGCATCTAAATACAGCAGGCTGCGTTGAGCAAAGTCGACCCAGTACTCCCAATAATCAGCGGCGTTGGGCTGGCGCAGATCCCCTGCACGCATTGGTCCCAAAATAGTTTTATGACGCTGGCCAGACGCATTAGAGAGACTATCAAATTGCAGACGTTGCAACTGCCCTAAGTTTTCGTACAGTGCCTGAGCCGAGGAAAAAACCTCCTCACTCTTAGCATAAAAACTCTTATTGCTCATACATACCTCATATCGATTGGAATCATTTTTTGCGTCTAGCCTGCCACTGCTGGGGCTTTGGCGACTTGCGATGCCTTTACTTATAGCGGATCAGCCGAATTGAAGCAAAATCTTTGTGCAGTGCAAAATAATACTTGCAAAAGTCTTTTTTGCAGTGCATCATAGTAACACATCAGGGCCTCACGGCTCTCACACTTTGAACCATACCAGTCCTCAAAATAGGTGAAATAACATTATGACTTTATTTAATTCAGATAAATTACAAGAAACTCAAAAAGCTCAACTCGAGCTGCTGCAACAAATCAGCGGTAAGATTTTTGAGAGCGTTGAGCAACTGACTCAGCTGCAACTTAAATCACTGCGCGCTACCAGTGGTGAGCAGTTCGAAAGCTTAAACGCGCTGCTGTCAGTAAAAAACCCACAGGATTTAGCTAGCCTGCAAACAGCTTTCCCACAGCCTGCAGCACAAGCTGAGCGCTTAATGGAATTTAACCGTGAAGTGTACGAGCTGATTTCTAGCACCCAAGCAGACATTGCTAAGCTCGCTGAAAGCCAGGTTGACGCAACCACTCAGCAAACTCAGGAAATGATCGAAAACCTGAGCAAAAACGCACCAGCCGGCGCTGAGCCAGCAGTTGCTATGTTTAAAACTGCTCTAGAAAGTGTTGGCAGCACCTTTGAAAGCGTGCAACAAGCTGCTAAGCAAGCAAGCAAAATGGCTGAAGAAGGTATCACTGCTGCATCGACAGCTGGCCAAGCCACTGCTGATGCTGCTAAGAAGGCCACTGCTGAAGCAGCGAAGCCTAAAGCAACAACAAAGAAATAAGATCACACCTGCGAGACCGTTAAAGTCTCACTAGTGTAAAAAAAAAAGGGAATACCTGTTACAGGTGTTCCCTTTTTTCATCATCTGCTTAGCAACTGTTAATGCTAAAGCTGACAGCACCAAGCGGCACAGCAGTACATATTTATCCATCACCAACATTACGGCTAGTCTGACTTGCGCCTCCTTTCTCTCTGACGCACATTTACCCCGACCCAGCTGAAACTGATCAACGCGCAATGCTGAAGCTCAGTGACTTCAATTCAAATGCACTAACTTATTGACCACTTAGCTCAATACAGAGTTTTGTTGTGCATAAAGCCTTTCCCAGCCTGCTAGACTGTGCACTTGCCTGCGCCTGCGCCTTCAGACCACTCTTGAAAACCCTACCCAAACCGCCTCGCTAACAGGATGCTTTGACTAACCGGCAATACCAACAAGTCCATTCGATCTGCCAGCACTGGCAACTCCTAGAGTGATTAAAAACAAGACACTGCCCATGTAAACCCTTGCTGCTCTTACAACGAATCAGCTCGGATAAAAATAGTTTGTGCAGCGCACAAAAAACTCTTGCAAATAGTCTTTTTGCAGTGCAACATAATCACAAGCATGAACCCATGGTGGTTCAAATGCATTAAGCCGTATCTCGGCATTACCATTGATAGGAAACTACGAATATGTCATTTTTTGATTCAGAGAAACTACAAAGCACCCAGAAAGCTCAACTGGAATTACTGCAGCAGATCAGCACAAAGATTTTTGAAAGCGTTGAGCAACTGACTCAATTGCAACTTAAGTCACTGCGCGCCACTAGCAGCGAGCAGTTCGACAGCTTGCGCTCAATGCTATCTGTAAGTAATCCACAGGATTTTGCTAGCCTGCAGTCATCTTTCCCACAACCAGCAGCGCAAGCCGAAAGCTTAATGGAGCTTAACCGTGAAGTGTACAAGCTGATTTCCAGCACCCAAGCAGACATTGCTAAGCTCGCTGAAAGCCAAGTTGAAGCAACCACTCAACAGACTCAGGAAATGATCGAGACTCTGAGCAAAAATGCACCAGCCGGCGCTGAGCCTGCAGTTGCTATGCTTAAATCAGCACTAGAAAACGCTGGCAGCACTTATGAAACTGTGCAACAAGCTGCCAAGCAAGCAAGCAAAATGGCTGAAGAAGGTATCGTTGCTGCATCTGCAGCCAGTCAAGCGACTGTTGACGCTGCTAAGCCTAAAGCTGCTGCGAAAAACTAAGAATACACCTGCGAGACGCTTAAAGTCCCGCTAGGGTAAACAAAAAAAGGGAACGCCTCTAACAAGCGTTCCCTTTTTTAATAAACTGTTTGAGCACTGCAGCCATCATAACTCATCTAAGATCACACAAAAATAATAGCCTCTAGCCTTTAATACATCGCCGTCACTCTTGATGGCCCACCCTACCGAGCCACTCACTTGTTTGCACGCAACGTCTCTCAGATGAAAAAGTACGTCACTCAATCCTTGCAATGAATCGCTTCGCATACCTAATTGTAATTTGACTTCGCAGCTTTACGCTGTTTTCTCTACTGTCGCAATAAACCAACGCCTAACATATTAAGCCAACACTCTAGCCTGCTGTTAACTAACAGTTTTTGTTAGCCACTGTGAACGATGACACAAGCTACTTTTCTTCCTCATCCGCTTCAGTCTTGGTTGCTTCAGGCTTACCTTTTGGAGTTGTGCCAAATAAACCAAACAGACTCTGGGTGCTCTGATAGAGCTTCTTTGAACGCTCCATATACTCGCTCATCAAATCCCCAGTGGCTGGCGTTTGTTGACGCATAAATTCGCTCCAAGCTTGCGATGATTGCACACTGGCCTTGGTCTGCAGATCTATCACGGTTTGAATGCTTTGCTCCAAGTAACTACCGAACATGCCTTGGAGCGGACCGTAAAAGCGGATGATGCCTTTGAGCATATCACTGGAAAAAATCGGTTCGCCATCATTCTCTGCCTCTTGAATGATTTGCAAAAGGATACTGCGCGTCAAGTCTTCGCCGCTTTTAGCATCGATGACTTGGAAAGGCGTTTCATCGATCACCAGCTGACGAATATCATTGACATTCACATGAGTACTAGTATATGTATCGTACATACGACGATTCGTATACTTTCTAATTAAACGTGGCTGGGAACGATTGTTGTCTGACATGGTAAAAAATCTCGTAAACTGTATACAGAAGTATGTGATAGTACCTCATCACTGTAGCTGACGTCCTATGCGAGGCTGAAAACACCTGTCTAGACTATCAGTTTCTTGGTTAATTACCTGTCATTTACAGATTTATGTCACCGCAAGACAACTTTTCGTCGCTTAAATACCTACCCACTTTTAAGCGGATGATTGATAATAAGAAAAAATTCAATAAAAATATAAATTTAATAGAGGTAAATACATGACCAACCAAAAATCTATCGCTTTAGTTACTGGCGGCATGGGCGGCATCGGAACAGCTATAAGTCGTCGTTTGCACGATGATGGCTTTAGCGTAGTTGTAGGCTGCAGCGTTGGCTCAGCTCGTAAAGACACTTGGCTCGCGCAACAAGCAGAAGAAGGTTATACCTTTAAAGCTTTAGAGTGCGATGTTGGCGATTGGGAATCCACTAGCAAAGCTTTCGAAAAGCTACGTGAAGAGGTCGGCACAATTGACGTGTTAGTTAATAATGCTGGAATTACACGCGATGGTACTTTCCGTCGAATGACCCCTGAAAACTGGCATGCGGTAATGAGCACCAACCTAAACAGCCTGTTCAATACTAGCAAACAAGTCGTTGAAGACATGCTAAACAAGGGCTGGGGTAGAATCATTAATATCTCTTCAATTAACGGTCAACGCGGTCAGTTCGGTCAAGTTAACTACTCCACAGCCAAAGCAGGTGTTCACGGCTTTACTATGGCTCTTGCCCGCGAAGTCGGCGGCAAAGGCGTGACTGTTAACACAGTATCACCGGGCTATATCGCAACTGATATGACTGCAGCAATACGCCCTGATATTTTAGAAGGTATGATCTCTGGCATTCCTGTTGGTCGCCTAGGACTACCAGAAGAAATTGCTTCGATGGTGGCTTGGTTAGCATCGAAAGACGCAGCTTATGCTACTGGCGCCGATTTCTCACTTAATGGCGGCATGAATATGCAGTAATAAGGCATATCCCTACCTTGTATTACAGTCCGTTGTAATCAACATCGGCAAAAATAACAAAGCCCAGATGCACAGCTCTGACCTAGAGCTGTGCATCTGTGTGCCTGATAGATGCATAGCTATCCAAAGAAATCAGCCTAGCAGCGCAGCTACCAGAAGCACGCAATATCTAACGCATAGTAGACAGTCCCCGAAAGTCTGATGCGGATAATTCAAAATTATGACAATATATCTATACAATTACACCCCGCTGGTATGCGTGGGTCTTATTTATACACGCGAGGATCTTGCATTTTATGGACATCAACCAGCACATTCTTAACACTTACTGGTCAGGCCAGACGCCATTTGTTGCTAGCCTAGCCTTGCAACAACTACGTCTCGGGGTAGCCCAGCACGACTGGTTCAAAGACCTCGATCGCAGTGAGTGGTTTAATGTACCAAACGAATCGCTTGAGCAACTCCAAGCCGAGTTTAACCAAGACTGGATGGCGCTTGGTCAGAAAACCCTAAACCAAGAAGACTTCGCCTTCACAGACAGACGTTTCTCCAGTGACAACTGGAACAATCCACTATTTGGCTCACTTGCTGCCTTTTATTTGCTTAACTCAGAGTTTCTGTTAAAGCTGGTAAACTTATTACCCATCAAAGACAAAAAAGCCAATGAGCGCCTGCGCTACTTGATCGATCAAATGATCGCAGCCAATGCGCCGAGCAACTTTTTACTGAGCAACCCTGATGCTCTAAAGCGCTTAGTCGAAACTCAAGGAACCAGTCTCTTTAGCGGCATTTTACATCTGGCGAGCGACCTGAAAGAAGGCAAAATGCGCCAAAGCGACGCAGCTGAGTTTGAGGTCGGTACCAGCTTAGCCATCACCCCAGGCTCAGTGGTATTTGAGAATGAACTGTTCCAGCTGATACAGTACAAACCACTGAGCAAAACCCAATACCAAAAACCTGTTTTTATCGTACCGCCAATAATCAACAAGTATTATATTCTTGACTTACAACCAGAAAACTCTCTAGTACGCCATATGCTAGAAGAAGGCCACCAAGTGTTCCTTGTTTCTTGGCGTAACTTCACCGAAGAACAAGCGAAAGTCACTTGGGAGCAAGTCATTCAAGACGGCGTCATCAGTGCATTACGGGCCACCCGAGCCATTAGTGGTGAACGCAACATCAACACCCTAGGCTTCTGTATCGGTGGCACACTGTTAAGCTGTGCACTAGCAGTGCTAGCTGCACGCGGCGACAATGATATCGCCAGCTTAAGCTTATTCGCAACCTTCCTTGACTTTGTCGACATCGGCCCAATAGGCGTGTTTGTGGATGAGAAGATGGTTGCCGAACGAGAGCGCACCATTGGTGGGCATGAAGGCAAGTACGGCTTGTTTTATGGCAAAGATATGGGCAACACTTTCTCCATGTTACGTCCCGACGAGCTATGGTGGAATTACAACGTCGACAAATACCTCAAAGGGGAAAAGCCTCGAGCTTTCGACCTGCTCTTTTGGAACAATGATAGCACCAACTTCCCTGGCCCCATGTATTGCTGGTATTTGCGTCACACCTACCTGCAAAACGACTTGAAATCAGGTGAGCTAGAACTGTGCGGCGTCAAGCTGGACTTAAGCGCCATCAAGACCCCAGCTTACATTCTTGGCACTCAGGACGACCATATCGTGCCTTGGCGTAGCGCTTACGCCAGCACCGCAGTGCTGAGCGGTCCGACACGCTTTATTTTAGGCAGCTCAGGACATATCGCTGGAGTCATCAATCCACCTGCGAAGAAAAGACGTAATTACTGGGTTAACGAGAAAATAGTGGAATCACCTGACGCCTGGTTTGAAGCCGCCAAAGAACAGCCAGGTAGCTGGTGGACTGACTGGTTCGCTTGGCTAGGTAAGCACAGTGGTGAAAAACGTCCTGCGGTAACCGAAATGGGCAGCGCAGAGTATCCACCCATTGAAGCAGCACCAGGTCGTTACGTACTGGAAAAAAGCTAGACCGTGACTTAGGCTTAGCCTAACTCTTGATGCGCAACTCAAGCCCGCTACAGCACTCAGATCAGTGCTGTAGCGGGCTTTTCAATCACACAGAGCAAAGTTAGCCGAGCTAGCAAAACACCCTACTGCCACTGCACCGACGACCGCCTCAAACAGACAAAATCTATGGGCAACACAAAATCACCAGCTGAACTACTAATCAACTGCTGCCCTCTGCGTGGAAAATACCGCGCTGAAACTTATGTGTGAGCTCTCTGAAAACACACAGCAACAATCAGGTCAGAAAAAAGCAATCAACTTATGCTGCATTTGCTGCATTGCGCAGGGATTAAGTACTGCCAAAACGGCATAGAGAAAAGCGAATAAAGCTATATAATTCAAAAATCCAAACTGCAGACGAAAAAAAAGAGCCTTTAGAGGCTCTTTCTTTTTTAGCGCTAACGCCATATTTGGAGCGGGAAACGAGATTCGAACTCGCGACCCCAACCTTGGCAAGGTTGTGCTCTACCAACTGAGCTATTCCCGCAAAATGTGGCGTCCCCTAGGGGACTCGAACCCCTGTTACCGCCGTGAAAGGGCGGTGTCC
>CAZEZR010000033.1:0-29802 GCA_964516465.1 uncultured Thiopseudomonas sp. | reverse complement strand
CCGCATGCAGGGTGTTGTGGGGGCTGAGGGCTAAAAACCCTCGGCTACCCGATTAACTTTTTTCTCGGTCTGCAATCTGTTGAACCCCCTTGCTGACTGCGACGAATGACTTATTGAGAGCCTTGAATTCTTTGACCAAGTTAGGTCCATACCCATGCTCTGCCGATTCGCTGCGCTCAAATGTCCTGACATCCAGCGAGGAGGTTGCGCTCAATCGCCGTGAGTAAAATCTCGCCTTTCCCACTGCATAATATTGGGTTTCAACCCGTATCGGCTCATCACCGATATACTTGTAAAGGCCTCCGTATTGCCCCCAAGTTAATGTGATTTGCTGGCCGGGTGCTAAAAATGGAATACCTGTGACGATGGGGCCAACCTCCATCGAAGCTGGCATTTTCTCTGGCACCTCTATGCTGAATGCTTCGTAGGGCAACGGCCGAGTTGGTTTGAACTTTATGCTGTGGGCTGCACCATTACCGATATTCTTGATAATAAGGTTTACAATGGAGGGCCGTTTAATATCGGGATCGGCGTAAACGATAACGACCGGATCAGTAGATGAGCGAAATACAGCGTAAGTGACAACTATAGACGCTGTTGCAATCAAGGCCATAAAGACCGAAATCCAGTTACCGATATCCATCTTGTGGTTACCTCCAAGAAGTTAACGCCCCGCTAAACGGAGAGCGCTAGCGAGTCCGGTGGAGGCCACGTTTTTTGTGGCCGAAACGAATTTGAGCGGCTTGTTAGGCACTGTGTGCCCGCATGCTAAATTCTGCTGCGATAAAGCTTGCAGTTTTTACATATTGTTTAGCTGATGCAGGAGTAATGTCGTAATCAGTTGCATGCACCGCTTTATTTCTCAGTAGCCTAAGTTCCTGGTATGCAGTTTGAAATGCTTCAATATCAAGGTTTTTCTCTTTAGCAATGCGAAATAAATCTTGGTAGGAAACTTTAGAGGGAAGTTTGTTCGCCTCGCTGAATGCTGAGATTGCCTTCTCTACGGTTATCCATGCTTCCAGCACAGCAGCTCGTGGTGAGACTTCAGCCAATTCTTCCAACGAAATAGATGTAATATTCTGCTCTTGCTTGATCTCTTTTGTATCGCGGCCTGATGTTTTTTCGATTTTATTAAGTCGCTCTTGGAACTCTGCCTCCAACTCTCCATACTTGAGCTTAGTAACTCGTTCAATGAGTTTTCCTGCTGGAGTCCGCAGTATATAAATACCGCAAACCAAGGTTGCTGGCCAAGCAAATGAATCTGCTAATGATGCAATAAACTCTAATAAACCCATATCTCTCAGAAATCCCTTAGTTTTATCTGCCTAACGCCCTGTTAACAGGCAAAAAATAGTTGGTTAAAATGAGCGACGAAGGAGCAAAACCAACTGTTTTTTGTCCTTGTTTAACAGCTTGTTAGGCGAATGTAAGATACGCCAAAGAATAAAACCACATAGCTATAAAAACAAAAACTATTGGTTGCTTAGGAAAAACTGTATTAATAAATCTGGCTCCTATTATAGGTAGGGCAATAACTGTACATGCCAATACGGCAGTTGGCCCAGCATATACCCATGAAACTATATACAAGAAAAAGAGTATTCCAACATATACACCAAAAATAAACATTGCTTGAGATAATAAATTATTTTCAGGTTTATAATCTATTATGGGCTGAAAACCAGTCGATAACATATCTGAAAACAAAGCGGTGAGTTCATTTGTTCCTGAAATAAAATCCATTAGAGGGATTAGCAACGAACCACCGCCAAAAAATAGTAGGCCTTTTAGAAATTGTTTAAAAACCTCATTATGATGTAAAACCCAAAATAATGAGCCTGCTAATAAAGATGACACTAAAAATAGTATTGAAAAAATATGGATCAACGTTGGAGTTTGAAGCTTAAAAATACCAACTAGTAGGATGCCAACAAAACCAAGCATCGCGATTATTCCAAATAATTTTAATGCAAAACGGATAACTGTAAGAGGTTGCTGATCTTTGATAACTCTCAAAAAGGTTAAAAATCCACCATCAAGACTTGCTATGAATTTTTCAGCTTTTTCATGTTGAGCAATCATACCCCCCATGAAATACATTGATGATATTACATTAATAATAAATGCTAACTCAGTACTCACAACTATCCTTATTCGCCTAACGCTTAGATAACCGTCCTTGCCCCGCCAAAAAAAAGACCCATTCGGAGCCTTAGGACGTATTGTAAAAACCACCCGCAAGGAGCGGTTCATCGACTTGTTGTACAGAGCCGCTGACACACATGTTCAGCGCTTCTTTATTAATGGAAATTCCTTTTGACCGACGTGTCCACCAGCGACGATGTAACAAAGCTGGCCCGCCACAAGTTTTGCAATAAACTACCATCGATAGCCGACCAACACTACTTGCATGCGGTATAGACTCGACTGTGCCGCATTGTTGTTGGCATCGCTCATACCGTAACTTACTCGCCGAAGCATACAGACCGTAATAACGAATGGTATGCAAACCCTTGGGCGGTACATGCTGGAGTAGCCGCGTT
The DNA here is from genome assembly GCA_964516465.1 of uncultured Thiopseudomonas sp. Classification (GTDB taxonomy): domain Bacteria; phylum Pseudomonadota; class Gammaproteobacteria; order Pseudomonadales; family Pseudomonadaceae; genus Denitrificimonas. Next base: position 27,259 of record CAZEZR010000033.1, on the reverse strand, counting down.
ATAAAATCCATCGGCTTGAGTCGCTGCAGTTTAATGCGTTTATCACGATGATCCAGATAACTCATCGTCACCACGTCAGCGGTCATTTGTTTTAATTGTCGCGGATCAACAGGCCCACCTTTACAATAACGCGCAAGGTAAAGCACCACCCCTTTGCCATGCGCATAGCGCTCTTCAATACGCACACACCAATGCTTTTTGTACACACTTCGGTACATCGACCAAAACTGCGCTGCCGACATCGTTGGTGGCAAGAGCAACTCTCCAGCATCAAACGCTGCTTTAATAAAAGACTGCAGCTTGCCACGATAGACTGAACGAATCACTGCACTGGGCACGAGGTAACTCCCTAGCGCCTTCCAAACATTGTTTGAGTCAAGACCACCCGCTGTCACCAAGCAATGTGTATGCGGGTGAAGTGTGAGCTGTCGTCCCCACGTATGCAGCGCTATTAAAATCCCGGGCGTGACACCGCCATGACGCTGCTGTGCAAGCAGTTGCAATAGTGTTTCTTGGCTGGCTTTAAACAGAATCCGAGCAAATAGCGCTTCGTTATAACGCCACAGCGGTAAATATTCATGGGGCAAGGTAAAAATCACATGAAAATGGGGTACTTCGCTGCCAAGCCTGCTTGAGTTACTTAATCGTAAACCATTGTTTATACGCAGCTTTTACCTTGCCTGCAATGCAATAGGCAGAAGACAAACGAGCATGCACAGAAACACGCTGAAGCACTGCTTGCTATTTTCCCGGGTCAGACAACAAATTATTGATTTTAAAAGGCTTTATATAAAACACGGCTGCGAACTGTGCGCGAACCAGTAGATAAGCGCGCATAGAACGGAAACCACTGTAAATACCGCGGTTTCTAAATAACCTATATCCGTTCTTAGTTTTAAAATATTTCTGTTGCCCGTGCTCTGATTCCACCCACTTAATTCAAATCAAGGCATGCACCGTGGGTTCGTTTTAATCTGCTTGGAAGTTTATCCATTCGAGGGTTTCACGTGAGCAATCCGACTACAGAGACAGAATTGCGTTACACCCATTATCCGTTTGATGCGCGCGCGATTGGCCACCGCTTCCGTCACTCGGCTATTTTTGGCGCGCTGGACTCGCTGAATCCGGGTGGAGCGATGCGCTTCGTCAATGATCACGACCCCATTCCGTTGCTCAATCAAATGCGTGAGCGTTATGGCGAGCGAGTGCAGGTGATTTACCAGCAGCGTGAGCCGGACGCGATTATGATTGATTTCGTTATAGTGGCCTAACAGTCAGCTGACCTAGTTGTCGAACGTACTAGCTGATTGTTAATTAAAGACTGGGGCGGGCAATCTAGAAAGTGGTTGTGGGTGTGACCCGCTCATACCGATACAGGGCTGCGTAATCCAAACGCAAGACTCGCAGCTGGAGTAAAAGCACGAAAAAATCTCACTACTCAGCTGATTAGCCAATAAAAACGCCCGCTGCATTCAACTGCAGCGGGCATTTTGTTTTACAGCGACCTAAGGTTTATTTAGACCTTGTCATCTTTTGCGCTTACGAGCGGATGATATGGTCAAAAGCGCTGAGTGAGGCTTTTGAACCTTCGCCCATGGCAATCACAATCTGCTTGTACGGCACTGTAGTGACATCACCTGCGGCAAACACGCCGGGGATGTTGGTTGCGCAGCGGGCATCAACTTCGATTTCGCCGTGCTTGGACAGTGCAACTGTATCTTTCAGCCACTCGGTATTGGGCAGTAAGCCAATCTGGACAAAGATACCGTCTAGATTAACCGTGTGGCTTTCTTCAGTGGCGCGATCTTGGTAGATCAAGCCAGTTACTTTGCTGCCGTCGCCGACAACTTCGGTGGTCATGGCATTCTTAATAATCTTCACGTTTGGTAAGCTCTTGAGCTTTTTCTGCAGTACTTCGTCAGCGCGCAGTTGGGTGTCAAACTCAATCAAAGTCACATGCTTAACCAAACCTGCTAAGTCAATCGCAGCTTCAACACCTGAGTTACCACCACCAATCACCGCAACATCTTTGCCTTTGTATAAGGGACCGTCACAGTGTGGGCAGTAGGCAACACCGCGGTTACGGTACTCTTGCTCGCCGGTTACATTCATTTCGCGCCAGCGCGCACCAGTGGATAGAATTACGGTTTTAGCTTTTAAGCTGGCACCGGATTCAAACTCAACCGTATGCAAGCCACCCTCTTCTGCTGCTGGCACTAAACGGCTGGCGGTTTGTAGGTTCATCACATCGATATCGTACTCACGCACATGCTCTTCCATGGCGCGGACCAGTTTTGGACCTTCAGTTGCTTTGACTGAAATAAAGTTCTCAATCGACATGGTATCCAATACTTGACCACCAAAGCGCTGCGCCGCAATACCGGTACGAATACCTTTACGCGCTGAGTAGATCGACGCTGCAGCACCGGCTGGGCCACCGCCAATCACTAACACATCAAAAGCGTCTTTTTCATTCATCTTCGCCGCGTCGCGCTCAACGCTACCGGTGTCAACTTTAGCCAGAATTTCTTCAACACCCATGCGGCCTTGGGCAAACATTTCGCCGTTGAGAAACACCATCGGCACTGACATCACTTGGCGCTCTTCTACTTCGTCTTGGAAGAGTGCACCATCAATGGCTACGTGGCGAATATTGGGGTTGAGCACTGCCATTAAGTTCAACGCTTGTACTACTTCTGGGCAGTTCTGGCAGGACAGGGAAAAATAGGTTTCAAACTTAAAGCTGCCTTCCAGCTGAGTAACTTGCTCAATCACCTCTTGGGCCAACTTGGATGGGTGTCCGCCGACTTGCAGCAGCGCCAACACCAAAGAAGTGAACTCATGGCCCATTGGGATACCAGCAAAAACCAGGCTGATATCGCCATTAATACGGTTTAACGAAAACGAAGGTTTACGTGCATCATCACCATCTGTACGCAGGGTGATTTTATCACTCATGCCGGCAATTTCTTCCAGCAGATTTCTTAATTCAGTCGACTTGGTACCATTATCAAGGGACGCAACGATTTCAAACGGCTGCGTCACCTTTTCTAGGTAAGCCTGTAGTTGTGCTTTTAAATTAGCGTCCAACATGATTAATATGCTCCAAAATCTAATTTTTGAAAATAAAACGCCCGAGCAGTGTGTACCCGGGCGTCTGGCTTACGCAGTTGGATCACAACTTAGCAAGCAGAGATAAAAAGTAAGGGGTAATTCTTAGATCTTACCTACTAGATCCAGTGAAGGAGATAAGGTTGCTTCACCTTCTTGCCACTTAGCTGGACATACTTCACCTGGGTGCGCGGCAACGTACTGTGCTGCTTTAACTTTGCGCAGTAACTCACGTGCGTCACGGCCAATACCACCAGCGTTGATTTCAACGATCTGGATAACGCCTTCTGGATCGATTACGAAGGTACCACGATCTGCCAAGCCAACTTCTTCAATCATTACGCCAAAGTTGCGGGTAATCTGACCTGTTGGGTCACCAATCATTGGGTACTGAATCTTGCCAATTTCTGGTGAAGTGTCATGCCACGCTTTATGGGTAAAGTGGGTGTCAGTGGATACTGAGTAGATTTCTACGCCAAGCTTTTTAAAGGTTTCGTAGTTGTCTGCTAAGTCGCCTAACTCTGTTGGGCAAACAAAGGTAAAGTCTGCTGGGTAGAAAAATACCACTGACCACTTACCTTTCAGGTCTGCTTCGCTGACTTCAATGAAATCACCATTGTGAAAAGCTGTTGCGTTAAACGGTTTAACTTCGCTATTAATATAAGACATTAAATAATTCCTTTAAGTGTTTAAGAACTTACGCTGTTAATACTAGGGCATTTGCATGCTTAGGTATAATTGATTGATATCATAGCATCGATAGTATTTACCTATCGAAGTCTTTTCCACTGCAGCCAAACAGAAACTGAGCAAGCTAAGCTGATCGCCAGCAGCGTGTATAATGGTTGGCCTAGCTTACAACAGAATTAACAACACAATACACAAGCCGCCAAAGAGGCCGACTTATCGGTATCCTTGCGCTTATGTCTATTTAAGGTACGTCTCTGTATGCAGATTTTCAAGGTCGGTGGCGCAGTTCGCGATCAACTTTTAGGCCGCGCAATTAAAGATATTGACTGGGTGGTAGTTGGCGCAACCCCTGAGCAAATGCTTGCACAAGGCTTTCGTCCAGTGGGTGATGACTTTCCTGTATTTCTACACCCAGTAAGCGGTGAAGAATACGCTCTAGCACGCACTGAGCGTAAAAGTGGCCATGGCTATAATGGTTTTACTTTTCATACCAGTCCCGAGGTTACCTTAGAAGACGACTTGCTCCGCCGTGATCTAACAGTGAATGCCATGGCGCTCGCCGCTGACGGCACTTTATATGACCCCTATGGTGGCCAAGCCGATCTTGCCGCGCGACTGTTACGCCATGTATCGCCAGCCTTTGCTGAGGATCCGTTGCGGGTGTTACGGGTGGCACGCTTTGCTGCCCGTTATGCCTATTTAGGCTTTAGTGTACATCCTGACACTCTGGCGTTGATGGCCACACTGGCGGACTCAGGTGAGTTGCAACATTTAACCGCTGAGCGTATTTGGCAAGAATTTGCTCGCGCCCTGATGGAAGATAATCCAGAGGTGTTTATTCAGGTGCTGCGTGACTGCGACGCGTTAAAGGTTTTACTGCCTGAGGTGGACGTTTTATTTGGCGTACCGCAACCGCCTGAGCATCATCCTGAAATTGATACCGGGGTGCATATCTTACAGGTACTGCAACAATGCGCGCGCTTTCAACAACCGCTCAATGTGCGCTGGGCCTGCTTGCTGCATGACTTGGGCAAAGGCACCACTGACCCCGCTGAGTGGCCACGGCATATTGGCCATGAAACCCGCGGTCTGGCTTTAATTAAAAAAGTTAATAAGCGCCTTAAAGTGCCCAATGACTGTGCGCAGCTGGCTTTTCTGGTCGGTGAGTTTCATACCCATGCTCACCGTGCGCTGGAGTTACGCCCGGCAACCTTATTAAAATTATTAATGAAGTTCGATATTATGCGCCGCCCACAACGTTTTGCTGATTTTATTGCCGCCAGTGAAATGGACGCTCGCGGTCGTTTGGGACATGAAGACCGCGACTATCCACAAGCAGAGTATTTACGTAAAGCTGCCGAGGTGGTGCGGGCAGTCGATGTGAAGCCACTGTTGGAACAAGGTTTGCAAGGTGCTGAGCTGGGTCTGGCGCTGACTGCAGCGCGCCAGCAGGCTTTACAGATTTATGTTGAGCAGGCCCGCAGTCAAGCCTAACGGGATTTAAACCCGGCTGCCGCACTGCGCAACTGCAGTGGCTCGACCAGCTCTGCGGCAATAGCCATCCCAACCAGATCAGCTAAGGTTTGCGCCTGCATATGTTTCATCACCCGGGAGCGATACAAGTCGACGGTCTTGATACTGATGCCAAGCTGCTCAGCCATTTCCCGATTGGTATAGCCTTGCACCAGCGGTAGCAACACATCGCGCTCTCGTGGGGTCAAGCTATCGAGGCGCTGCAGCACAGCGTGCAGGGTGCTCTCATCATTAGACAGGTCAAAGCTACTCAGCGCCTGCTGTACGCTGTCCAAGAGCAACTGCTCATTATAAGGCTTCTCGATAAAATCCACCGCGCCAGCACGAAAGGCCCGAACCACAATGGGTACGTCCGCATGGCCACTGACAAAGATAATCGGTAACTCTAAGCCTTTAGCGCGCAAGGCTTCTTGCACCGTCAGGCCACCCATATCCGGCATCCGCACATCTAACACAACGCAGCTACGACCGCTGTTCAGCTCTGCCTCAAGAAACGCTTGACCACTGGTAAAAGGGATAGCCCGCAGGCCAACTGATTCCAGCAACCACACAGTGGAATCCAGCATGCCCTGATCATCATCCACCACATATACGGTCTGCTCTACTGCACCCACGTTAAATCCTTATAATTATTTATGCTTCAACTGGAATCCGCTCATCACTGCGACTGCGTACCGGTAAACGACAACTTAAACACAAGCCACCTAAAGCACTCTCTTGCGCCTCAAGTGCCCCGCCAAAACCTTCGACAATACTGCGACTCATGGACAAGCCCAATCCTAAACCATCGGCTTTGCTGGTGTAAAACGGGGTAAATAATTGCTCCAACTGTTCTGCAGTGACCCCGCCACCTTGATCATGCACTTTAATATAAATCTGTTCAGCGTGCTGCTCAGCAGTGATTAACACCCGTGATGCCACTGTTTCATTTTGCTGCTGTTCACGATTGGCCTCAACAGCGTTGCGCAATATGTTTAATAACACCTGTTCTAATAAAACTCGATCGGCATAGATTAAGGGCAGCTCAGTGAGCATATTTTGCTCAATACTCACCCGCGCATTAACCGCCTCCCAAGCACATAACTGCACTGCTTCCTGCACTACTTCAGCGATTTGCAAAGCTTCGACGCGGCGCGGTTCTTTACGCAAAAAAGCCCGTAGCCGCTTAATCACCTCTGCCGCATGGTTGGCATGTTCAGTAATGCGCTCTAACCCTTGTGTCACCCGCTCAATGGGCAACGACTGTTCTTGCACCGACTGTAAGTAACGCAAACTGGCACCGGCATAATTAATCACCGCAGCTAGAGGTTGATTCATCTCATGGGCAATGCCTGAGGTCAATTCGCCTAAGGTAATCAAGCGCGTGGTGTGGGCCAGTTCTTCCTGGTGCTTACGCTGCTGTGCTTCACGCAATTCACGCTCAGCCATATTGCGTGCCACCAGTGAATAGTAACTCTCAGCACCCGCCACCGTATGCGCCAGCAACACCAAGGAAACTGGAAAAGAAACCACCTCGGCAAAGGGTTGAAAACGTGTTTCGCAGCTCCAAACTCCATGCTTGTCAGCAGTTTTCCAGCCATATTGGGTCAGTTTGTGCAAGGTTGCTGAATCGATCACGTCTGCCAATTGCAAGGGACCCTGCGATTCACTCACCTGAAGGGTGCGCCGTGCAGAGGGATTCATCCAGAGTATTTGACCGCTGGGATCAACAAACAGCACCAGATCAGTATTGGCCTCAACCACCTCGGCCAAGCGCCGGCGATTCTCTTCCACTTGAACCCGTCTGGTGATATCACGGGACACGCTAATCACTTCGATAATGCCGCCCGTATAAGTGTCACGAATCGCCCGACTGGCCGTTTCAAACCATAAATAATGCCCCGCGCGATGGCGCACGCGCAAGGTCATGGTGTGATAACCAATTTCGGCTAAGGCATTTTTGGCCCCTTGCTCAACTAGTATTCTATCGTGTGGATGCAGCAAAATTTGACTGCGCATGCCTTGTAGTTCTTCCGGCCAATAACCCAGTAGCCGCCATGACGCAGGTGAGGCACTTATAAAGCAGCCACTGGGCGTGTGCCGTGAAATTAAATCGGTGCTGTTTTCATTAATTAAGCGATACAGACGCGAGGCTTGCGCGGCATGCTGTAACTGCTGAGCCTGCTCAGTGATATCACGACCACGGACTAAAATACGCTGCTGCTCTGGGTTGGGAATATAACTCCAGGTAAAAACGCGCTCAGCGAATTGTGCAGAGACATCTTCAATAACCCGCTGCTGAGTGACACAGCTGCGCACCAATTGCTGATGATTATAGGGCAGCGCTTGTTGGGCGTTCTCCACAATGTGCGCGCCAAACAAATCGGCTGCAGCTTTATTTACTTCAATCAGTTTCGCTTGACTGTCAACCCATAAGGCCGGGTGCGGATCATTGCTCAAGAGTTCCACTGGCCGTGCACTCTGCAGGGTGCTGCCCAGCCAAGTAGTGAGCACCAATAACAAGCTATCGACAGCAAACAGCGGCGCAGCATCCTGCAGTTCCACCACCACCAACCCATGCTGTTGCGGCGCTAAAGACAAACTGGCAACCACACCATGACTGACGCCGGCACGGGTCATGCGCTTGGCCAGCCAGCAATTTATTGCCCTGACTTGCTTAACACTCAGCTGTGGCTGCTGCTGCAGTAGCGTAAATAACCGCTGATCCGAGGCTGCAAGAACATCATCCGGCCCCGGTGGCCAACCCCGTATATCTCCTTCTGGATTGTAGATTCCAGCCCCTTCTAACCAGCTGAAATACCACACTGCACGCACCTGTTGATCAGCACGCAATAACGCCTGCAAAGCCCGTGCACATTCAGCTAGCGGTTGATTCTCACTTTGTAAACGGTGCAGCAAACGCAACTGCAAAGCTTGATTGGTAGGGTTATACATAAGCAACCTTTAAACAGCACAGCAAAACAATATAGTATAAATACTATATTACTATGGTTTATCTACCATTACGATAAGGTAGAGTCTATAAAAGAATAATAAGTCAGCCGTCTAACTGTTTAGCAGTTAAGCGCCAGAGCTAACAATAAGCCACAGGTATTAAATATGTCGATTTACGAACAAGGTCTTGAACGCAATCCAGTCAACCATGTTGCCCTCAGCCCATTAAGTTTTATTGAGCGCACCGCTGCAATTTATCCAGACTACCCAGCCGTGGTGCACGGCGCGATTCGCCGCAACTGGGGAGAGACCTACACCCGCTGTCGCAAAATGGCGTCTGCGCTGGCCGGCCGCGGCATCGGTAAAGACGATACGGTTGCAGTGATACTGCCCAATATTCCCGAGATGCTTGAGCTGCACTTTGCTGTACCTATGCTGGGCGCAGTGATTAATACACTGAATGTGCGTCTTGATGCCGAAACAATCAGTTTTATGCTGCAGCACGGTGAAGCTAAAGTATTGTTTGTTGACCGCGAGTTTTGCGAGGTGGCGCAGACTGCTTGCCGCTTACTCGAAAACCCACCTTTAATTATTGATGTCAATGACCCTGAATACGGCGAAGGAAAGCCAGCCAGTGATCTGGATTATGAGGCACTGCTGGCCGAAGGCGATCCCGACTTTGCTTGGCAGTGGCCGGACGATGAGTGGCAAGCCATCGCCTTAAACTATACCTCTGGCACCACCGGCAACCCCAAAGGCGTGGTCTACCATCACCGTGGCGCTTTTCTCAACTCCATGGGCAACCAAATGACTTGGGCGATGGGTAATCACCCCGTCTACTTGTGGACTCTACCGATGTTCCACTGCAACGGCTGGTGCTATCCATGGACTATTACTGCGCTGGCTGGGGTGAATGTGTTTTTACGTCGCGCTGACGCACAGAAAGTGCTCAACCTGATCCGCGATGAACAGGTCACCCACATGTGCAGCGCGCCCATTGTTATGCAAGCACTGGTGAATATGCCCGCCGAAGCCAAAGCAGCCATTGATCATCCCGTTAAAGCTATGGTTGCCGGCGCACCACCACCAGCCCAAGTGATTAATGAGGTGGAAGCAATGGGCATTGAAGTGACCCACGTCTATGGTCTGACTGAAGTGTACGGCCCAGTAACCTTATGCGCCTGGCAGGCCAAGTGGGATGCTTTGCCCGCTGCAGAGCGTGCCACACTTAAATCCCGTCAAGGTGTGCGTTACCCAACCCTTGAAGGCGTGATGGTCGCTGACCCGAATACCTTAGAGCCGACCCCAAAAGACGGACAAACCATTGGTGAGATCTTTATGCGCGGTAATACCGTGATGAAAGGTTACTTAAAAAACCCAACCGCAACTAAAGAAGCTTTTGAGGGCGGCTGGTTCCATACCGGTGACTTAGCTGTGTGGCATGCCGATGGGTATGTGGAAATTAAAGACCGCTCCAAAGACATTATTATTTCCGGTGGCGAAAACATCTCCACCATTGAACTGGAAGGCGTGCTCTATCACCACCCGGCAGTGCTGGAAGCTGCGGTAGTGGCACGACCCGATGAGCGCTGGGGCGAAACACCTTGTGCATTTATCACCTTAAAGGCCGGCCAAGAGCATATCAGCGCAGAAGATATTATGCGTTTTTGTCGCGACAATATGGCCTCATTTAAAGTGCCAAAAACGGTCGTTTTTACCGATCTACCAAAAACCTCCACCGGAAAAATCCAAAAATTTGCTCTGCGCGAAACGGCTAGAACATTATAAATTCCGGGTTATAACTCCGTAACCACAACAATAACAATTACATCTGTGCTGACGGTAGCGAGCTACTGCGCCAGCACAGGTGATTTTAGAGGCTATAACTTATGCAACTTTATCACCGCAAAGACGGCGAAGAACAACCCTACTGGCCAGCGGGCCCTTTTAAAATAAGATTGCCTTTTGTTCACTACCGCTGGGAAACAGCGGAAATGTTCCAAGCGCTGATTATGTTTGTGGTCAGCTTGGGCATGATTCCGCTGTTAGAAAAATACTTAGGCCTGCCTTACGACGTGGCGCTGGCCTATGTCACCGTGTGCGGCATTGGTTTTATGCTGCCAGCCTTGCTCGGCGTACCTTTTGTGCCAGGTTGGATCACTCCTGGCATCCCCGTAGTGCTGCTGTTTTTAGGGGACTACGAACCAGGCCCTGAAGCGATTCAAGCGCTGTTTGCTTTGCAGTTTTTGGTGTTTGTGATCTTTCTTATCTTAGGGATCACTCGACTGGGCAGTGCATTGGTGCGTGTTATTCCCAACTCAATGAAAGGCGGCATTATTATTGGCGCCGGTATCGCAGCACTGATCGGCGAAATTGATGCCGGCGGACGCTTGGCAAACACGCCAATTTCACTGGTGATCGGCAGCTTGGTCTGCTTGTATCTGATGTTCTCAGTGTCCTTCCGCGGCCTCACGGATCGACTGCCCATTGCTCGTAAAATAGTCAACTACGGCATGGTGCCAGGCATGCTGATCGCTATTTTCACCGGTATTGCAGTCGGCGAATATAATATGCCTGATGTGCGTTTTGGCATCACCGCGCCAGCCTTCGCTGAGATGTGGAACTACCTGCCATTTACTCTAGGCTTCCCCGATGCCAAAGTATTTATGCTGGCCATTCCCACGGCGGTAATCGCTTATATCATTGCTTTTGGTGACATTATTGTCGGTCAATCCTTGATGCAGCGCGCCGATGAACTGCGTCCTGATGAGCAAATCGATACCAATATCGACCGCGTGCACTTGGTCACCGCTTTGCGTAACGCCTTGCATGCATTCTTCGCGCCTTACCCTGGCTTAGCTGGCCCAATCTGGACAGCAGTGGCCGCTACCATGGCGGAGCGCTACAAGTATGGCCGTAAAGCCATGGAGTCAATCTACAGTGGCGGTGGTACCTTCTGGATCACCGGTTTTCTAGCCTTATTTATGCTGCCATTGGTGACATTTTTCCAACCGGTGCTACCGATTGCCTTATCCTTAACCTTGGTTTTAACTGGCTACATTTGCTTGATGGTGGGTTTTGAGCAGCTCAATAACAACACCGAGCGCGGTATTGCCGGAACCATGGGCGTAGTGCTGGCGGTGTACGGCGCAGGTTGGGGTTTAGCCGCTGGTGCCGTACTCTACTTCTTAATCGAACGCACTCACTTGCTAAAATTCACCACAACTCCCCCTGCTGAAACAGCAGAGACAAAACCTGAAGAATAGTAGATCGCCTGTATTTGGTAGCTGGCTTACAACAGCAGCTACCACAACCCAATAGGATAGTTTATGTCTGATTACAACGCCCCTTTGCGTGACTTACGCTTTATCTTGCACGAAGTCTTTAATGCCGAAAAAGTCTGGGCGCAATTGCCCCAGCTGCAAGAAGCTGTTGATAGCGAAACCGCTGATGCCATTTTAGAAGAAGCGGCAAAAGTTACCGGTCAACTGATCGCACCACTGAGCCGTAATGGCGATGAGCAAGGTGCTCAGTGGGACAATGGTGTAGTGACTACTCCAGATGGCTTTAAAGAGGCTTATAGCACCTATATTGAAGGTGGTTGGGTTGGCTTATCAGGCAATCCAACCTACGGTGGTATGGGCATGCCAAAAATGCTTTCAGTGCAGTTTGAGGAAATGCTCTACGCCGCTGATTCAAGTTTCGCCTTGTATTCGGCACTCACCTCGGGTGCGTGCTTGGCCATTGATGCCCATGCCAGCGAAGCATTGAAAAACACCTACTTACCACCGCTGTATGCAGGCCGCTGGGCTGGTGTCATGTGTTTAACTGAAGCCCACGCTGGCACGGACTTAGGCTTAATCCGCACCCGCGCTACCGAAAACAGTGATGGCAGTTATCAAATCACCGGCAGCAAAATCTTTATCACCGGTGGCGAGCAAGACCTGACTGAAAACATCATTCACTTGGTGTTGGCCAAGCTACCGGATGCCCCCGAAGGTGCCCGTGGTATTTCATTATTTTTAGTGCCTAAGGTTAACGTTAACCCCGATGGTTCATTAGGTTCAGTAAACGCCGTAAGCTGCGGTTCCATCGAACACAAAATGGGTATCAAAGCCTCCGCCACCTGCGTGATCAACTTTGATAACGCCACTGGCTACTTAGTAGGCGAGCCTAATAAAGGCCTAGCGGCGATGTTTACTATGATGAACTATGAACGTTTATCCATTGGTATTCAGGGCATTGGCTGTGCAGAAACCTCATACCAACGTGCAGCCGACTATGCCCGCGAGCGCATTCAAAGCCGCGCTGCCACCGGTGTGCAAAACCCCGAGCAAGCCGCTGATCCGATTATCGTGCATGCCGATGTGCGACGTATGCTGCTGACCATGAAAAGCATGACGGAAGGTGGCCGCGCCTTTGCCTGCTACGTGGGTAAACAGTTGGATATCGCCAAATTCAGTCCCGATCCGGCACTGGCGGAACAAGCCCAAGATTTAGTCGCCTTGCTCACCCCGGTCACTAAAGCCTTTTTTACCGATACCGGTTTAGAGAGCTGCGTGCACGGCCAGCAAGTGTTTGGCGGTCACGGCTATGTGCGCGAGTGGGGCCAAGAACAATTGGTCCGTGATGTGCGTATTGCGCAAATTTATGAAGGAACCAACGGCATTCAAGCGTTGGACTTAGTCGGTCGCAAACTGGTGGCCAACCGCGGCGCTTTCCTGCAAACCTTTACTCAGCGTATTCGTGAGCAGGTCAGCCAGCCCGATACCTTATACAGCGCAGAGGTACTGTCTGCAGTAGAACGCTTAGAAAGCGTCAGCCAATGGCTGCTAGATCAAGCGGCGGACAACAAAAATGAAATTGGCGCAGCCTCGGTGGAGTACCTGCATTTGTTTGGTTACGTGGCCTATGCTTGGATGTGGTCGCGGATGGCCAGTGCCGCGCAGAACAACCATGCTCAAGAACCTGATTTTTATAGCGCTAAGCTAGCTACCGCTGACTTTTTCTTCAGTCGTATGCTGCCCCGCACCTTAGCTTTAGAAGCCAGTATTAAAGCCGGTAGCCAATCCTTATACGGACTTGCTGCAGAGCAGTTTTAAACCATCTGAGTAAGCCTAGGCTGTAGCACACAGGTGTTGCAGCCTAGGCAAAACCAGAGAATTCAGCAAACGATTCGCTAATAATTAGCCGTCAGTTCCAGAGCTGCGGTTAGAGTATTTAAGCCGTACGGGTTAAATATACCTCGCGCTATATTGGTAATCGCCGCGAAACTGCTAAACTCTGCGCCATGATACGAATCTCAGACCTTACCTTACAACGCGGCCCACTACGCTTACTGGAAAATGCAGAGTTAACTTTGCACCCAGGGCATAAAGTCGGCTTAATTGGCGCCAATGGCGCTGGAAAATCCAGTTTATTCGCCTTGCTACGCGGTGAACTACAGCAAGATGCCGGTGAATGTGATCTACCGGACACTTGGCGTATTTCCCATATGCGCCAAGAGATCGATGCCCCACAACGCAACGCCATTGACTATGTACTGGATGGCGATACCTTATTGCGTGATATTCAGCGGCGGCTGGCCATAGCTGAGCAACAGCAAGACGGTGCTGAACTGGGTCGCTTGCACTCAGAGCTGGACAGTGCCGATGCTTATACCGCCGATGCCCGCGCCCGTAAATTATTAGCTGGCTTAGGCTTTCTAGAAGAGCAAATGGACAATCTGGTCAACAGCTTTTCTGGCGGTTGGCGCATGCGCTTAAATTTGGCCCAAGCGCTGATGTGTCCGTCAGACTTACTGTTGCTGGATGAACCCACCAACCACTTGGACCTGGATGCCATTTTATGGCTGGAAGGCTGGCTGCAAAACTATCCTGGCACCCTGCTGTTAATTTCCCATGACCGTGATTTTTTAGATGCGGTGGTGGGCCATATTGTCCATGTTGACCAACAAAAACTCATCCTCTACCGCGGCGGCTATAGCGCTTTTGAGCGCGCCCGTGCTGAGCGTATGCTGCAACAGCAACAAGCCTTCGAAAAACAACAAGCCCAGCGTGCGCATATGGAAGACTTTATCCGCCGTTTTAAAGCCAAAGCCAGTAAGGCACGGCAAGCGCAAAGTCGCGTCAAGGCTTTGGAGCGCATGGAAGATATCGCCGCCGCGCACTTCGACTCACCCTTTGACTTTGTCTTTCGCGAAGCGGATAAAACCTCTAACCCATTGTTGGATCTCAGTGAAGCGAAGCTTGGCTACAGCGCCGACAAGCCTATTTTAGATAAGGTGAAGTTACAGCTGGTGCCCGGTGCGCGTATTGCTTTACTCGGTCCCAATGGCGCCGGTAAATCGACGCTGATCAAAAGCATTATGAATGATTTACCACTGCTCTCTGGCCGTCTCACCAGTGGTGAAAATCTGGTGATCGGCTATTTCGCCCAACATCAACTGGACTCGCTGGATCCTAAAGCCAGCCCTTTGCTGCATGTACAACGCATTGCTCCCAATGAGCGCGAGCAAGTATTGCGTGATTTTCTTGGCGGTTTTGATTTCCGTGGCAAGCGCTGTGATGAACCGGTGGTGAATTTCTCTGGCGGTGAAAAAGCCCGTTTAGCTTTAGCCTTAATTGCGTGGGGCAAGCCCAACTTACTGCTACTGGATGAGCCCACCAACCACCTTGATCTAGAAATGCGCCAAGCACTGAGCATGGCGCTGCAAGAATTCTCTGGTGCGTTATTGTTGGTATCCCATGATCGTCACTTAATTAAAAGCACGGTAGATGAGTTGTACTTAGTGGCTGAAGGCCGGGTGCAGGAGTTTGCCGGCGACCTAGAGGATTACAGCAAATGGCTCAGCGATTATCGCTTACGCCAGCAACCCAGCAGCACTAGCGATGACTCTACTGGCGCGGAAAAAGTCGACCGCCGAGCGCAACGTCAAGCGGCGGCAGAAATGCGTAAACAATTAGCTCCCTTGCGCAAGCAGGCCGATACACTGGAGAAAAAGCTCGATGCTCTGCAAACCGAGCTGGACGCTTTAGAGATTCTACTGGCCGATAACAGTCTGTATGAGCAGGCGCAAAAAGATCAGCTCAAAGAGCACCTCAGTAAGCAGGCCAGTCTGCTTCAACAACAAGCAGAACTGGAAGAAAACTGGCTCAACAGCTTAGAAGAACTGGAAGTATTACAAAGTGAACTTGAGGAAAATGTATGACGCAGTGGCTTGAAAAGTGGGCTGTGGACTGGATGAGTCTGTTGATTCCAGGCATACAGATTCTGCTTATTGCGCTGGCAGCCTGGCTATTGCAACGGTTATTGGCCCGCGGTCTCACCAGCTTGGCTGGGCGCTACAGTATGCCACCAAGCATGCTGCTGCCGCTGCGTGGTGCCATTCGTTGGTTAATCATTGGTAGCGCCTTACTGATGATTCTTGAACGTTTTGGCGTCTCCGCCAGTGTGCTGTGGACCGCCCTGACTGGCTTTCTTGCCGTGGCGGCACTGGCCTTCTTTGCCATTTGGAGCGTGCTGTCGAATATATTCTGTGCGGCACTGATTTTTACCGTCGGTCCCTTTCGCTTGGGCGACTGGGTAGAAGTGATGGAAAGTGCTGATAAGCCTGGGGTGCGGGGGCGCGTGGTCACCATCAATGTGTTCTACACCACTCTAGAAGATATGACTGAAGGTCATGAAGGTGCCCTGTTACAAATTCCCAACAGTTTGTTTTTCCAGAAAGTGATCCGTCGCTGGCGTGGCCCAGAACGCCCTCAACTATCGCCCCTCACAGAGAAGTAAAACAGTATGGAATGGCTCACTAACCCAGAAATATGGATTGCCTTTCTCACCTTAACCGCCTTAGAAATCGTCCTAGGCATCGATAATATTATTTTTATTTCGATTCTAGTCAGTCGTTTACCGGTACACCAGCAAGCTAAAGGACGCATTATTGGCTTAAGTTTGGCCATGGGTACGCGCATTTTACTGCTGCTCTCCATTACTTGGATTATGCGCCTGACCACTGACCTGTTTGAAATTTTAGGCCAAGGGTTTTCTGGACGTGACTTAATCTTATTTTTTGGTGGTTTGTTTTTGTTATTTAAGAGCACCGTGGAGATCTGGCACAGTGTGGAAGGCGAAGCAGACAGCGCGGATGGTCCGAATGTTAAAGCCGGCTTTCTTGGAGTGATGCTACAAATCGCACTAATTGATATTATTTTCTCACTGGATTCGGTGATTACTGCTGTAGGTCTGGTGGAGCATCTGCCGGTGATGATTGCAGCGATTATGATTTCCATTGCGGTGATGATGCTATCAGCCAGCACCATTAGCGCTTTTATTGACAAACATCCGTCATTAAAAGTCTTGGCCTTATCCTTTTTAATTGTGGTTGGTACCTTGCTGATTGCCGAATCGTTTGGCGTGCATGTGCCCAAGGGCTACATCTACTTTGCTATGGCGTTTTCACTTGGGGTTGAAGCGCTCAATATTAAGATGCGCACTGCAATGCAAGCCAAGCGTGCCTTGCAGGCGTCTAAAACTCCTCAAGAGCCAACAGAGTAAAACCATACACCGTAATAAAAAGTACCGTGGCGTTTAAGCAGCGCCACGGGCCTACCTTGGAGTGATTTTATGCGCGTCTGGATTGATGCCGATGCTTGTCCACGCTTGGCCCGTGATCAAGTGATTAAGTTTGCCTTAAGGCGTAAATTTTCAGTTATTTTAGTGGCCGGTCAGGCACAGCCGCGGCCTAATTTTGCCTGTGTGCAATTGATTGTCGTACCCAGTGGACCTGATGCCGCCGATGATTACATTGCCGATAATGTGGAAGCAAATGAGCTGGTGATTTGCAGTGACATTCCACTGGCTGACCGCATTATTAAGAAGAACGCAGTAGCCTTGGATCCCCGTGGTGAAGAGTTTACTGAGCGCAATATGGGTGATCGGTTAGCCTTGCGTAACCTGTTCACTGACTTGCGTGATCAAGGCCAGATGAGTGGCGGGCAACAAGCCTACGATGAGCGTGACAAGCAAGCTTTTTCCAATGCCCTGGATCGTATTCTGACCCGCTTGGCTAAGTTACCGCGCCAGGACTCAGCCGACTAAATAACTACCGGTGCCCACGGCAATTAAATCACCCGCGTCATTGTGCAACTCAGTACGCACCACCACCACTTTATTACCGGCACGCAACACAGTTGCCACCGCATCAAAGCGTTGGCCGCGCCCAGGCCTTAAGTAGTCCACGCGCATATCGATGGTGCCCAGCTTCGACAAGCTCATCATCCGCTCCATTGCCGGCAACTCTGGCAAACGCTGGAAGGCACCGATCAAAGCCATGGCACCGCCTGCCACATCTAAAATCGAGGCAATCACACCGCCATGTAAAATTCCTTGGATATGATTACCAATCAGCTCTTCACGCATCAACACATGCATATGTACTTTTTCCGTGGACAGCGAATCCACTTGAATACCGACCAGCTGATTGAAAGGAATTTGATCAAAAAAATACTGCGCCGCTTGCATTAATTCAGGGGCTAACTCTGTTGCACTCATGACACTGTGATCCTGCATCTGATAAATAGAACAATAAAGCGGCCCACTACTTATCAAGCAGTTTTGGTTTTTATAATTAAACTTAACCAGTAGAAGGGTGCCTGCTGAGCAACTATACGCGGCAACCAGCAGGCACGTCCTATGGGAACTACTTGGTCATGGCTAACACTTGCTCGACCAGCTTATTAATACCAACCGAAGCTTCGCTGAGCGACTCGGTTAACATATAGGCAGGCGTAGTAACTAGGCGATGTTCTTCATCGACCACAATGCCATCCACTGCAGTGTCTTCATGCACTGCACCCATTTGTCTGACCAACTCTGCTGTGTCAACATCGGTACCAATGGTGCAACGTACACCTGCACCAAAAATTTTCGCTGACAAAGCAGGTGAAATACAAATTAAACCGACCGGTTTCTTGGCCTCTTTAAACTGCAAAATAGCCTGCAAGGTATTTTCTTCCACAGTGCTTTGTGTGCCTTTGCTGGACAGATCTGACAGGTTGCTGGCAACACCAAAACCACCGGGCAAAATAACAGCGTCAAAATCCTCTGCTTTAAGCTCACTGACATCACGGGTCTTACCACGGGTTATGCGGCCTGACTCAACCAGTACATTGCGTACCTCGGCCATTTCTTCACCGGTTTGATGATTAATCACAGACGCTTGGTTAATGTCTGGCGCGAAAAACTCAACCTTTACCCCGTGCTGATCAAGGCTTAATGCCGTCAGTACCGTCTCATTAATTTCTGCGCCATCAAAGACACCACAACCCGATAGGATGATCGCTACTTTCTTGCTCATACTGTTCTCCTAACTCATTTAAATAGTGCGTTTATTCATACCATGCAATGCACTGTTAGGCCAACCGATTCCATCTCTAAGCAAGTTAAACCGCAGCTGCAAACTGTATTCGCAAAGCCTGAATTACCTTATGGCCAATCCATTGGCGCCGGCACAACAGGATAAAAAACCCCAAAAAGTTAATTCAGCTTTTGGGGTTGGTTTATGTCAAGCAGGGTTTTATATCGCCGTAAAGTTACAGAGTGGTATTAAACGTCAGCACAAAGTTGCGACCGGTGGCTGGCATTTCATCCACCGAAGCGCGATAGTGCCTATTGTTCAGGTTATTCAGGTGCAGCCCCACTCGGTGCTGACCGAGCTCACCAAAGTTGCCGCCCACGGCAAAATTGAGCGTGCTCCAACCGGACAAACTACGGGACACCTTGCCCGACTTTTCAATATCTCGCTCTTTTTTCTCTGACTTGCTAGCCGCTTGCACAAAGGCATCGGCCCACAGCTCTCCTGCGGCAAAGCTTTGCTCATAACGCAGGCCGAACTGACCAGAGATGGCTGGCACATCGGTTTTATAGGTTGAGAAATCATCCACAGTCACCTTGCGACGCATCAAGGTGGTGTTTAGATAAGGCGTATACGGAGTATCTTCGATCCAGTATTCAGTGAGCAGTTCCAGACCATAGCTGGTGGCTTTGTCGGCGTTGGTGTAAATATCACCGTTGGTGGCACAGCGACCCCCACAATCCTCAAAGGTGATGTACTGCTTGGCTTTGCTGTAAAACAAGGTGCCATCAAACACTACGCCACGGTTTTGGTAACGCATGCCCAACTCGTAGTTCTGCGAGCGTTCTGGGTTCAGGTCCGGGTTGCCGTGCAGAGTGATGCCACGGCCGGCACGGGAGTCGGTGAATTGTTCCAGCAACGTAGGCATAACATAGCCTTCGGAATAACCGCCGCGCAAAGTAGTGTGCTCCAACCCAGTCCAGGTCAGACCGAGGGACTTAACAAAACGACTGTGGGTGCTGCTGTCTCCGGCTTGGTAATTAGAGCTGCTGGTCTTGTCTAGCTCAGACTTGACGTTGTAATAACGCACGCCGCCAATCAGCTTGAAGTCATTGGGCAGTGTCCATTCATCCTGCATAAAGACGGATGCAGTGCGCATGTTGGCTCTATCAAATGACTGACTATTGACGCCAAACGGCGGCTGATATTGCGGCAAAGGAGGTAAAGGGTTCGCATCAACAACCGTAATATTATTATTTTTTGAAGTTTTTAGATCATCCTTCAGGTATTGCATGCCAACCAGACTGTAATGATCAGGGTGTAATTGAAAATCCAGCTGTAAGCTACCACCATGAGTTTTAGTACGGTCTTTGGAAGTTGAATCCATTGCCACCGAGCTGTTCAGTAAAGGAATTCTAAAACCACTTGGTCCCATACTGGGGATAATTACCTGTCCGCCCCTCCCGTTGATTTTAATGGCGTTATCAAACTCACGCTTAACCTCCTGATAAAAAACATCGGCATTAATTTTTTTCAAGACCGGGCCAAGGTCAGTGCCTTCGTAATAAAGGCCAAATTTATCCAAATTCCGCTTGGGCAAGTTGGCATTAAACTGGGTCAGTTCGGCTTCTGCAATATCGATATTGGCTTGCTGCCCTGCAATAACCGGATTGATATCTACATTTTTCAGCGTGACCAACGAAAAATTATCCTCCCAGCCTTCTGCTTCCAGCCTGTGTCGATTGGCTTTAACGGACAGATAGTGATTGTCTGCTTCGCCCAGTTTCATGCCCAAATGCAAGCTGACGTCTTTATTTTCTGAAGCCGAGTTAGGCAGTTTAGTGCTATCTGGGCTGTGATAACCCTTGGCCACTTTCCTATCCTTGTGGTCATCAGTACTGACCGACAGGCGATAGTCAAAACGTTCCAGCGTGCCTGAGACCGCAGCGTTGGCCTGCTTACCCTTAGTGCCGCTGAAATAACCTGCACCCAGCTCCAGCACCACAGGTTCATCGGCACCTTTTTTAGTAATGACGTTAATCACCCCGCCAATCGCCTTAGCGCCGTACAGCACCGATGCTGGGCCACGCACCACTTCAATGCGCTCAACATTAGAAGGATCTATCAGGAAAGGTGCGCCAAAGGAACTGTGATCAGTCATTTCCTGACCATCCACCAAAATCACCACACGGTTGGACTGTTCACCACGGATACGCACGCGCTTCATCCCAGCCACTGCGGTATCCACCACCGAGACACCTGGTATATCACGCAGCAGCTCAGCAACACTGTCAGCGCCACGTTTTTCAATCTGTTCACGCTCGATCACCGAGACTGAAGCTGGGTTGTCCCGCACTGAGGTTTCGGTACGGGTGCCCACCACCGTCATGGTATCGAGCAAGGTAGTTTTTTCTTGCGCCTGTACCACCAGCATAGGTGACAGAGCGGCGATTACGAGGGCAAGACGGGTTTTAAGCATATAAAATCACTCATGGGATAAAATGTATGAAAATAGAATTTGCCTATTATAACAGCTGAGTAAAATAGAGTTTTTCTTCAACGACCATGCAACGGATGCGCACAAACAGCCACAGCCTTTCCGGCACCCTAAGGCAATCGCCGTCAAGATTGCCAGCACTTACAACTGATGTATCTCTACCAAACCTGCACAGCCAGAACGTTCGCATTCACTGTTGAGTTTGCGCCCTAGTAATTTGATGGACTCTATCAGTACATAAAACATCCCCGTGGGTGTATCTCTGTGGCAGCATGCTCAGCAAAGGCAGTCATGGGCCAGTAGCTCATTGCCGCCACGCAACACTGAAAGGCAACTGCGGTTAGATTAAAGAGGCAACACGTACTAAACTGCTGCAGGTTAAGTACTGTAATTATTCCCAGTGGTGCATGAAGTGATCCTTTATATAGCTGAAAAGCCCAGTGTCGGCCGAGCTGTTGCTGCGGTGTTACCGAAACCCCATCAGCAAGGCGACGGTTTTATTAAAGTCGCTAACGGCGATGTGGTGACTTGGTGCATTGGTCATTTACTGGAGCAAGCTGAGCCCGCTGCCTATAACCCTGAGTATAAAAAGTGGCGCAAAGAGCACTTACCCATAGTACCCACTCAGTGGCAGCATCAAGTTAAACCCGCCACCCGCAAGCAGCTCAATGTGCTGAAAAAGCTGATTAAACAAGCGGATCTGCTGGTCAATATGGGCGACCCGGATCGGGTCGGACAAATTCTGGTGGATGAGGTAATCAACTACAGCGGCGTCTCTACAGCCAAGCGCATGGCAGCACAGCGTTGCTTGATCAGTGATATGAACCCCGCTGCGATCAAACGCTCACTGAATGATTTGCGCCGCAACAGTGATTTTATTCCATTGGCCACCTCGGCTTTAGCCCGCGCCCGTGCGGACTGGTTATACGGCATCAATATGACCCGCCTCTGTACGCTGCAGGGGCAAGCGTCCGGCTATCAAGGGGTGCTTTCGGTGGGCCGGGTGCAAACGCCGATTCTGGGTCTAGTAGTGCACCGCGACATTGAAATTGAAAACTTTATCAGCAAACCCTTTTATGAGGTGTTTATTGAGCTGACCACTGAGCAAAACCAGACCTACCTCGCCAAATGGCAGCCTAGTGCTGCTTGCCAACCCTATATGGATGAAGACGGCCGGGTGCTGTTAAAAAAACTGGCCGACACTGTATTAAGCAAAGTGCTGAACCAACCGGGCCACGTCTTGGCGGTCAACGAAAACCTAAAACAACACGCCGCGCCCCTGCCCTATAACTTATCGTCCTTGCAGATTGACGCCTCGAAACGTTTTAACTTTAATGCGCAAAAGACGTTAGACATCTGCCAAAAGCTCTATGAAACCCACAAGCTGATTACCTATCCACGCTCCGACTGCCGTTACTTACCGCAAGGCCACTATAACGACAAAGCGTCAGTCACTCAGGCCATTGCGCAAAGCAGCCCAGTACTGGCCAAAGCGGTGCAGCAAGCTGACTTATCGCTTAAATCTAGAGCTTGGAATGACAGCAAAGTCAGTGCCCACCACGCCATTATTCCCACCAGCCGCGCGCTGGATGCCAGCCGCTTATCTGCCGATGAGCAAAAGATTTATGCGCTGGTGGCGCGCCAATACCTAATGCAGTTTTACCCACCTTTCACCTACCAAGAAAAACAGATTGATACTGAAGTGGCCGGTGGTCTATTTATCAGCCGCCAAAAAGAGGTGGTCAGTCAAGGTTGGAAAGCGCTGCTGCCGCAACGCAAAAGCACTGATGACGACCCAGAGTTTTCGGCCGTTAAACTGCCCAATGTGGTTAAAGGCGACAGCGTGCGCTGCACCGATGGACGCTTGGATGAAAAACAAACCAGTCCGCCCAAGCATTTCACTGATGCTTCTTTGCTATCGGCGATGACCGGCATTGCCCGCTATGTATCTGACCCTGAGATTAAAAAGGTGCTGCGGGAAACCGATGGTCTGGGCACCGAAGCCACCCGTGCGGGAATTATTGAGTTGTTATTTAAACGAGGGTTTCTGACAAAAAAGGGTAAAGAAATCCATGCTACAGAAGTGGGCCGACAGTTGGTTTTGGCATTACCGGACGTGATGGTGCGGCCCGATATGACCGCCCACTGGGAGTCGCAACTGGAAGCCATTGCGGAAAAACGCATGAGCTATAATCAGTTTATGAACCCCATGCTGGATGGATTAAACAACCTCATTCAGCACGTGGCGCAGATTCACTTTACAGGACTCAAGGGCCACGGCAAATTGCCGCGCCGTAAGCGAACGGTAAAACGCGCCAAAGCCGCTAAATAAGCGCTGTTGAGGCGTCTTTCGTGCTGTCTTCAATATTTTAAAAACTCACGATGCCAAATACTTACTTGCAAAAAAAGACAATTCCTGTCTTAGATTAGCGCATATAAATCTAACCTGTACCAAGCAGCGTGCACTCGAGCTTTAAGTCAGCCCTCCTTTTTAAAGCTTGCACGCTAACTCTAACGACGGCTCCGGTCGAAAAATGAGCATGTTACTCGCAACATGGCACTTGCTGTGCCTTGCGCAACCTATAATTGATTAGGAGTACGCATGTCCAATCTTGCTAAAACCAGCCCCTCTGGGCAGCACTACATATCTTGGTTTGTGTTTGGCCTGATGGCCAGTGTCACCTTTGTGGGTATTTTGTCGGAGCTGGTGCCCTCAGGCATTTTGCCGCAAATGACCGAAGGTCTGGGCATTGAACACACCCAAGTGGGCTTTTTGGTGGGTATCTACGCACTGGCCTCGGCGATATTTGCCATCCCATTAATCAGCATGACTTTGTGGGTTAACCGCAAAATTCTGTTACTGGCCTTACTGGCCGGCTTTACCGTATCCAATTTCGTGGTGGGCATCACCTCGTCCTACCCGCTGATTATCGCTATGCGTATTTTGGGTGGTATCTGTGCCGGTATTATGTGGCCGATGATTGCGGCCTATGGCACAGCGCTGGTGCCAGAAAATATGCACGGCCGAGCGATTACCATCATCATGGCCGGTAATACTTTTGGGGTCAGCCTCGGCTTGCCGTTTATGACCTTTATCGGCACCCAGATTGGCTGGCGGACTGTCTTTTTATTGCTCGCCGTGATGGGCGCCAGCATTGCACTGCTGGCCGTGAAATACCTGCCTTCGGTCAAAGGCGAAAAACTCACGCAAAGCAACTCACCACTGGCGATGTTAAAAATGCCTACGGTGTTGATCGTGCTGCTACTGACCTTTCTATCGGTGGTGGCCCACTACAGCACCTACACCTATATCACTCTGCTGGTTGACACCCTGGAATTTGTCGGCGGCATCAGTTTAGCGCTGTTGATTTTCGGCATCGGCTCGGTGCTGTCAGTGGTTTTATCGGCGAAAATTATCGACAGTCATTTGCGCGGTTTAATCGTCGCCATGTTGGTCTGTGGCGTGGGTGCGATGCTGATGTTTGTCGTACTTGGCGGCACTAAGGGCGTGTCCCATGTGGCCTTCTTCCTATGGGGACTGGCTTTTGGCCCGCTGGTCACCATGTATCAAGCGGCCGTCAGCAAACAAGTTGCAGACGCTAAAGCCGTGGCCACCTCTGTGCAATCCAGTGTATTTAATTTCTCCATCATGATTGCCACCTGGCTTGGCGGCCTGATTCTGACCCACATGACTAACGCGGGCGTATTTGGAATTGTTTATTTATCTATCCTGTGTTTCATCCCAGCCATAATTATTGCTTTTATGGCACAGAAAACCCTGAGGAAGTACTGAATAATTACCTGCGTTGTCAGGGCGGTGTTAAAAAACGGCTCAAAATGCTCATTTACTGCATGTAAACTGCGCTTTTTCGCCGTTTTTAGCCTAGCCCTGACTGCCTCGCCAACATTATTTAGAACTCCCTAGAGTTCTTAAGCAAGAGTTTGTTAAGGAGTGTGTAATGAAAAAATTTATTAACGCCAATATTTATCGCAACAGTGATGCGACAGAAATTCTGGTCGACCAAGGTGTGATTAAAGCCATTGGCAGTAATTTACCTGATGCGAGTGTAGTGATTGATCTTAAAGGCCGTCTGGTCGTGCCCCCTTATGTGGACGCTCACTTACACTTGGACTATGTGTACACCGGCCAGCAAGCTGGGGCTAAAAACGACAGCGGTACTCTGTTTGAAGGCATTGCCCGCTGGCACGACATTAAAAATAAGCAAACCTTTGCCGATGCCAAACAGCGTGCCTTAAAAGGCATTCAAGAAGAAGTCTCCAAAGGCGTGCAATTTATCCGCACCCACATTGATGTCTGTGACCCCAACCTCACCGGCTTAAAAGCCATGCTGGAAGTTCGCGAAGAGCTGAAAGACAACGTCACCATTCAGATTGTCGCTTTCCCCCAAGAGGGTATGTACGCCTACAAGGGCGGTGACGAAATGGTGGAAGAAGCCTTAAAAATGGGTGCTGATGCGGTGGGCAGTATTCCCCACTTTGAATGGGCCCGTGAAATCGGTGAGAAATCCATTCACAGAACCGTTGAGTTGGCCGTCAAATATGACAAGCTGATCGACGTGCACTGTGATGAAACCGATGATGTAATGAGCCGCTTTGTGGAACTGCTCAATGCCTTGGCGATGACTGAAGGTATTGGTAGCCGCACTGCCGCCAGCCATACCTGCTCGTTCGGCTCGGCAGACAACGCCTATGCGTTTCGCATGATGGGCTTGTTCCAAAAATCCGGCCTGAACTTTATTGCCTTGCCCACTGAAAACGCCTACCTGCAAGGCCGCCAAGACACCTATCCAAAACGCCGCGGCATGACTCGGGTGAAAGAGTTTTGGGAGAGTGGCATTAACGTCTGCTTTGGTCAGGACTCCATCAGCGACCCTTGGTACCCGGCCGGTAACGGTAACCTGATGAATATCTTGGACAACGGCATTCATATGGCGCAAACCATGTCCCTAGCAGAACTGGAAACCTGTCTGGACCTGATCACCTTTAATGGTGCGAAAACCTTGAACGTGGAAGACCAGTACGGCCTGGATGTAGGCAAACCCGCCAACTTCCTGGTACTGGATGCCGACAGCCCCTTTGAAGCGGTACGCCAGCGCGCCGATGTGTTAGCCTCGATCCGCCATGGTGAGTATCTATTCAAGAAGCCTGAGCCCAGCTATGAAATTGAGCTGGATTTATTTAGGAAGACGCGCTAATTAGAGAGCACTAAGCAAATAGAGGCGGCCCCTTGTGTGCAGGTTGTACTCAGTAGAACACCTGTACTCAAGGGGCCGCCTGACCTATGCTGAGCTGTGCGGACTCCCTAAATTTCAAGTAGAGTACAGCGCACTTAGCGAGATGACTCATCACTTTTGTCATCCTAATTGCTTTGGAGCTTTATTTTTTCTGTAGCGCCACAGCATACTTGAGCATGTCCAGCACAATCACCAAGCAGCCTGTACGTCAGTTTGCATGTCTATCAGTTTTCATATTGGTAAACTGCTTACAGCAAAATGTATGATTTACGCTGTGCTGGTATTCTTTGATTGAAACAGTTTTAAACAGAAATACTAAGCAGAAAACCAGATGATGAAATTCTTTATAGCCTGCACAATCAGCTGCGTCTTAATGGCGAGCCCCGTTATGGCCCAAAATGGCCCAGCTAGCGGTGAGCACACGCCCATGGCGCAGCCGGCAGGGGTTATCACCGTTAAGCGTGAGCCGGTACCTTTGACCGTAACCTTGTCAGGCCAGGCTCTTGCGGAAGACGATGCCACCATTCGACCTTTAGTGGACGGGGTGATAACCGACATTTTGTATCGGGCCGGCAGCATGGTAAAAAAAGGCGACTTGCTGTTTCAAATTGAGCAAGACTCTTATCAAGCCGCACTGGAGGCAGCCCGCGCAGCATTGGACAGTGCAGAGGCCGCTGTACCATCGGCGCAGGAAAACTTTTATCGCTACCAACAACTGGCAGGCACCGGCGTCACCCAAGCCCAAGTGGATATGGCCCGCACTGATTTGCGTCAGGCGCAAGCAGCCGTATCAGTTGCTCAAGCCGATCTGCGCAGCGCTGAAATCCAACTACAGCGCACCAACATCGTCAGCCCCATTACCGGTATCGCCGAGACCGCACAGGTCTC
>CAZEZR010000032.1:0-31180 GCA_964516465.1 uncultured Thiopseudomonas sp. | reverse complement strand
TCTCTCTTCATCCGGACTGTAACCGTCGGCCTTGGGATCTCACCAAGTCTGCTGTCCTTATCAACCTTAAGTAAAAGCATCAATAAGCGCTCGTGGGCTCTACCTCTATAAAGGCAATTACCACCGGTGGGGAATCTCGCCCCGCCCTGAGAACGTCACCAACACCTTTATCTCTGTGTTAGCGCGATACGTTTTAACATATATTCTCAAGTTCTGCACGACTTGCTGGGCATTGTTACTTGCTAATCAGGTTGACTAGCAAAGCTTAACTGTCAGACCTGCTCACTCACTTTAATCAACCGCTCAGCCTATTAAGCCCCGCTCAACGCTAGCCAGAGCACTAAAACAGCCGCAAGTACAACTGACTAAAAACCCTTAAAAGATCACTTCGCTCGCAAAACATCGGCCTTAACCTATGGTCAAAGCGTATTTGACGGTATACTTTGCGGTTTTCCGATTAGCCGTCTTATATTTAGGGGTCCCACTGCACTATGGAAACGACCTATCAGCCGCACGCCATTGAAACCTCTTGGTACCAGGATTGGGAAACCAATCAATACTTCGCACCACAGGGTTCTGGTCAGCCATACACCATTATGATTCCGCCACCGAATGTCACCGGTAGCCTGCATATGGGCCATGGTTTTAATAATGCCATTATGGATGCGCTGATTCGTTACCGCCGTATGCAAGGCCGTAATACTCTGTGGCAGCCGGGCACTGACCACGCTGGTATCGCCACGCAAATGGTGGTTGAGCGCCAGTTGGCCGCGCAAGGCCAAGACCGTCACGATTTAGGTCGCGAAGCCTTTCTCGACAAAGTCTGGGAATGGAAAGAAGAGTCTGGCAGCACCATTACCCAGCAAATTCGCCGCCTCGGCAGCTCGGTGGACTGGTCCCGTGAGCGTTTCACCATGGATGACGGTATGTCGGTGGCGGTACAAGAAGCTTTTGTCCGTCTGCATGAAGATGGCCTGATTTACCGTGGCAAACGTCTAGTGAACTGGGATCCTAAATTCCACACTGCAATTTCTGACCTTGAAGTGGAAAACCACGATGAGCAAGGGCATTTATGGAATCTGCGCTATCCCTTGGCCGATGGTGCTAAAACTGCCGAAGGCAAAGACTATCTGGTGGTTGCTACCACCCGTCCAGAAACTATGCTCGGTGACAGCGCAGTTGCGGTGCATCCGGAAGATGAGCGCTATAAAGCACTGATTGGCTCTTTTGTTGACCTGCCTTTAGTGGGCCGCCGCATCCCCATTGTTGGCGATGACTATTGTGATCCAGAATTTGGTACCGGTTGTGTGAAAATCACCCCGGCCCATGACTTCAATGACTATGAAGTGGGCAAGCGCCATAATCTGCCCCTGATCAATATTCTTGACCAAGATGCGGCTGTCTTAGCTACCGCGCAGATTTTTAATGCCGACGGTTCAGTGAATGATGAGCTGGATAACAGCTTGCCGGCCGAGTTTGCCGGTCTTGATCGTTTTGCAGCGCGTAAGCAGATTGTTGCAGCTATGCAAGCCGCCGATTTACTAGTGAGCATTGACGATCACGCATTAAAAACACCGCGCGGCGACCGCTCTGGTGCAGTGATTGAGCCTTGGCTCACTGACCAGTGGTATGTGTCGACTAAACCTTTAGCAGAACCGGCCATTGCTGCGGTGGAAGATGGCCGCATTCAGTTTGTGCCCAAGCAGTACGAAAACATGTACTTCAGCTGGATGCGCGACATTCAAGACTGGTGCATCAGCCGTCAGCTGTGGTGGGGCCACCGTATTCCGGCTTGGTATGATGATGCTGGTAATGTCTATGTCGGTCGCAATGAAACCGAAGTACGCACTAAGCACAATCTTGGCGATATCAACTTACGCCAAGACAATGATGTACTGGATACTTGGTTCAGCTCCGGCCTGTGGACCTTCTCCACCTTAGGTTGGCCAGAACAAACCGATTACCTGAAGACCTTCCACCCCACCGATGTGCTGGTGACCGGTTTTGATATTATTTTCTTCTGGGTGGCACGCATGATTATGCTGACCATGCACCTGCTCAAACATGAAGATGGTACGCCACAAATTCCATTTAAAACGGTGTATGTGCATGGTTTAGTGCGCGATAACCAAGGGCACAAGATGTCCAAGTCGCGCGGTAACGTATTGGACCCGCTGGATATTATTGATGGTATTGATCTAGAAACCTTGGTGGAGAAACGCACCAGCGGCATGATGCAGCCACAAATGGCCAAGAGCATTGAGAAGCAAACCCGTGAAGAGTTTGCCGACGGCATTGCCAGCTACGGTACTGATGCCTTGCGCTTTACCTTCTTATCACTGGCTTCCACCGGTCGTGATGTAAAGTTCGATATGGGTCGGGTGGATGGTTACCGCAACTTCTGTAATAAAATCTGGAACGCTGCCCGTTATGTAATGATGCAGTGTGAAGATCAAGATTGCGGACTCGATGAGCAAGCAGTAGAGCTCACTGTGGCTGATCGTTGGATTATCTCGCAGCTGCAGCGCACTGAAATTGAAGTGGCGCGCCAACTGGATAATTTCCGTTTTGACCTAGCAGCCCAAGCGCTGTATGAATTTATCTGGCATGAATACTGTGACTGGTACTTGGAGCTGTCCAAGCCAGTACTCTGGGATAAAGAAGCACCGGTTGAGCGCACCCGCGGCACCCGTCGCACCTTGGTCCGGGTATTGGAGGCGGCGCTGCGTTTAGCCCATCCATTTATGCCCTTTATCACTGAAGAAATCTGGCAGCGCATTGCGCCAATGGCGGGCAAAACCGGCAAAACCATTATGCTGCAGCCATTCCCGTGCAGTGATAGCCAAGGCCTTGATGCGCAAGCAGAAGGCGATATTGAGTGGCTCAAAGAGCTGATGCTGGCGCTGCGCAATATCCGTGCAGAAATGAACATCGGCCCAGGCAAACCCATTCCGCTGTATTTAGGCAACACCACTGCTGAAGATATACGCCGTTTAGAAGTCAATGATATGACCTTGAGCAAACTGGCCAAACTCGAATCTGTCACCTTACTCAACACTGACCAAGAAGCACCGATGTCAGCCACAGCCATCGTTGGCGAAATGCAAGTATTGGTGCCAATGGCTGGATTGATCGACACTAAAGCCGAACTGGCTCGCTTAGATAAAGAAATCCAGCGCTTAAACGGTGAAATCAAACGGGTGGCTGGTAAGCTATCCAACCAAGGTTTTGTCGCTAAAGCGCCTGCTGCAGTGATTGAAAGCGAGCGCGTCAAGCAAGCCGATTATGAGCAAGCATTAGCGCGCTTAACTGAACAACATATGCGAATTGCCAGCTTAGAATAAGCTGATTTACACCCCTATAAGCAACCGGGTTCAGCTGGATTATTGCGGCGAACCCCATAACAGGCAGGCAAATATGACTACATTTTCAAAAAAAGCATTGCTTACGCTTAGCGCACTCACCTTAGCCATGAGCGCATCATTTGGTGCTTTAGCCGAGTCGGTTAAATCAGTTGCAGTCACCGCAATTGTTGAACACCCTGCACTCGACTCAGCCCGTGATGGTGTGTTGGAGGCGCTTAACCAAGCCGGTTACAGTCAAGGCAAAAACCTTAAGTGGCAATACCAAAGCGCCCAAGGCAACACCGGCACTGCCGCACAAATAGCCCGCAAATTTATTGGCGATCGAGCCGATGCCATTGTTGCCATCGGTACCCCATCAGCCCAAGCTGCAGTGGCAGGTACCAAGCGTATTCCAATTGTCTTTACTGCAGTCACTGATCCAGTCCAAGGCCAACTGACACCCAGCTGGGAAGCCAGCGGCACTAACGTGACCGGAGTCTCTGACGTCCTTGAACTGAGCAAACAAGTGGAGCTGATTAAACAAGTGGTGCCCGAAGCAAAACGCATTGGCATTGTGTATAACCCAGGTGAAGCCAACTCCGTTGCTGTGGTCGAGGCGCTGAAAGAAATCCTGCCACAATATGACCTGAGCTTAGTTGAAGCTGCAGCCCCACGCTCAGTGGACGTGGGCAGCGCGGCACGCAGCTTAGTCGGCAAAGTCGATGTTATTTATACCAGTACCGACAATAACGTGGTTTCAGCTTATGAAGCATTGGTAAAAGTGGGCAACGATATGAAAATACCATTGATTGCTTCGGATACCGACAGCGTTAAGCGCGGCGCTATTGCAGCACTTGGCGTCAACTACTATGACTTAGGCCTGCAAACCGGCCGCATTGTGGTGCGTATCCTCGAGGGTGAAAACCCCGGTGATATCAAGCCGCAAACCAGTGAAAACATTCAGTTGTTTGTCAATTTAGCAGCCGCGGAAAAACAAGGCGTGATCTTGTCAGCAGAGCTGATTGATAGCGCCACTGAAGTGATTCGTTAATACCCTACCGCGCCCCGAGTACTGCACAGTGCTCGGGGTCTTTTAATTTAGCCTTCGGTCAACCTGCCCATGTCCCTGTTTTCAATGTTTGGTGCCCTTGAGATCGGCCTGATCTTTAGTTTAGTGGCACTCGGGGTGTTTATCTCCTTCCGCTTACTCCGCTTTCCTGACTTAACTGTTGACGGCAGCTTCCCCTTAGGCGGCGCTGTGGGTGCATTATGCATTTCCAGCGGCATGGACCCCTTTCTAGCCACTGCCCTGGCAGCGCTCGCCGGCGCTTGTGCTGGCGTGCTCACCGCAATTTTAAATGTGCACTTAAAAATCATGGATTTACTGGCCAGTATTCTCATGATGACCGCCCTGTACTCCATTAACTTACGCATTATGGGCAAGCCCAACATTCCTCTGATCATGGAACCAACGGTGTTTACCATTCTGGAGCCCAGCTGGCTGATCGACTATATTGCCCGCCCAGTAATTTTAATTATTGTCGTTATCCTCGCCAAGCTCGCGCTGGATGCTTATTTTTCCACCCGCCAGGGCTTGGCCATTCGCGCCACCGGCTCCAACCCTCGCATGGCCCGCGCGCAAGGCATTAATACTGGCGCAATGATTATTTTAGGCATGGCCATTTCTAATGGTCTGGTCGGCTTAGCCGGCGCCCTATTCGCGCAAAGCCAAGGTGGCGCAGATATCTCCATGGGCATTGGTACCATTGTGATTGGTTTAGCCGCAGTGATTGTCGGCGAGAGCATTCTGCCGTCGCGCAAACTGTTTTTGATTACCTTAGCGGTGATCTTGGGTGCTATTGTTTATCGTTTCTTTATTGCCTTAGCCCTCAACAGCGACTTTATCGGCCTGCAAGCACAAGACCTCAATTTAATTACTGCATTGCTGGTCACCTTTGCTTTGGTGATCCCACTACTCAAACAGCGCATGTCACGGCGCAAGAGGGTTTAAGATGCTTAAAGCCAATGATTTACACATCACTTTCAACCCCGGCACGCCCATTGAAACCCGTGCTTTATGTGGCATGTCCCTGCAAATTCCTACCGGCCAGTTTGTCACCGTCATTGGCACCAATGGGGCAGGCAAATCCACTTTCCTCAACGCTATCTCTGGTGATTTAGGGGTCGATAGCGGGAGCATTTTAATTAATGATATGGATGTCACGCAGATGCCTGTTTGGGAGAGAGCCAAACAAGTTGCGCGAGTATTCCAAGACCCAATGGCCGGCACCTGTGAAGATCTGACCATTGAAGAAAATATGTCGTTGGCAGAACAGCGCGGCCAACGTCGCGGCCTGAGCCGTGCAGTTAAAGCATCGCAGCGGGATAACTTTCGCGCCCACTTAGCGACCTTGGGCTTAGGCCTCGAAAACCGCTTACACGACCGCATTGGCTTACTCTCCGGCGGTCAGCGTCAAGCAGTCAGTTTGCTCATGGCAGCTTTGCGCCCATCACAAATATTGCTGCTTGATGAACATACCGCAGCGCTCGATCCGCGCACCGCTGACTTTGTGTTACAACTGACCGAGCGTATTGTCGCCGAAAAGCAGCTGACCACCATGATGGTGACCCACAGCATGCGCCAAGCTCTGGATGTTGGCGATCGCACCATTATGCTGCACCAAGGCCAAGTGGTGTTGGATGTCAGCGGGGAAGAACGCAAAGGTTTAGATGTGCCCGACTTGCTGGCGATGTTTGAACAAGTGCGCGGCGAAAAACTGGCCGACGACGCTTTACTGCTGAGCTAAGATGAACCTGCAACTGGTCTGGGTGTTACTGCTGCTGTTTTGCGCAGTGGTGTTATTTGTGCGCAATAAACCGCGCATGGATGTGGTTGCCCTGCTGATGATTGTTGCACTGCCCTTAACCGGCGTGTTGAGCGTACAAGAAACACTGGCCGGCTTTAGCGATCCCAGCGTGGTGGTGATTGCCGCACTCTTTGTTATTGGCGAAGGCCTGGTACGCACCGGTATTGCCTACCAACTTGGCGAACGTTTAATGCAGCGCGCTGGTAGCAGCGAAACACGTTTAATAGTGCTGCTGATGCTCAGCGTTGCCGGCCTCGGCGCAATTATGAGTTCAACCGGCGTGGTGGCCATTTTTATTCCCATTGTGCTTAGTATTTCGGCGCGCCTCAATATCCCTCCTAGCCGCCTGATGATGCCACTGAGTTTTGCCGGTTTAATCAGCGGCATGCTCACTTTGGTCGCCACTCCGCCCAATATGATTGTGCACAGTGAGTTGGTCCGCGCAGGCTATGCAGGGTTTAGCTTTTTTACCTTCGCCCCAATTGGCTTAACTATTCTAGTGCTGGGGGTGATCTATATGCTGCTCACCCGTCACTGGTTGGCCAGCGCGGATAGCCAAAAAACAGCCGGTGAGCCGCGCCACAATATTGCCGATCTGGTGCGTGAATACCGTCTTGCGGGTCGTGAGCGCCGCCTACGTGTGCGCCCTAACTCAGTCTTAGTGGGGCAAACACTGAACGAATTACACCTGCGCAAACAAGCTGGAATTAACGTGATTGCTGTTGAGCGTCAACGGCGTTTTCGTCGCACGCTGCTGGGCGCCACAGGCAGTACTGAACTGCAGGCTGGTGATATTTTATTGGTTGATCTGGTCAGCCCAATGATAGATCTACTGAACTCCTACTATGAGATGGGAGTCGAGCCGGTAGCGATGAAAAGCAGCTACTTTAACGACCACCACCGCACTTTAGGCGTCGCTGAAGTGATGCTGCCACCTGATTCACGTCTGGCAGGCAAAACCATTCAAGAACTGGGTTTTCGCAGTAAACGTAAACTCAATGTTATAGGCTTACGCCGTAATCAACAGGCACTCGACGGTCTTTTGGTCGATGAAAAACTCAAAGCCGGCGACACGTTGTTAGTGGCCGGCAACTGGAAGCATATTCGCGAGCTGCAAGGTCATAGCCGTGATTTTCTGGTACTGAGCTTACCCGCTGAAGTGGATGATGTAGCCCCCGCCCTCAGTCAAGCACCCCATGCCCTGTTCAGTTTGGCCGTGATGATTATCTTAATGGTGACCGGCTTGGTGCCCAACGTCATTGCTGTATTAATGAGCTGCTTGCTGATGGGTGCCTTTCGCTGCATTGATATGGACAGTGCCTACCGCTCTATTCACTGGCAAAGCATTATTTTAATTGTTGGCATGCTGCCTTTTGCCCTTGCCCTGCAAAAAACCGGCGGGATTGACTTAGCGGTGGACGCTTTGCTCAGTTTGTTTGGCGATACTGGCCCGCGAGTGATCTTGGCTATTTTATTTTTAACCACTGCACTCATCGGCTTATTTATTTCCAACACCGCCACTGCCGTGCTGATGGCACCTGTGGCCATTGCTAGCGCCAATGCATTACAAGTCTCACCTGCACCCTTTGCTATGATCGTTGCTCTGGCGGCATCCGCAGCCTTTATGACGCCCATCTCATCGCCAGTCAACACTCTAGTGCTTGGCCCTGGCCAGTACCGCTTCAGCGACTTTGTCCGCATCGGCGTGCCTTTCACCCTCCTCGTAATGCTCACCAGTGTCATCCTTGTACCCATACTGTTTCCACTTTAGCAGCATAAAAGCATTGAGCATGCTATGCGCCTGCCGTGCCATATGAGTGTCGTTCTTCCCTCAATGCGCCATCCTGGCGCAATTCGGGCGCTACGCCGGAGTTGAACCCCCGGATGGGTTCATCGACGGACAAACAGCAATACCAGAGCACAGCCAGCGCACAATAGTTAACCAAAACACTCAACCGCCCACTAGAAACGTAAATTTTAAGTATAAAAAAACGGCACACTACACTGACAGTCTACCGTTTAAAAACACTCAAATTAAATCAATCAAGTTCGCGGTAAAGTCACCCCACGCTGACCTTGATACTTACCACCACGGTCTTTATAGGACACTTCACATTCCTCATCAGATTCAAAAAATAACATCTGCGCTACACCTTCATTGGCGTAAATTTTCGCAGGCAGCGTCGTGGTGTTGGAAAACTCCAGCGTCACATGCCCTTCCCACTCAGGCTCAAGCGGCGTCACATTGACAATAATACCGCAGCGGGCATAGGTACTTTTACCCAAGCAAATCGTCAGCACATTACGCGGAATCCGGAAAAACTCCACAGTGCGCGCCAGAGCAAACGAGTTCGGCGGAATAATGCATACCGGACCTTTCACATCGACAAAACTCTTCTCATCAAAATTTTTCGGGTCCACGGTTACCGAATGCAAATTGGTAAACACCTTAAACTCATCGGCACAACGCACATCATAACCATAGCTCGAGACACCGTACGAAATCAGGCGCTCATCACCTTCTTTACGCACCTGCCGATCAACAAACGGCTCAATCATGCCGTGCTCTTGAGCCATGCGGCGAATCCACTTATCGGGCTTTATGCTCATACGATCTTTCCTAAGTTCCGGATATTGAAGTAAAAAACTGGCCATAGCTTACCTGCAACAGCTCAGAGATAACATAACAAAGCCTACTGGGTAAAAACATTCCACCAAAAAGCAAATCTTAGCCTTTCGGATAATTTTTAAAATAGTGCTGGCACTTCAAATAAAAACAGGTACAGTAGGCATCACTGCTGCTGCAAATGTGTAACCGTGAATCAATATATGTTTAGATCTCGATCCAATCATTGCTACGACTCCTGTAACTCCTTGCGCTCAGTATCACCTTGGGCTCAGCCTAAGTATAATTTTACTTCGTACAAGGAGACATACAATGTCTAATCGCCAAACTGGTGTAGTTAAATGGTTTAACGATGAAAAAGGCTTCGGCTTCATCACTCCTCAATCAGGTGACGATCTTTTCGTTCACTTCCGCGCTATCCAAAGCGACGGCTTCAAAAGCCTTAAAGAAGGCCAGACTGTATCTTTCGTAGCTGCTCGCGGCCAGAAAGGTATGCAAGCTGAAGAAGTACAAGTTGTTTCTTAATTTGTGCATCTGAAAAAACCCGCTTCGGCGGGTTTTTTTATGCCTAGATTTTAATGTTTGCACCTTTGTTACACAGAGGCATATTCATTAAAATCTTACGCACAAATAAAAATGCGCCACTAGTAAGGCATTTATAGACTTACAAGTGGCGCATAGTAAAACTTTTATAAGACTAGCTTTTTGTTGCCGTAGTCTTTGCACCAGGAATTACTGCAGGTTTGCGAGTTGCTGGTGTTGATCGACGGAAATAACTCACCTGCTGCTGTCCGCTTAATCCGCGAGGTACTTCTTCAATCTCTCCACCTTTTTTCAAAAACGCAGCAGTTTGCTCTGCGAGTGTTGAGCGGGAAGTAACAGCTTCAGCTGGTCTTGTACGGGTACTAGAACCTTTAATACGCATGACGACCTCAATCTCCTCAGACGTGTTGGCAGTTCATAATATGCCAAATTCGCATAAAAGTCAAAAGCATATAGCTTTAAGCTATTAGAAGGCATCCATCCAGACCCAATAAATCTGCACAACAGCTTACTTTTCAACCAGCAACAGACAAACATCTTGCAACCTCTGCGATACGGTTGCCAATATCGCACTTCATAACCATGCAACTGTTTGCCAACACTGACGGGAAAAATCGAAAAAAAACTCAGTAGTGCTTAATTTAGTTCGCAACAACTGCTGCCAACGAACGCAAAACTCAGTAACTGTCATAACCACTTGAGTACATTTTTATCTTCACTCGAGTATCACGCAGCATATCGAGCCCGCCCCAGCATACGAATCTGCCGAGCCAATCACCCTGCACACCACTCTTCATCTTTAAGGGTTGCTGTATAAACCCAGCAGCACACGCAGAGCTACGACCTAAGCAGTGCCTGGCACCTGAAACAGCGGCGCAAAACCGCATGCGCTGGCGATATCACATTGGATCGTTTTTGCGCAGCAACTCTTCTGGCCAATGCACAATATACTCATCCTCTGGCGGCGGCATCTGCAAGAAGTAACCCTGCGAATCCAGACTCTGCAACACCTCTGTTATATCTTCGCGCACCAAGGTTCGCTCAGGCGTCAGCACCAAATCAAACGCATGCTTAGGCTTGCCAAATAATTCAAGCAAAGCTTCAGGGACACGTTTTAACGCATCGGCACGCAATACATACAGATACATTCCCGTTTTTTTAGAACTGTGGTAAACCGAGCAAATTCGCTTCACTGTACATCCTCTAATTGTTCCAATAAGGCATCACCCATCATTTCTCGACGCCATCCTTGCAAACTGTCCGGCAAGCGATAAGGCCCATCGGGATAACCTGTGCGCAACAACTCTTCAAGAGTTTTCTTACGTAACATCAGCTCTGGGGCAATATCCAGCTGTTGACCGAACTGCAAACCCACTTTGCGTAACCGTTTTAAAACTTTAGCTGCCTCTATCGGCAAAGGCTCAGGCAATGCTGCAGGCCAATCTTCCTCAGTCAGCTGCTTAGCCTGCTTAATCAAACCCAATAAGGTTGCGCCCTCTTTGCGTAAAATACGCGGGTGCATATCCTCAATTTCAGCCAGTTGCGTCATATTAATCGGCTGCTGTTGCGCCAAAGACCACAAAGTGCTTTCGCGCACAATACGATTTCGTGGCACATCACGCTCTCGGGCTTGCAGCTCGCGCCAAGCTGACAGCTCACGCAATACTGCCAGCTGTTGTGGAGCGAGTTTCCATGCCAGCTTAATTGTACGCCACAACTCATAAGGATCTGCTGTTTGCCGAGCCGCTGCGACTAGGGCTGCGCCATCCTCTATCACCCAGGCATATTTTTGCTCAGACAACTGCTGCGCCAAAGCACCATACACATCAACTAGATAGACAGTATCTTGCGCCGCATACAATACTTGCAAATCACTCAAAGGGCGTTGTAACCAGTCCGAGCGTGTCTCTCCTTTTGGCAGCTCAACCTCCAATAGCTGTTGGACCAACCGTGAATAGCCCATGGAAAAGCCAATATTCAAATACCCAGCCGCGATTTGAGTATCAAACAGCGGCGCAGGCAAAGCGCCCACCAGCAAAGCAAACACTTCAAGATCTTCATTACAGGCATGTAAAACCTTCACTACCTGCTGATTATTAAATACATCAGCCAAGGGCTGCCAATCATTGATCAACAAAGGATCGAGCAAATAGGTTTCCTCACCGTCACTGATCTGCACTAAACCAGCAATCGGGTAAAACGTTGTAACGCGAATAAACTCAGTATCCAGCGCAATAAAATCTAATGTATTCCAGTAGTTACAATGCTCAGCTAACTCAGCATCACTACTAATCCAGTTTATGTCTATGGACACGAGGGTGACTCCTTTAAATTCAGCGGCAGTATACAAGTGTCAACACAGCTTAAATACACCGCTGCGGCACTTGAGCACAATCCGCGACTAAAAAAACCAATCACTGTTGCGCGGTGCACATGCTCGCTGAGCTCGATAGATTGCCATGCGAGCTGGCGAGCCCGCCCAATAAGTGGATGTTTTGCTACTGAGTGTACGCCACTACTATTCAGTCACTCAGCCATAACAGGGCTGTCTAGCTGTTAGAGGTCTGAACTGAACAAGCCTACAGCATGCCCGGCAAGGTTTATCAGCAAAACCATAAGCACCTACTGCGAGCAGATCTTTGCTAAACTTAATATCGAAAACGACGTTAAACCAGCGGCACATCCAGCACGCCATAATATTTTAAATTCTGACTTAAAAGTTTAACCTATGACGACTCAACAGCAGTTTGATGCTTCAGCCTTCTTGCGCACGTGCACCCAGCACCCAGGGGTGTATCGCATGTTCTCCGCAGATCAACAGTTGCTGTACATAGGCAAAGCAAAAAATCTTAAAAACCGCTTAAGCAGCTATTTTAAAAGCACCGTAAGCGCGCCAAAGACCGCGGCTTTAGTTGCCAAAATTGCCAGTATTGAACTGACGATTACTGCCAACGAAACAGAAGCTCTCTTACTTGAGCAAACCCTAATCAAGCAGTGGCGGCCACCTTATAATATTTTATTACGCGATGACAAAAGCTACCCTTATGTGATTCTCTCCGACAGCGAATTTCCTCGTTTAGGTATTCACCGGCGCAGTAAAAAACACAACGGCCGTTATTTTGGCCCTTACCCTAGCGCCGGCGCGATTCGCGAAAGCCTCAGTGTGCTGCAAAAAGCTTTTAAGGTGCGCCAGTGCGAGGACAGTTTTTATAGCAATCGCAGCCGACCCTGTTTGCAGTATCAAATTAAACGTTGCAAAGCCCCTTGTGTTGGCTTGGTAGATGCGGCTGAGTACGCAGAAGATGTGCGTCTGTCAGTGATGTTTTTAGAGGGTCGCAGCAGCGCCTTAACCGATGAACTGACCCAAACCATGGAGCAAGCAGCGCAACAATTGGATTTTGAGAAAGCTGCTGCGGTGCGCGATCAAATTGCCTTACTGCGCCGCGTGCAAGATCAGCAAAGCATGGAAGGTGGCCACGGTGATGTGGATATTATTGCCGCCAGTGTCAGCCCTGGCGGTGCCAGCGTGCATGTGATCAGCGTGCGTGATGGTCGCGTGCTGGGCAGTAATAACTTTTTCCCACGGGTCGCCATTGAAGAAGAGAGCGCCGATATCTTGGCTGCATTTGCCGCCCAATACTATTTAGGCAGCCACGATCGTGATTTTCCCAGTGAGTTAATTGTCAGCAGCGACCATCCCGATTGGCCAGCTATCGCTGCAGCCATCGCCCAACAATGCGGACAATCCATCGGTATTCGCCATCGCGTGCGCGGCACTCGGGCACGCTGGCAACAATTAGCCATGACCAATGCCGAGCAAGCGTTACAAGCGCGCTTGGCCAGCCGCACACAAATGACAGCGCGCTTTACCGCTCTGGCCAACGCTTTAGACTTATCAGAACCTCCTACTCATCTAGAATGCTTTGACATCAGCCACTCAAGCGGCGAAGCAACGGTTGCCTCCTGCGTGGTGTTTGGCCCAGAAGGACCGCGCAAATCAGACTATCGTCGCTACAATATTGAAGGTGTCACTGCCGGCGATGACTATGCGGCCATGCGCCAAGTACTCCAGCGCCGCCTCAGTGGCACACTCGAAAACCAAGGCAAATTACCCGATATATTATTGGTCGATGGCGGTAAAGGTCAGCTCAACATCGCTCGCGAAGTACTGAGCGAATTAAAGATTGAGCAGGTTCTGCTGCTTGGCGTAGCGAAAGGGGTCACCCGCAAAGCCGGTTTTGAGACCTTATATATCAATGACAGCAATACCGAACTCAGTCTGCCTGAGCACTCGCCTGCCCTGCATTTGATTCAACAGATCCGCGATGAGGCCCACCGCTTTGCCATTACTGGGCACCGCGCTCGCCGTGGCAAAACTCGCCGCACATCGGTGCTGGA
Organism: uncultured Thiopseudomonas sp.; assembly: GCA_964516465.1. Classification (GTDB taxonomy): domain Bacteria; phylum Pseudomonadota; class Gammaproteobacteria; order Pseudomonadales; family Pseudomonadaceae; genus Denitrificimonas. The sequence continues at coordinate 17,402 of CAZEZR010000032.1, read as the reverse complement.
AGGAATACCCGGTGTTGGTCCAAAACGGCGCCGCGAACTGCTAAAGTACTTCGGTGGCTTACAAGAACTTAAGCGTGCCAGCATCGAAGAAATTGCTAAAACGCCAGGAATCAGTAAAACTCTTGCCGAGTCTATATATAGTGCACTGCGCCAAGCGTAAACTGCCCCCTTCATTCTTTGCCAAGAAAAGAATTATTTAATGAATATCCCAAATATTTTGACCTTAATGCGCGTGGCACTGATCCCCGTATTTATTATCTTATTTTACCTGCCCTTCCCTTGGAGCTATTGGGCCGCCAGCGCAGTGTTTGCCTTTGCCAGCTTTACCGACTGGCTTGACGGTTATCTAGCGCGTCGCTTAAACCAGAGCACCCCCTTCGGCGCTTTTTTAGATCCAGTGGCTGATAAACTGCTGGTTGCGGTGGCTTTAGTGCTACTGGTCGCTGAACACACCAACTTATGGCTGACGCTGCCAGCAATGATTATTATTTGTCGCGAAATTATGGTTTCAGCCTTACGTGAATGGATGGCAGAGTTGGGTGAGCGCGCACAAGTTGCAGTCTCCAATATAGGTAAATGGAAAACTGCCGCGCAGATGGTCGCCTTAATTATTTTACTGGCAAACCCGCCAGCTTTTAATAACTGGGTTATCGCTGGCTACGCTTTACTTATTCTCTCGGCGGCCCTTACCTTATGGTCAATGGTTCAATATTTACTCGCCGCCAAGCCGCATTTACACACCAATCAAATAAAAGATTAACTTTTTTACACTCAAGGGCTTGACTAAATATTCTGATTCGCTATTATAGCGCCCGTCACCAAGACATTGCGGGAATAGCTCAGTTGGTAGAGCACAACCTTGCCAAGGTTGGGGTCGCGAGTTCGAATCTCGTTTCCCGCTCCAGTTTGTCATCAAGAATGCCGCTTAGTGCGGCGTTTTTGTTTAGGCCGGGTGGTAGAGTGGTTATGCAGCGGATTGCAAATCCGTGAACGCCGGTTCGATTCCGGCCTCGGCCTCCAAATTTAAAAGCTCCTAGCAGCAATGCTTAGGAGCTTTTTTTTGCCTATTATTTAGCGCTCACAGTTCTTCTTCGAAACAGCAGCGCAGCACCCCTATTACCTTACCACCAACAAAAGCATACACTCGACTATCAGCTATATGCCTTGCTGCACAAGTGCCGACGCAACCTGCTCTTCACACCGCACACTACAAACATTTAACATAGGCGTCAGCACAGGCCGAACAGCCATCAGCAGCTGGCAACCCAATTACTCTCACTCTTTCACGGAATATAAGATTATGCGCCACTTAGGTTTTCTTACTATAGCTTTACTGGCTGCCACTTTAAGTGCCTGCCAAACCTCAAGCTCCACAACCAGCTCCAAACCAGCCAGCCAACGCCTGCAGGGCAACCTAACTCAAAGCAATGGGGAATGGTTATTTCAGCCGTGCTCCACAACCAGCAGCTACACCTTAAAGCCTTCAACTGCGTTGACCGATGAACTCAACACCCTCACAGCAGACGCAGCCAATGGATTATTTGCCGACTTAGCCGGCCAACTGGATAGCACTCAACACTACTTCACCCCCACCCAGCGTTACCGCTTACAAGTGGAAGGACATGATTGCAATGACCCAGACTTTGCTCGCCTACAGGTTAGAGCCAGCGGCAACGAACCTTTCTGGTCACTGCTGCAAACCCCACAAGGATTGATCTTCAATGTCCCCGGCGCTTCAGCCATAGCCCTACCCTATGTCGAAGAGCAATTACCTGACGATCGCTATCACATCAGTACCGAAGCCAATGAGCAAAATCTAAGTCTCTGGCTCACGCCACAAACATGCATCGATAGCATGAGCGGCACCGTGCACCACTTAACTGCGCAACTACAATGGAACCAGCAAACACTGTACGGCTGCGCGAGTTTTGGCGCTCTACGTGATTAAAGCACAGCAGTGACACTGTTTACCTAGCACGGCAATGGGCTGGGACTCGCTCACCACAAACCACATCTGTTAGTGGCTAACAAGTCCCGCCTTGAGTTGCCGCCTCAAGCAAACAATCAGCTCAAAACAAGTAATACACCGCACCAAGAGGGCACACCGCATATAAGCAGTGATATTTACAGTCCGGTAAACACTGCTATACGCTCAATAATGTGGCGGTGGCTCATTGGGCGTGTCATCAAACTGGTTATGCAGATCCGCTTGGCGTTGCGCTAAAAGTTCAAGCTGTTTTTCCATTCGGGCAATCAAGCGCTGCTGCGCCACAATCACTTCGTTTAACGCTTCAATGGTGTCATCTTGAAATGTCTGACGCATCTCAAGCTCTGCCACACGCTCTTCGAGCTTCATACATTCACCTCGGCATCGATTAACCCGTTTTGCGCCAAAGCGCTGCGCAAACGCTCACTTATCTGCACAATTGCTTCTGCAGAATACGGCTGGGCCTCACCCCGCCCCCAAACCGGTGCCGGCCAAGCGGCATCATCTTGCATGCGCACAACCACATGTATATGCAACTGACTGACCACATTACCTAAAGTCGCAATATTGATTTTATCTGCCTGATAAAGGTCTTTTAACACCCGCCCCACAGCGCTCGTTTCCAACCACAGTTGCTGCTGCTGTTCTGCAGTCAAATCAAACACCTCACTGGCAGCAGAACAGCGCGGCACTAACACCAACCACGGATAGCGACTGTCATTCATCAGAAAAATATGACATAATGCTGTATTACCCAGCGGTACAGTATCACTAACTAACCGCTCATCCATTTCAAACATAAATACACCTTCGCTTTGCTTTTAATCCAACACAACTGCAGATACACTGAGTCACTATAATGTTTTAATTAGGTTTACGTCTGCAAGAACTACAAAATTCTGAATGCTGGCTGAATGGATATTTCAAAAAGCTAGCAGTGGGGCTAAATTACATCTATAATATGCCCCGATAAATAGATTAAGATCTGCCGGCAAACGTTTTGCAGGCAAAGCAATCATCAAATACAATCCAGGAGCATTACTCATGCAAATGATTAAGTTGAGCGTTATTGCCCTAGCAGTAGCCGCAGCAAGTACACAAATGGCGGTTGCCAGCCAGCAATCCGAGTCAAACGGATTTATCGAAGACAGCAAGTTAGATGCGCATGCTCGTGTTCTGTATATGAACCGTGACTTCCGTAACAACACTGATATACCACGCTTGAATGACGGAACAAGACAAAGCTACCGTGAAGATACCGGCTTAGGCTTAAGAGCTATTTACGAATCTGGTTTCACTCAAGGCACCGTTGGTTTTGGTATTGATGCTTTTGGTTTACAAGGCATCCGTTTAGATTCAGGCCCAGGTCGCTTTAGCAACGGTCAGTTTCCTGGCACCAGCCGTGGCGCTAACCGCAATGATAAAGCAGTAGACAACTTCAGTCGTGCTGGCGGTGCAGTTAAAGCACGTCTGTCCAACACTGTTCTAAAGTACGGTGACCAGTTTGTTGACCTACCTGTTCTTGCAACTGACGATGCACGTCTATTGCCAGAAACCACAACTGGTTTCTTAGTTACCAGCAATGAAATTGAAAACCTTGAGTTAAATCTAGGTCACTTCACCGCTTTAAATGCTCAAGACGCAGCGCGTTTTGATAGTAAAGGCAATGGCCAGCTGCGTTCTTTAGACCTAATCGGTGGTCGTTATAACTTCACTAACGATTTAAGCGCTGCCTACTACTACTCGGATGCAGAACTGGGCCACAAAGGCGCAGGCCGTAAAGACATCAAAAAGCACTACACCAACGTAAACTACAACTTACCATTGGCTAATGCACAAAGCTTAAACTTCGATTTCAATATGTACAACTCGAAGTTTAATGAGAAAGATGAGCCTCGCGGTGACAGAAGCAGCAAGAACAACGTATGGAGCCTTGCAGGTGCCTACAACTTCCTAGAAGCGCACACCTTAACCGCTGGTTACCAACAAGTGACCGGTGGCCAAAAAGATGGCTACGTGTACGGTTATGACGGTGGTGCTGCTGTTTTCCTGCTCAACGACGTGCAATACAACGACTTTACCGCTAAAGGTGAAAAATCATTCCAAGCGCGCTATGACTTAGATATGGCCACCTATGGTGTACCAGGCCTAAGCTTTATGACTCGTTATGTACGTGGTAGCAACATTGCGGACAGCAACAATATCCGCAACAACGGTAAGAACTGGGAACGTGATATCGAAGCTAAATACGTTCTACAGAGCGGTGCAGCTAAGGATCTATCCTTCCGTCTTCGTCAAGCCACCTACCGTGGTAACGACGTAGCAAACCAAGCTAGCGGCGCTGACGCCAACGAAGTACGTCTGATTGTTGAGTACCCATTAAGCATTTTATAATGCCTAAGCGGTAAACTCGCAGCATTCAAGAAACCCAGCCTCGGCTGGGTTTCTTGTTTTCAGTCACAATAAAAAAGTCAATCCATAAGGCACTTGTAGCAGCACACGTCAAATCAACAAATGCGCTACAATAACGCCCTCCTTATATTTTCCAATGTAGAGCTTAACCATGCGTACCAGCCAGTATTTACTCTCCACATTAAAAGAAACCCCTGCTGACGCAGTTGTCGTCAGTCACCAATTGATGCTGCGTGCCGGCATGATCCGTCGTTTGGCCTCCGGCCTCTACACTTGGCTGCCGCTGGGTTTGCGCGTACTGCGCAAGGCTGAAGCTGTGGTGCGCGAAGAAATGAATGCCGCAGGTGCCCTAGAAGTGTTGATGCCAGCCATTCAACCGGCTGAGCTATGGCAAGAGTCGGGTCGCTGGGACGAATACGGCCCTGAATTGCTGCGCCTTAAAGACCGCCATCAGCGCGAGTTCTGCGTGGGCCCAACCCACGAGGAAGTGATCACCGATTTGGCCCGTAACGAGCTGAGCAGCTACCGCCAGTTACCGGTCAATTTTTATCAAATTCAAAATAAATTTCGCGATGAAATCCGCCCGCGCTTTGGCATGATGCGTGGCCGTGAGTTTCTGATGAAAGATGCATACTCGTTTCATACTGATCAGGCGTCACTGCAAGAGACCTATGATCGCATGCACCAAGCCTATACCAATATCTTTACCCGCTTAGGCTTGAATTTCCGCCCAGTGGAAGCCGATACCGGCTCCATCGGTGGTACTGGCTCCCATGAGTTCCATGTATTGGCCGAGTCCGGTGAAGATGAAATCGCCTTCAGCACCGAATCGGATTACGCAGCCAATATTGAAAAGGCCGAAGCCGTTCCACGGGAAAGCAGTCGCGCCGAGCCCACTGAAGAGCTGCGCCTGGTGGACACGCCAAACTTAAAAACCATCGAAGACCTCACTGAAGAGTTTTCCATTGATGTCACTAAAACCATTAAAACCCTGGTGGTGCGTGGCGCTGAAGAAAACACCTTTGTGGCGTTGATTATTCGTGGTGATCACAGCTTGAACGAAATTAAAGCCGCCAATCACCCTGCAGTGGCCAGCCCACTGGAGTTTGCTGGCGATGCCGAGATTTTTGACGCCTGTGGCGCATACCCTGGCTCACTGGGCCCAAAAGATCTAGCTATTCCCTGCATTATCGACCGCTCGGTAGCGCTGATGAGCGACTTTGCCGCCGGTGCGAACCAAGACGATAAACACTGGTTCGGTTTAAACTGGGAGCGCGACCTACCCCTTCCAGAAATTGCTGACCTGCGTAATGTGGAAGCCGGTGACCCCAGCCCAGACGGTAAAGGTGTGCTAGAAATTAAGCGCGGCATTGAAGTGGGCCATATTTTCCAATTGGGCACCACCTACAGTGAAGCCATGAACTGCACTGTCATGGGCGAAAACGGCAAGCCCACCACATTGACCATGGGTTGCTACGGCATTGGTGTATCCCGCGTGGTGGCTGCTGCCATTGAGCAAAACCATGATGAAAACGGCATCATCTGGCCCGCAGCCTTAGCGCCTTTTGATGTGGCCATTGTGCCAATGAACTACAACAAAGCTGACGTTCAAGAGGCCACTGACAGGCTGTACCAAGAACTGACTGCAGCTGGCTTTAGCGTGCTATTAGATGATCGTGATAGACGCACCAGTCCTGGAGTGAAGTTTGCTGACATGGAATTAATCGGCATCCCGCTGCGGGTTGTGGTCAGTGAGCGCGGCCTGAAGGAGGGCACTATAGAATATAAAGGCCGCCGCGACACTGACAGTCAACACATTGCCATTGAGCAAGCACTGGATGTGATCAGCAGCCAGCTGCGCGCTTAAAACGTTTGACGCGCTATCGAGTTGCTAGGCCCTAGCTAAACTGGGGCTTAGCGGCTCACCACAGAGCCCAGCTTGACTTAAGCATTATAGGCTCTGGCCAACTACAAGTTGCACGCTTAAGCCGTCTGAGCGCTTCCAACCAAGCTTTAGCACAACAACACAACAACTGCGATAGGCATTTCTGCCATCACCGCAACATTACCATGGCACAAAATATGCTCGCCAGCAGCTACGGCCGTCTTGCTGCAAGCAATTCCTATATTTGAGCTTAAGAAAGCTCTCAGTCATCCAGCTCTTGCGACCAACTTTGCTGATCAAGCAACCGGCGAATCGCATCCGCCGCATAACCACGCTGGGCCAAAAACCGACTTTGCTTAGCCTTATCTTTTAGATCAACCACTTTGCCAGCAAAACGCCGCTGCCATAAATCACGCATTTGCTCATCCCAATCAATGTCAGCAGCACGCAAGGCCTGCTCCACATCACTGCGCTCCAGACCGCGCTGAGTCAGCTCTTCACGAATGCGCAATGGCCCACGGGATGCATTGGCTCGGCTACGGATATAGCTGGCTAAATAGCGTTCTTCTGAGAGCAAGCCATCTTCGGTTAAGCGCTGCAGCTCAACTTCGATCATGTGCGCATCTGCACCACGCTGTAGTAGCTTACGTGCCAGCTCAACATGCCCGTGTTCGCGCCGCGCCAGCAAATTCATTGCTGCACGGCGAATAGAAACTGGAGTGTCCAACATAATTTCCTCATAAAAAAACGGCATCAGTGCGCTGCACTATGCCGTTTTTTCACACCAATTAAACTCAATCAGTTATTTATTTCTTTGCTTCTACCGCCTCTGCAGGCACCGTTTCTTCTTCTTTTTTACTTGGTGTGGTTGGCGCTAACAGCTGATCACGAATCTGCTGCTCTAGCGCTTGGCAGATCTCTGGGTTTTCTTCCAAGTAACGCGCAGAGTTGGCTTTGCCTTGCCCCATACGCACGCCTTTATGACTGTACCAAGCGCCTGCTTTTTCAATCAGGCCTTGCTGTACACCCAAGTCAATAATCTCGCCAGTACGGTAAATGCCCTTACCATATAAAATCTGGAACTCAGCTTGGCGGAACGGCGCGGCAACTTTATTTTTCACCACTTTGACTCGCGTTTCATTACCAACAATTTCGTCGCCTTCTTTTACTGCACCAATTCGACGAATATCTAAACGCACGGATGAGTAGAACTTCAGCGCATTACCACCGGTTGTGGTTTCCGGGCTGCCAAACATAACGCCGATTTTCATCCGAATCTGGTTAATAAAGATCACCAGACAGTTGGCATTTTTAATATTACCGGTGATTTTACGCAGCGCTTGGCTCATTAAGCGCGCCTGCAAACCGACATGGGTATCACCCATCTCGCCTTCAATTTCAGCCTTTGGTACTAATGCAGCAACGGAGTCAATTACAATCACATCCATGGCATTAGAACGCACCAACATATCGGCAATTTCTAAAGCTTGTTCACCGGTATCAGGTTGTGACACATACAAGTCATCAACACTCACACCTAACTTACTGGCGTACTCTGGATCTAACGCGTGTTCCGCGTCAATAAAGGCACAGGTAGCACCTGCTTTTTGCGCTTGCGCAATCACTTCTAAAGTGAGCGTGGTCTTACCGGATGACTCAGGACCATAGATCTCAACAATGCGCCCCTTGGGCAGTCCGCCGATACCAAGCGCAATATCTAGACCCAATGAGCCGGTCGAGATTGCAGGGATGGCAACACGCTCATGATCCCCCATGCGCATCACTGCACCTTTACCAAACTGACGCTCAATTTGACCAAGCGCAGCCGATAAAGCTTTTTTCTTGTTCTCGTCCATTTCAGATCCTCACATTACAATTGGGCGACGCCCTACATACTGGATAATTAACCAGTATTATCCACAATCCCTATTGATTAGGCAACTCTTTCTTTAGCCATGTTAACCAAGTATTCGCTGGCCGCCCTTCCATTACACACAATAGACCAGCTAAAGCAGCCTGCACGGTTTGCTGACGAACGGCATCGCGATCACCAGCAAAGCACCAGCGTGCCGACTCCACTTGCGTAGCATGGGCCCAAGCCAGCCAGACTGTGCCCACCGGCTTCTCGGCGCTACCGCCATCAGGACCGGCGACACCACTGACCGCCACTGCATACTCTGCACCAGCAAGCTGCTGTGCACCCCGTGCCATGCTCTCGACCACGGACTGACTGACTGCACCATCTTGCTCTAAAGCGGCCTTCGGCACCTGCAACACCTTGGTTTTTTGTCGATTAGAATAAGTGACAAAACCCACCTCAAACCAAGCTGAGCTGCCAGCGATACGGGTAATGGCTTCAGCAATACCACCACCGGTACAGGACTCAGCTGTTGTTACACAAGCATTGTGTTTAAGCAGTTGCTCACCTAAACGCTGAGCTAGGGCTGTAATGGCCACGTTTTTTTCATTTAGCATTACAAAGCAACCCGATAATGCAGGCTGTACGCTTCAATACCGTCATTAGGATTTTTTAGACCCGCATTGGAATAGTGCGTGGCGCGCACACTCAGAGCCTGGTTATAAAAGCGCACCCCCACACCTAGACGATCTTCAAATTGAAAAGAACTGCCTAAATTGCGGCTTTCAATCCGTGTATTCTCAAACAGAGCGACACCTATCCCCGCTTCTATATAAGGTTTAAACACATCAGCATTAAACTGATACACCAACACTGGACTGACCGAGATACTGTGATTATCTGATCGCTTATCACCCTTCCAAAAGGTATAACCAGTATCCCAATAGCCTGTTAAAAAACCGACATCACTTTGCCACCAGCGTGACTGGAAGTCTTTTTGCAAACCAATACGCACAGTTGAAGTTGATTTTTCAGTGCGACCCACAGCAGCATTCAACTCTACAGCAGAGGCTTGCTGCACACTCACACCTAAGAGTAGCGCGGTAATAGTGCTAGTTATTAATAATCGCATGATTTTTTCTCCGATTTTAATCAGTTTTAGGGTGATCTAAAAACCTAGAGCAATAACCTGCTGCGGTGTAGACCACAATGTCGCCAATGCCTGCTCTGTTTTAGCCACATCACCACTGCCATAAAAGCTGTCTAACGGATGTTGTGCCGCTGCTAATAAATTCAACTTGCCCAATTCGCTGCGCAAGCGCCTAGCAACCGCCTCACCGGTATCTATCAGCTGCACATGCTGTGGGATTAAACTACGCAGCAACGGCTTAATCAATGGATAATGGGTGCAACCGAGAATCAAGGTGTCGCAGCCAGCTTGCAATAAAGGCTCAACATAAGCGGTTAATAAAGCACGGGTGGGCGCGCTGCTCAGCTCTCCCGCCTCAATCAGTTCGACCAAACCCGGACACGGCTGGGTGATCACTTCAACATCACTGGCAAAACGCTCTAACAAGGCAGCAAAGCGAGCACTGCGCAATGTTCCAGTGGTGGCTAACACGCCAATCCGACCGGATTGAGAGGCCTGTACCGCAGGCTTTACAGCGGGCTCCATGCCCACAATCAACACCTCAGGCCAGCGCTGACGCAGCTCTGTCACCGCAGCCGCAGTGGCTGTATTGCAAGCAACCACCAGCGCCTTGACCCCTTGCGCTAATAAGAACTCACTGATGGCAAAGCTACGCTGAATAATAAACTCTGTGGATTTTTCTCCGTAGGGCACATGAGCGCTATCGGCAATATAAACCAATGCTTCGTAAGGTAATAACTGGCGAATGGCATGCAACACCGAGATGCCGCCCAAGCCCGAATCAAACACCCCAATAGCCGCCTGCCTATGCATCGCGCATTCCGCACACTGCACAGTTTGGATCGCGGCGAATTTTAAGCTCGCGGAAACGACTGCTTAAAGCATCGACCAGCAACAGCCGGCCCACTAAAGACTCACCAAAGCCAGCAATCCTTTTCATCGCCTCCAAGGCTTGCAAACTGCCAATCAAACCCACCAATGGGCCTAACACACCGGCCTCACTGCAGGTTAAGCCTTCTTCCACGCCGCTGCCAAATACACAGTGATAACAAGGGCTCTGCGCGTTGTTTGGGTCGTACACAGTGACCTGCCCTTCGGTGCGAATGGCTGCGCCACTGATCAACGCCTTGCCAGCAGCAACACAAGCGGCGTTGAGCTGCTCACGGATGGTAAAGTTATCGGTACAATCCATCACCACATCAACTGACTGCAGCAGGCTGGGCAAGTTGTCCGGATCAAGCTTGTCACTGATGGTATGCACTGTGATATGTGGGTTTAATCCTTGCAAACGTGCTTGCGCCGACAACACTTTTAACGAATCTAAAGCAGCATGATCGTGCACAATCTGCCGTTGTAAATTGGACAAATCAAGCACATCAAAATCTGCTAAATACAGCTCACCCACCCCAGCTGCGGCCAAATACAGCGCCACTGGCGAGCCCAGTCCGCCCAAGCCTACAATTAATACTTTGCTGTTTTTTAACCGTAATTGACCCGCTATATCCACCTGCTTTAACAGGATCTGGCGGCTGTAACGCAGTAGTTCTTCATCATTTAACATGAGGTGTAACGACCTAAGAGTAGGAGGGCAAACGGCCTAAGCTGATGCGCTGGTGACCCGCTAAATCACGCTGACTGCTGACATCAACAAAACCTGCCTGCTCGAGTAATTCACACACTGCACTAGCCTGCTCAAACCCATGCTCAAGCAGCAACCAGCCACGTGCGGTTAGATAAGACGACGCTTGGGCAATAATAACGCGGATATCATCCAGGCCATCAGCACCTGAAACCAATGCGCTGAGGGGCTCGAAACGCACATCGCCTTGCGCTAAATGCGGATCGCCCTCAGCAATATAAGGTGGGTTGCTCAGAATTAAATCATAACGTTGCTCAGCTAAAGCACTGAACCAATCACTGGACAAAAACTGCACATTGATTAGGGCTAATTGGCGCTGATTACTTTGCGCTAAAGCCACCGCTGACTCAATGCGATCAACCCCAGTGACCTGCCAATGCGGTCGTTCGCTGGCTATGGCCAAAGCCACGGCACCGCTACCGGTGCCTAAATCCAAAACAGTCAGCGCGCTATCAGCATCAGCTAACTGCAATGCCGCCTCAACCAACAGTTCAGTATCAGCGCGGGGAATAAGGGTATGCTCAGCCACAGCTAAGTCCAGCGTCCAAAACCCCTGGCGTCCCAGTAAATAGGCCACAGGCTCGCCACGCTGGCGTCGCGCAAGCAGCGCCATATAGCTGGCAGCTTGCGCTGCAGTGACAGTTTTTTCTGGCCACGTATACAGATAGCTGCGTGGCTGATCAAGGACAAAGGCTAACAGCAGTTCAGCATCCAGTTGCGCAGTGGGCGAATCAATCTGCGCCGCATGGGCTAATAACTGATCAATGCGCATCATCTCAACTAATCGCCGAGGGCAGCAAGCTGGTCTGCCTGATATTCAACTAACAGCGGATCGATTATTTGCTCTAAATCACCGCCCATCACGTCTGCCAACGAATACAGAGTCAAGTTGATGCGGTGCTCGGTCACCCGCCCTTGCGGATAATTATAGGTGCGAATGCGGTCCGAACGATCACCGGTACCCACAAGCGATTTACGGGCATCAGAAATTTCTTGCGCAGCCGCACTGCTTTGCTGGTCTTCCAAGCGTGCCGCCAGCCAACCCATAGCACGGGCACGGTTTTTATGCTGCGAACGTTCTTCCTGACACTCAACCACCACACCGGTGGGTAAGTGGGTAATACGTACCGCCGAATCAGTGGTGTTAACGTGCTGACCACCGGCTCCGGAAGAGCGGAAAGTGTCAACCCGCAAATCCGCCGGGTTGATTTCAATCGCCGCTTGCTCATCCGGTTCTGGCAGAACCACCACCGTACACGCCGAGGTATGCACCCGCCCTTGTGATTCAGTTTCTGGCACTCGCTGCACTCGGTGCGCGCCGGATTCAAATTTTAACTTTCCGTAAACATTATCGCCCTCAACCCGGGCAATCACTTCTTTATAGCCACCGTGCTCACCGGCATGCTCAGAAAGGATTTCAACCTTCCAACGCTGTTGCTCGGCATAGCGCAAATACATGCGCAGCAAATCACCAGAGAAAATCGCCGCCTCATCACCACCGGTTCCGGCACGGATTTCAAGGAACACGTTGCGACTGTCATTGGGGTCTTTGGGCAGCATCAGCTGTTGCAACTCTGCTTCAATGCTCTCTAAGGATTCGCGACACTCTGCCACTTCCTCAACCGCCATTTCCCGCACATCTGGATCGGCGTCTTTGAGCAAAGCTTGCGCCTCTTCAAGATCGCTCTGAGTCTTGCGCCAGCTTTGGAACTTCATTACCACAGGCTCAACCTCGGCATACTCTTTGGAGTAGTCGCGGTATTTCTTTTGATCAGTGATCACCTGTGCATCACCTAGCAGCGCTGTGAGTTCCTCAAAGCGTTCTTGTAGACGGTCCAAATTATTGATTAACGACGCTTTCATTACTTCGTGTCACCTGTTGTTAAACCAAATAATTCTTGCGCAATCTGCAGCGCATCACTGCGTCCATCGGCAGATAAACGCTTGATTTGCACACTTGGCGTATGTAATAGCTTGTTAGTTAAGCCTCGGGCCAGTTGCGCGAGCGCATCTTCTGGCGATGTGCCATTGGCCAGTGCCCGCTGCACCCGCGCCAATTCTTCATCGCGCAACCGTTCGCCCTGCTGGCGGTAAGCGCGCAGTACATCCACCGCCTCCAGCTCGCGCAAACGGGACATAAAGTCAGAGGTGCCCTGCACCACCAACTCTTCAGCAGCTTTGGCAGCACCTTGGCGGCTTTTTAAGTTTTCCGTGACCACTTCATGCAAGTCATCAACGCTGTATAAATACACATCATCCAGCTCACCCACCTGTGGCTCAATGTCCCGCGGCACGGCAATATCGACCATAAAAATCGGTTTATGTTTGCGCAATTTTAATGCGCGCTCCACCGCCCCTTTACCTAAAATAGGCAACTGACTAGCAGTAGAGCTGATAACAATATCGCTATTAACCAAGGCGTCTGGAATATCAGCCAATACAATCGCCTGCCCTGCAAATTCATCGGCCAATAATGTAGCGCGCTCTAAAGTGCGGTTAGCCACCACAATTCTTTTCACCCCCTGCTCATGCAAGTGACGCGCCACTAGGGTCATGGTCTCGCCAGCACCCACCAATAAGGCTTGGCTTTGACTTAGATCGGTAAAAATCTGCCGCGCCAAACTCACCGCAGCAAAGGCCACTGAGACGGGGTTTTCACCAATGGCTGTATCAGTGCGTACGGTTTTCGCGGTACTAAAGGTCGCTTGAAATAAACGTCCTAACAAAGGCCCTAGAGTACCTGCCTCACGGGCCACATCATAAGCAGTTTTGATCTGTCCAAGTATCTGTGGCTCACCCAGCACTAAAGAGTCTAAGCCACAGGCTACACGCATCATATGCTGGATAGCCTGATCGTCATTATGCACATAAGCGCAGGCTTGCAAGTCTTCTAGCGGCACCTGATGAAACTGCGCCAACCAATTAAGCACCGCTTGCGGCTGCACACTTTCCATTTCCAGATACAATTCACTGCGGTTACAGGTTGAGAGAATCGCGGCTTCGCGACTGCCCACCATCCGGCACAGCTGATGCAAGGCCTCAGGCAGTTGCTCAGGGCTAAACGCCACGCGCTCGCGAACCGCCACAGAAGCTGTTTTATGATTAATTCCAAGTGCAATAAAAGCCATGCATCGTCGCTAAAGGGGATTTAAAGCGGGCAATTGTCCTACTTCAAAGCCTTCAGAACAACCTCCCCAAACAAAACACACCATATAAGTGCAAGAAAAAGCATATATTTTAGACTATCACATGCAAAGCTGCTCATCGTACCAGCACTTAAATTAGCGTCTAAACTACAGAGTGTAGCGCGCGTAATCTTTGCTTGTGTCATGATGCAACCATTCTAACTTGTCTTACTCTGTACTTATGAATAAATATTTAAATCTTATTTCAATCAGTTTAATTCTATCTGGCTGTCAAGCGTTGACACCCGAGCAGCACTTGCCGGCAAACGATACAGATACCGCGGCGGCGACACAAATCAGCAGCCCCAGTGAGAGGACAACTGATTTTTCCTCTGACACCTTAATCAGCTTACTCACCGCAGAAATTGCTGGGCAACGGGATCGTTTTGATATCGCTTCAGACAACTACAGCGAACAAGCACAGATTACCGGTGACCCCGGGGTTGCTGAACGTGCTTTCCGAATTGCCGAATACCTTGGCGATGACTATCGCGCGCTCAGCAGTGCATTGATTTGGGCCAATGCCGCTCCAGACAATATAGAAGCACAACGTTCGGCTGCAATTCAGCTGGCCCAAGCACAACGCTATGATGAAGCGATGCAGCGCATGGAAATCGTTTTACTGGCCAATGGTGAAACCCAGTTCGACTTTCTCGCCCTCTCTGCAGCGCAATCTGACCGTAGAACCATACAAGCTCTACTGCAGAGTTTTGATCGTTTATTAGCTAAGCACCCACAAAACCAACAGCTGGTTTTTAGCAAGGCGGTCTTACTCAACCAAGATGAACGCACCCTAGACGCCTTACACTTACTGGAAAAACAACCGAAGAAAAATGCGGTGGTGGCGACCATACTCCTTAGAGCGCGTTTACTCAGCCAACTGGACCGCGGTGAAGAAGCCTTGCCCTTATTGCGTAATGCGCTAAAGAAACACCCAGAAGACAACCGCCTGCGCATTACCTATGCCCGCCAATTTATCGAGCTCAATCGACTGGAAGAGGCCCGTGCAGAATTTTTAGAACTGCTTCAGCAATCACCCTACGATGACGATCTGCGCTTCTCATTGGCCTTAATCAATATGGATCTGGGCGCGTGGCTTGAAGCACAAGCCTACCTTGAAGATTTAATTATTCGCGGCAGCCACAGCAACGCTGCACAGTACAACCTTGGCCTAGTCTTTGAAGAGCTGCAGGATAACGAGCAAGCTTTAGCTGCTTACAGCGCGGTGCAAACAGGGAGCAATTATCTTCCTGCCCAGCAGCGCATTATTGCCTTGCTACTGAATAACAACCGTCTGCGCGACGCCACAACTCATTTTGAACAGCAGCGTCTATTGCGCCCTGAGCTAGGTATTCAGCTGCACTTAATCGAAGCCGAAGGTCTCAGCAAGCACGGCCATATAGAAAGCGCTTGGGTGCGTATTAACCGAGCCTTAAGAGACAATCCAAATGATCCCAGCCTGCTGTATACCCGCGCAATAATTGCTGATAAGCGTGGCGATTTAGCACAGCTAGAACAGGATTTACGCTCAGTTATCGACAGTAATCCCGACAATGCCATGGCCTTAAACGCATTGGGCTACACCCTCGCCGACCGTACTGACCGCTTAGAAGAAGCGCGAGAGCTGATTGAAAAAGCCCACCAACTTGAACCCGATGACGCAGCCATCACTGATAGCTTAGGCTGGGTTTACTACCGCCTCGGCGATAAACACACAGCAGAGCGCTTACTCCGTGAAGCCTTTAGCGCCTACCCAGACGCCGAAGTTGCCGCGCACTTAGGTGAGGTTCTCTGGCAGCTGGGTAAGCACAAGGAAGCTCAGCAAGTGTGGAACCAAGCTCTAGAAACTCAACCTAATCATCCGGTGTTACTGGAAACCATACAGCGACTGACCAACAAGGACTTGTAAATTGATGCGTTTTTCTAGCCTTTTAATAGTGTGTCTACTGCTCCTATCCAGCGGTTGTAGCCACTTCGCCTCCCAAGAACAATTGAGCGGTAGCGGCCAGGCCGGCTCCTGGCAAGAGCACAAACAGCAAATAGCACCTATAGATGCTTGGCAGGTCAGCGGTAAGCTGGGGATCCGCAGTGAGCAAGAATCAGGCAGCGCCGTGATCTTTTGGCTGCAGCGCCAAGACTACTTTGATATCCGCCTCTCAGGCCCCTTAGGTCAAGGCTCAACCCGCTTAACCGGTCGCCAAGGCGCTGTGAGCTTAGAAGTTGGTAACCGCGGTACTTTTCACGCGCACTCCGCTGAAGCCTTAATGCAGCAACAGTTAGGCTGGAGCTTGCCGGTGGAGAACTTACTTTGGTGGGTCCGCGGCTTGCCTGCACCCCACAGTAAAAGTCAGGTGCTGCTGGACGATAACAGCCTGCTTAAACAGCTCAAGCAGAATCAGTGGACCATTGATTATTTAAGCTACCGCACTGAAAACGACTTACAACTTCCCGAGCGCATCAAGCTTAGTGGCGCGGGATTAGATATCACCCTGGTCATTAAAGAATGGCGAGCACGGCAACTGGGTCAGTAATACTATGCACGACAACACCACAAACACAGTCAGCCAGTATCTGGGCAAAGATTCTGCGCAATTAAGCTTACCGGCACCGGCCAAGCTGAACCTGATGCTGCATATCGTTGGCCGTCGTGCTGACGGTTATCACTTGCTAGAAACCCTGTTCCAGTTTC
Organism: uncultured Thiopseudomonas sp.; assembly: GCA_964516465.1. Taxonomy (GTDB): domain Bacteria; phylum Pseudomonadota; class Gammaproteobacteria; order Pseudomonadales; family Pseudomonadaceae; genus Denitrificimonas. The sequence goes on along the minus strand of CAZEZR010000032.1, from coordinate 597 downwards.
TCGACTACGCTGACACCTTGCATTTTACTGCGCGCGATGATGGGCAAATCCTTTTGCACACCCCAATCGACGGTGTGGCCCACGACGATAATTTAATTGTTCGCGCTGCTCGCTTGCTGCAGGCTGAAAGCCAGAGCTCACTCGGCGCAGATATTTGGCTGGACAAAAAGCTACCAGTTGGCGGTGGCATCGGCGGCGGCAGTTCCAACGCAGCAACCACCCTAGTTGGCCTCAATCATCTATGGAACACCCTACTATCACTAGAGAAACTCGCACAGTTGGGCTTAACCCTTGGCGCTGACGTGCCGGTATTTGTGATGGGTCGCGCTGCATTTGCTGAAGGGGTGGGAGAAAAACTGCAACCGGTAAAACTGCCAGAACCTTGGTATTTAGTGGCGATACCGCCGGTATCGATCAGTACCGCAAAAGTATTTTCAGATAAAGGCTTGACACGGGACACTCCCTTAACTAATATACGCACCGTTCTCAAGCAAAGCAGTCAACACAACGATTGCCAAGCGGTAGTTGAGCAGTGTTATCCCGAAGTGCGTAACGCTTTGATCTTGCTAAACAAATATGTTGAAGCTCGATTAACTG
>CAZEZR010000031.1:0-31572 GCA_964516465.1 uncultured Thiopseudomonas sp. | reverse complement strand
TGCAGCACGCGGTTGGCGTGGGCATACAGCACTGGATCATTGCGCACTTTTTCAAACGACGGAATACGAATCACCGTACGCTCACGGGTGAGGCGCGGGTGATCGATGAGTTGCACCACCTGTACATCAGATTGCTCAGGCAGTTCACCGGCTTGTTGTTCAATGGCACAGGCGTCGGTGTCCTGGGTATTCACATAGGGGTTAATAATGCGATCAACGCGCCCAGGACGGTCAATCCGCGTTGAATCCAACTCAAACCAACCATCCGGAGTGTCCCTACGAATAAAAGCAGTACCACGGATATCATTAATATCTGTGATGGACTCGCCCCAGGATAAGCGCTGCGCCACTTCAACAATGGCGCGCTCAGCGTTACCGTACAATAGAATATCTGCGGTGGCGTCCATTAAAATGGAGCGGCGCACGCTATCTTGCCAGTAATCATAATGGGCGATGCGGCGCAACGAGGCTTCAATGCCACCCAAGACAATTGGAATATGGCTGTAGGCTTCTTTACAACGTTGGCTATAGACCAAGCTGGCGCGATCTGGGCGACTACCGGCTCGGCCGCCTGCGGTATAGGCATCATCCGAACGCATTTTGCGATCGGCGGTATAGCGGTTAATCATGGAGTCCATATTACCGGCAGCCACACCGAAGAATAGGTTGGGCTCACCCAGTTGCATAAAGTCATCTTTATTACGCCAATCCGGTTGGCTGATGATGCCGACGCGGAAACCCTGTCCTTCTAAGACGCGGCCAATCACCGCCATGCCAAATGACGGATGATCCACATAGGCATCACCGGTCACAATGATCACATCGCAAGAATCCCAGCCGAGCTGATCCATTTCTTCGCGTGAAGTGGGTAAAAAAGGTGCAGGACCAAAGCATTCGGCCCAGTACTTAGGATAATCGTATAAGGGTTTAGCAGCGTGCATAAAAATGACCTATATCAAGATTATGGAAATATAGCATAAAAGCGTGCTGCAAGCAGGATAGAGATAGCGGGAGTCCATGCGCTGCTTATGCTAAGGTGCATTGCTTATGGGGCACATCAGCTGAAAGGGTGAGTAGATGCAGGCTGAATTGTTAAAACTCAATACAGTGCGAGAGTTGTTGCTCAATAACACAGCTATCCAGTCGCACCTCAGTGCTGCCAGTGGGATGTGGATCGTTAATCACACACTGTATGTGGTGGCCGATGATCAGTTGGAGCTGGGAGTGTTTTCTTTGCTAGACACAGAACCCGGAGTAACCTTAAGCATTATTCCTGGGGTTTTGCCCACAGAGAGCAAGCAACGCAAAGCCGTTAAGCCTGACTTTGAAAGCCTGACCGGTTTGCCGCCATCGGCAAGCTATCCTTATGGTGCTTTATTAGCCTTAGGTTCTGGCTCAACTGAGCTGCGTCAGCGGGGCATGCTTTGGCCATTTGACCAGCAGCAATGCTTAACTGAGCAACCGCAGATATTTTCCTTGCAGGCACTTTATCAACCGCTCGAAAAGGTTGTTGCTGAGCTTAATATTGAAGGTGTGGTGGTGCAGGGGGATTGCCTTAAATTGTGGCACAGAGCTAATAATCAACAGCGTGACAATGCGGTGATTGAGTACTGCTTATCTGATCTTTACTTATTGCTCGATGCGCAGCAGCAAGACTCTTTATCGATCCAGCCATACCATATTGAACGTTATAATTTAGGTGAAGTGGCGGGTGTGCCGCTGACCTTTACTGATGCCTGTGCTTTGCCAAGTGGCGATTGTTTATTTACCGCTGTGGCAGAAAATACCGATAACAGCTATGAAGATGGCGAATGTGTTGGCGCGGCCATTGGTTTGCTTGATCAACAGCGCCGATTACGCTGGATTAAAACCGTACATCCGCTTTATAAAATAGAAGGGATCAGTGCTCAGCAAGTCGATGATGGGCTGCTTAAAGTATACTTAGTCAGCGATGCTGATAACCCTAGCGTACCTGCTAAACTGTTAGATCTTTATTTTAGGTATCCATTGTAAGGCTATGATTTGTATGGAGAGTTTTAAATGAATACTCAACAGCGTGCGCAAGCGCGCGATAAAGCGATGCGCAAGACCAGTGTGGTTGGTGCCATCGTTAATTTAGTTTTAACCGTGGTAAAAATTATTTTTGGCATTATTGGTCAGTCGACTGCTTTAGTTGCCGATGGGGTGCACTCTTTAGCAGATTTAAGCACAGACTTAATGGTGTGGTTCGCCGCTAAGTACAGCAATCAACCAGCGGATAAAGATCATCCGTATGGTCATGCACGAATTGAAACTGCTTTTACCGTTGGGCTGGGTGTGGTGCTGATTATTACCGCCATCGGCATCGTGGTTGATTCGGGGCAGCGCCTGCTTAACCCTGAAACCTTGCTGCAGCCCACGCCCATTGTGTTGTTAATTGCCGCTATTTCTATTTTTGCCAATGAAGGCTTGTATCATTACACCATGGGCATTGCGCGTGATTTTAATTCCAATTTATTAAAAGCCAATGCTTGGCATCACCGCTCCGATGCGGTTTCTTCGATCGTAGTGTTGATTGGTGTCGCCGGCAGCTTATTGGGTGTGCCTTACTTGGATGCGTTTGCCGCTTTAGGCGTGGCTTATATGATCGGTAAAATTGGTTGGGACCAGGCTTGGTCATCCATTCGTGAGCTGGTTGATACCGGCATGGAGCCAAAAACTGCCGCTGCCGTTGAGCGTATCATTGAAAATATTGAAGGCGTACAGAGCATGCATATGCTGCGTAGTCGCCGCATGGGTGAGAGCTACTTAGTTGATATGCACATTGAAGTGGATGAGCGTTTAAGTGTCTCTGAAGGGCATAAAATCGCTGAATATGTGCGTTTAAAACTGATTGAATCAAATAAAAATATCAGCAGTGCCTTGATCCATATTGATCCTGAAGATGATTCTTTAGAGTTGCTGTGTGTTGGCTTACCCTTTAGACGTGAAGTCTTAGCCGATTTGCGTAAAGTGTGGGCCGGAGAGGTGGATGCCGCGGATTGTGATTCGGTGACGTTGCATTATCTGAGCGGTAAAGTGCATGTGGATTTAGTGCGGCCGATGCGAGATGCCAGCGCAAGCTTATCCCAGCGCTTGGAGGAGAAGGCACAAACATTGGACTATATCGGTCAGGTGCGTATTTTTTATCAATACACCTAATCTCAAACGCAGTCTTGCTGAACCACTGCGCAGTTCCTCGCAGTGGTTTGCAACTGGTAACTCCTGATAAAGATCCTTTATGAGCACGACGTTACGTAAGCAAATTCCGACCCGCTTTGGCGGCATGATGATTATTGCCGGTACTGCCATTGGTGCGGGAATGCTGGCCAATCCCACGGCCACATCAGGGGTTTGGTTTCTGGGCTCAGTGCTGGTGCTGCTGTATGTGTGGTTGTGCATGTATCTATCGGGGTTGATGCTGCTTGAAGCGACACTGCATTTCCCGCAAGGTGCCAGCTTTCATACGGTGGTGCGGGGGTTGCTGGGCCCCGGTTGGAGTTTAGTCACCGGTTTTACTGTGGCGTTTGTTTTGTATTCACTGACCTACGCCTATATTTTTGTCGGCGGCGGTTTAACTCAGAACAGTCTTGTGACCATCAGCGGTTGGTTGACTGAGCAACCTGTATCAATCTCCCGTGAGTTCTCTGCAGTGCTGTTTTTGCTGGTGCTGGCCGCGTCAGTGTGGATCTCCACCAAGGTGGTCGACCGTTTTTCCACTGTTTTGATTGGTGGCATGCTGGTCAGCTTCTTTCTTTCCACCGGTTCACTGCTACAGAGTGTCACTCCTGAGGTGTTACTGGATAGCGCTGCGGCAGGAGAATCGAGCTATTGGCGCTACGCTTGGGCGGCGTTGCCGGTGTGTTTGGCATCCTTTGGCTATCACGGCAATGTGCCGAGCTTGGTCAGTTATTACAATAAACAGGCGCAGCCGGTGGCGCGCAGTATTTTATGGGGCTCGCTATTAGCCCTGGGCATCTATTTACTCTGGCAGCTCGCTGTGCAAGGCAACTTGCCCAGGGCCGAGTTTACCCCGGTGATTGCCGCCGATGGTGATGTGACTGCGTTGCTGGCTGGGTTAAATAACTATGTCACCACCGATGCTGTGGCGCGCTTTTTAAATGCTTTTGCCTTTATGGCTATTGCCAGTTCCTTTCTGGGCGTGACCTTAGGCTTGTTTGATTATCTGCGTGATCTGTTTGCTTTTAGTGATACGGCTGTAGGACGGCTAAAAACCGCTGCAGTAACCTATTTGCCACCGCTTTTGGCATGCCTGTTGTTTCCCACAGGATTTGTCAAAGTTATGGGCTATGTGGGGCTGATGGCAGCGATTTGGGCCGCATTGATTCCTGCATTATTAGTGCGCGCGTCACGCAAGCGTTATCCCAATGCCGCTTATCAAGTCAAAGGTGGGGCTTGGCTGGTTGGCTTTGTAGTGCTCTTTGCCGTTACCGTGTTTAGCATACAAATACTTATGCTGCTCAATTGGCTGCCGGTATTTAAAGGTTAAAAGCCGGCGCTGGCGCAAGCTAAGCTTTGTGCAAGTTCTGTGTAGTCTTTGTATGAGCAGTCCAGGACCGTAATCGCTCTATCAGGCAGCACAATACTTAAAGTCTTAACTCTGTATGAGCAGTTTATGACTGCGACAGTGCTTGCAAGCAACGTTAGGACAGGTTGGTAGGAGGGTCGTAGGCAGCGTTAGGGTAGGTAGTAGTTGGATAGGGGTTGCAGGTATGTTCCGTTCGGCAGGAGCAGGAGTCGCAGCACTTTGGTCCCTCGCGGCAAGCGGTTAAGCCTGCGGCGAGGTACTCTATACGCTGATTGTTTCGCTCAGTCTTTAAGTTTAGTCTTTGTCTGGCCAGCTTCTGCGCTTAGTTGTTGAGCCAGGCTTGGTTTTGCTGGTTTTTTCGCTAGGAGTGGGGTGCAGCATATCTTCTGGGCGCACCCACTCAGAAAATTGCTCATCAGTGACCAGCTCTAACTCAATTGCTGCTGCGCGTAGAGTGAGGTTCTCTTCGTAAGCTTTCTTAGCAATTTTCGCGGCATTGTCGTAACCGATATGGCGGTTAAGGGCAGTAACCAGCATCAAGCCATTTTCTAAGTGATCAGCCATTTGCTGTTCATTGGCCTGCATACCCTCAACGCAATGCTTTTGGAAGTTGCGGCAACCATCAGCCATTAACTCAATGGATTCGAGCAGGTTATGAATAATAACCGGCTTAAACACGTTGAGCTGTAAATGGCCATTGCTGGCGGCAATATTAATGGTGACATCATTGCCCAGCACTTGGCAGGCTAGCATCGATAACGCTTCACACTGAGTCGGATTCACTTTGCCGGGCATAATTGAGCTGCCGGGTTCGTTGGCGGGTAATAATACTTCGGCTAAACCGGCACGTGGGCCCGAGCCTAAAATGCGTAAGTCATTGGCAATCTTCATCAGCGCTACAGCAAGGGTTTTTAACCCCCCGGACAAGCTGACTAACGGCTCATGACCTGCCAATGCGGCGAACTTGTTGGGGGCAGTGGTTAATTTCAAACCAGTCGCCGAGGCCAACTCTTTGGCAATATTTTCTGCAAAGTCAGCATTGGCATTGAGACCGGTACCCACGGCGGTACCGCCTTGGGCCAGTTGACCTACGGCGGGCAAGGTGGCTGCAATGGCGTCGGTGGCGTAATCCAGTTGTGCGACAAAGGCTGATAACTCTTGGCCAAAGGTGACTGGGGTGGCATCCATCATATGGGTGCGGCCAGTTTTTACTAAATTGGCATACCGCTTGGCCTGTTGGTCTAAGCCATCGCGGAGCATTTTTACCGCAGGAAATAAATCATGTTCAACAGCTTGCAGCGCAGCAATATGCATGGCTGTGGGGAAGCAGTCGTTAGAGCTTTGTGCACGGTTAACGTGATCATTGGGGTGGACAGGGGACTTGCCGCCAATGCCTTGACCGGCAATTTCATTGGCGCGACCGGCAATCACCTCATTGGTGTTCATATTGCTTTGCGTGCCGCTACCGGTCTGCCACACCACCAATGGGAAGTGCTCATCAAGCTTACCGGCAATCACTTCGTCAGCGGCCTGCTCAATCAGCTCAGCAATGTCTTCAGGTAACTCACCTAAACGCGCGTTGACGCGGGCAGCTGCTTTTTTAACATGGGCTAAAGCATGCACAACAGCCAGCGGCATCGGTTGTGAACCAATGGCAAAGTTGAGTTTAGAGCGCTGGGTTTGTGCACCCCAGTAAGCATTTGCAGGTACTTCAATGGCACCTAAACTATCGGTTTCTGTACGGGACATAAATAAATCTCCAACGATGATGTGAGGATTACTCGTCTTTTTGACGTTCTTGCGCCTCTAATTCAGCATTGCGTTGGCGCATTAATTCCAGTTTGTCATCACTGATGGGCATTTTGTTAGCAGTATTACGTAGCATGAGAAGGCTGCCCACAATTGAGCCAAGAACTAGCGCGATCAATAACCAAATATACCAAGGCATGACGACTCCAAAAGCTCTGCGGAAGAGAGTTGACTCACAGGTTCTATTGGTAACAATGTTACATTATTTTCACTGACTTCGCCATTACTAAACTTTAGGAGGGTTTATTGCTTCTGTAATTTGTGCTATCGAGTTGCGGGTCTGTCCGAGTTTATGAGCCTTTATTTTTGCTACAAAAAATTTGCAGCATTCAAGTGGGTGGGACAGATCGCCTTGATCAGCGCTACAATGCAGTGGATATTATTGATACGAGACTCAGACCATGCCCAGCACCATTTCTAGCCCTGTTATAGTTGCCTTAGACTTTCCCAGCGAAGCTCAAGCATTAGCCCTTGCTGAGCGTTTAAATCCTCAACAATGCCGCCTTAAAGTGGGTAAAGAGTTGTTTACTCGCAGCGGGCCTAAAGTGGTCGAAGCGTTGCATGCTTTGGGTTTTGAAGTTTTTTTAGACCTTAAGTTTCATGATATTCCCAATACTACGGCGATGGCGGTTAAAGCTGCGGCTGAAATGGGTGTGTGGATGGTCAATGTGCACTGCTCTGGCGGTTTAAAAATGATGCATGCTTGTCGTGAAGTTCTGGATTCGCATGAAGGGCATAAACCCTTATTGATTGGCGTAACAGTGTTGACCAGCATGGGGCAAGATGACTTAGCCGGCATTGGTTTGGACGTCAGTCCAGAGGAGCAGGTTTTACGTTTGGCTGGTTTAGCTGAGCAAGCAGGTTTAGATGGATTGGTGTGCTCTGCGCAAGAGGCCAGTCTGTTGAAGCAACATTGGCCTGATGGCGTGCTGGTGACTCCAGGTATTCGGCCAATGGGCAGTATTGAAGATGATCAAAAACGTATTCTAACGCCAGCGCAAGCCATCGAGGCGGGCGCTGATTACCTCGTTATTGGCCGCCCAATCACTCAAGCCGCAGACCCAGCACAAGCGTTAAACGACATCTTTGCAGAGTTAGCATAACGATTGTTTAGTTAGCCACAGTTAACACCTGTGGCAGGCTAAGACCTGTAGCTGGCGCAACCCTTGTACGAGCGGCCCACGACCGCGACAGTTCTTGCAGGCGATACAAATACAAGCAGATTGAGCTTTAGGGTCGCAGGGAGGGCATAGTTTATGCAGCGACTAAAGCTAAACTGCGCTCATGCCGCCATCAATGGTTAGACCGTGGCCGGTAGTAAATCCTGCCCCTTCACTGCATAAATACATAACTGTGGCCGCCACCTCCTCGATCTGACCTAGGCGCCCCATTGGATGAAGCTCAGGTACACGTTTGGCCAGTGCCGGATCCACTGCAGCGATACGCCGATACATAGCAGTATCAATCACCGCCGGGCACACTGCATTAACGCGAATATTTCTACGCGCATATTCAATGGCCGCAGTGCGAGTTAAACCCATTACCGCGTGTTTAGAGGCCGCATAGGCAGCCATTTTTGGTGCCGCGCCTAAGCCAGCCACCGAGGCAGCATTGACAATGGCACCGTTACCTTGCGTCAGCATCTGCTGCAACTGATACTTCATGCACAACCAGACACCTTTGACGTTCACATCCATTATCTTCTCAAAAGAGCTTAATGAACCCTCGTGCAAACGCTGGTTCTCCATTTCAATGCCAGCATTATTGAAGGCGTAATCGAGACTGCCATAAGCTGCCACTGTAGTTGCTATCAGTTGTTTGACCTGTTCTTCCTCACACACATCGCAACTGACAAAGAGTGCGCTACCACCGGCTTGCTCAATTATGCTGACTGCTTCTTCAGCGCCTGCAGCATTGATATCGGCAATCACAACCTTGATGCCACGTTCCGCAAAGGCTAATGCAGTGGCGCGGCCAATACCTCGCGCACCACCGGTCACCAGCGCTACCTGTCCTGTTAGTTTCATTCGCAATGCTCTCTGTGGATTTTTTTAGGAGGTATTGAGTTTAGCCTGCTCCGTCAGCGCGCCTAGCACTATCACCCAGATTGATGCAAAGCCATAAGCAGCACCTGCTGTTAAAACTAGTCTGCTTGCGTCGGATGTTGCCTGCAAGAACAGTGGCGGTCACGGACCGCTCGTAAAGGTGGACCGCTGGTATAGGGAGCTAGCGCGACGGCGGGTCGTATGAAATCGTGGATGAAATTAGGAAATAGAGTAGGGCTGGCGACTCAAGCGGCTAACCGCTTAAATAACCAGCAGTTGGCAGTCAACAGGCAGCTGATCTGCGACACAGTGTGAAAACCGAGTTGCAGATCAGTTGGGGTTGTTACCTGTTGCTTTGCCAGTTCTGTGGCAGATTAATAAAATCGACCATTTCACGTAAGCGCCCGTGGTCACGGTCATTAAAGTTAAACTCTAAGCGGAACTGATGGCAGAATTCCGGTTCATTGTGTTTTTCAGGACAATAATCGACTTGCTCATAACCACCTGACGCACAGATGTCGATAAACTCTTTGTGCAGGATGTCCATGGCATTTTCATTCAGAGGGTAGTTCATCCGTACCACAAAGACGTTGCGGAACCAGCGTGACGAGTGGAAATTTCGGTAAAATCGAGCAATCTCTTCACCTGCTTCTTGGGGCGTGCGCACCTGGCGCATTAAGCGTAAATCACTGGGTAGAATATAGTTTTTATCCACCAATTCATCGCGCATAAACTCCAGTGCTCTGTCCCAATAAGTACCGCCTTCTTGGTCCAGCAGCACTACCGGTACCAGCGGACTTTTACCAGTTTGCATCAAGGTCAGCACTTCCAGCGCTTCATCTAAAGTACCGAAGCCACCGGGGCAGAGCACCAGCGCATCGGCTTCTTTAACAAAAAACAGCTTACGCAAAAAGAAGAAGTGAAAAGTCAGCAGATTACCGCTGCCATGCACTGTTTCATTGGCGCCTTGCTCAAAGGGTAGAGCGATATTCAGCCCCAAGCTGTTTTCTAAGCCTGCACCTTCATGAGCGGCTGCCATAATGCCGCCGCCAGCACCGGTAATCACCATCAAATTATGCCGTGCGAGAATCTCACCCAGCTCCACTGCTTGCCTATACAGGGGATGATCAGGTTCCGTACGTGCTGAGCCAAACACGGTGACCTTACGCCGGCGCTTGAAACGTTCCAGCAAGCTGAACGAAGTTTCCATCTCACGCAGGGTGCGCAGCATAATTTTAGCATCCCAACGATTGCGATCGTCTTCTGCCATACGCGCCACAGTCAGCATCATATCTCTATACAGTTCACGGTTCTGACTGGTTGGTGGTACCGCCAGTTGCAGCAGTTCATCCACCTTGCCGTCTAAATCTATATTACTCACCTGATACTGACGTGCTAAATAATCATCATTTTCAAACGTCATAGTAACTCCTTATAAAGCAATGCGATCACCGAGTTCAGGGATATTGACATCCCAATCTAAGCGTTTTTTAAACTCGCTCTGGAGAATCAGCATTTTTTCCAACTCGCCATGAATTAGATGTAGTTCAGGGCGGCTGTCAAAATGGCTGGCCCATTCAATCAATTGCGATTGCCCTGCATGGGCAGAGAAACCGCCTAAAGTATGCACTTGCGCGCCGACCATAATGTCTTCTTTGAAGATCCGTACAGTTTTAGCCCCGTCAACAATGGCTCGTCCATTGGTGCCACGGGCTTGGAAACCGGTGAAAATAATATGGCAATCGGTGCGCCAGAGGTTGTGCTTAAAATGGTGAATAATCCGTCCACCGTTGCACATGCCGCTACCAGCAACAATTATAGCGCCGCTTTTGACTTCGTTAATCGCCATGGATTCTTGCGGGGTTGGTGTGAGTTTTAAAATTGGCAACCAATCGTGCACGTTGTGAATATTATGCTTAATCAGCATGGCGCGGTGTTCTTCATCGAAATCGTCGCGGTGATGGTAGTAAATATCATTGGCGCGAATCGCCATTGGGCTGTCTAAGTACACAGTATGCTGGGGCAGACGACCTTCCTGATAGAAACGACCTAAGTGGAATAAAATATCTTGGGTACGACCCACCGAGAACGCCGGAATCATCACATTGCCGCCGTCTTTTTCGGCTTGCTCTAGAATCGCAACCAGTTCATCCAGGGTGTCTTCATTGCAGCGATGGTCACGGTCACCGTAGGTGGATTCCAACATCAGGACATCGGCGTGTTTGAGGATTTTAGGGTCTTTCATTAAGGGCGAGCAAGTGCTGCCCAGGTCGCCGGAGAACACCAAAGTACGCACACTGTCATTGGGTTCGCTAAACTCTAATTTAACTATGGCTGAACCAATAATATGACCGGCATCATGGAAGGATACTTTGACCCCAGGTACCACTGTAGTGGGTACTTCATAATCCACTGGCTCACGTAGTTCCAGCACGCGCTCTGCATCTTTGCTGACGTAAATCGGTTTTAACGGCTTTTTACCACGGCGGGCCCGCCAGCGGTTTTCCCATTCGGTATCTTTTTCTTGGATATGGGCTGAGTCGAGCAACATCAATTCCATTAATTCACAGGTGGCATCCGTTGCATAAATAGGGCCGCGGAAACCTTCAGCCACTAAGCGCGGCAACATTCCGCTGTGATCAATGTGCGCATGGGAGATGACCACCGCATCAATGTGTTCTGGATTAAAGGTAAAAGCAGAGCGGTTATCATGCTCTTCACCTTTGTCGTCGTTATCGCCCCCTTGTTGCATGCCACATTCAAGGAGAATGTTCTTTTTATCATAGGTCTCTATGAGGTAGCAGGAGCCAGTAACTTGTTGAATTGCACCGAGAAAATTTAATAGGGCCATGAAATTTCCTTCTTGGCTGGATGAATAGAGTAGTGCTGAGTGAGCAGTTGTTGTCGCGTATCATGATATCCTTACGGGGTTGTCTTTAAACTGCACCACATTCGAGTTTATGGAGTTATTACTATGCATCAGATTTTGCCGAGCCAAGCTGACTTAAACGAACATGCTGAAACTGAGCCAGCGTTTGCACAGTGGCAAAAGGGCTACGGCCCAATCGAGCACACGGCAGAAACTCAAGCTGCAGTATATCGACTTGCCCATCAGCTTGTGCAAGCTGGTAAGCAACCTGATATCTCTACTGTATACCGTAAATTAACAGCTTTGGATAAAATAACTGCAGCAGGTATGTCATTGGTTGTGCATATGACCTATGCCACCAAAATCCACCTCGACGGCAGTGAATTAACCGCGGACGAGTTTAAAGTCCAACCTGAAGGGCATACCGGTGGCTCATTGAATATGGTGCCAGGCTACGCCGCTTATATGGCGCTCAATGCTTTGACTGGCGAAACCCGCGGTTGGTTAATGGGGCAGGGACACAGTGTGGCAGCGGTTGAAGCACTCAACGTGTTGCTGGGTAACCTGCATCCTGAGCAGCAAGAAGCCTATGGTAATGGCGAAGAAGGCATCAACCGTTTACTGCAAGATTTCTACAGTTATGAAATTGCCCCTGATGGCACCATGGCTGCACCTTTAGGCAGTCACGTGAACCCCCATACCGCCGGTGGCATCATTGAAGGCGGTTACTTAGGTTTTGCTGAGCTGCAATATGCTCATATGCCGTTACCGGGTGAAAAGCTGATTGCGTTTCTTTCCGATGGTGCTGCAGAAGAACAGCGCGGCAGTGACTGGATTCCACGTTGGTGGCGGGCTGAAGACTGCGGTCCAGCATTGCCAATTATGATTGCCAACGGTCGTCGTATTGAACAGCGCACCGAGCTGGGCACTTTAGAAGGCTTAAAAGGCTTCCAACGGCATTTGCGTGGTTGTGGTTTTGACCCAATTGAGTTTGATGGCCGTGATCCAGCGGCTTTTCTCTGCACTATATGGGAAATGGAACAACGCTTAGAGCGTCGGGTGCAAGAAAAGAACAGCGGTATTTTATCCTACCCACTGCCCATTCCTTACGGCATTGCCGAGTCCACTAAGGGCTTTGGTTTTTATGGCGATGATGAAAATAAAGCGCACAACTTACCACTGCCCGGCAATCCGCACACCGATGAGCGGTCTCGCGAACTCTTTAATACCCATGTCAAGCCACTGTATGTCAGTCCTGAGGAAATGCGTGAAGCTTTGGCGCTGCTCAATACCCATAAAGAGCAGGAGCGCTTACTAGAGCGCGATAACCCAATGGCCAATCGTTATCCGCACACACCGGTTCAACCTGAGTTGCACTACCGTGATGACACTTGCTCGACTATGGCGGCGATTGATCGTTACTTTGTCGATCTGGTTGCAGCAAACCCTGATTTGCGTCCGCGGGTAGGTAACCCTGATGAACTGGCCAGTAACCGTCTCACAGGGATACTGAAAGCCTTGCGTCACCGGGTCAGTGAGCCAGAAAACGAAACGGAAGCGGTGGACGGCAAAATTATTACCGTACTTAACGAAGAAGCGGTGGTATCAGCCTGTTTAGCCAACCAAGCAGGTTTAAACCTAGTGGCCAGTTACGAAGCCTTCTGTGTGAAAATGCTCGGTGCGGTACGACAAAACTTGATTTATGCCCGTCAGCAAAAAGAAATAGGCCGTCCGGCCGGCTGGTTGGGTTGGCCGCTGGTGGCCACCTCGCATACTTGGGAGAATGGTAAAAACCAACAGTCTCACCAAGACACCACCTTCTGTGAAGCTTTACTCGGTGAAATGAGTGATGTGTCACGGGTACTTTTCCCTGCCGACCACAACAGTATGCTGGCGCTATTGCCGCAAATTTACAGCGCCCGTGGTCAGATAGCCTGTGTGGTCGCAGCCAAGCGTGATCGTCCAGCGTACTTTAGCCAAGAGCAGGCTGAGCAGTTGGCCATTGATGGCGCCATTGTTGTGGAAGAACATGAAGGCGCGGATCCATTGCTGCTGATTGCCAATGGCAGCTACCAGCTGGAGCAAGTGTTACGTGCCGGTCAGCGCTTGCAAGAAGCTGAGATGGGCTACCGTATTGTCTACTTGCAAGAGCCCGGTCGTTTCCGTGTGCCCCGTGACCGTTGGGAGTTGGAGAGCGTGGCCAGTAATGAATTGGTGGAGAAGCTTTTCCCCAAACGCTTCCGCTCACGCGTGGTCCTCACTCATATGCGTCCAGAAGTGTTGCGCGGGCATTTATGGCAGATTCTGCCAGAAGCTGAAAACACTTATGTACTGGGTTACCGCAACCGTGGTGGCACCTTAGATGAGTACGGCATGCAGTTTGTTAACCGTGCCTGCTGGGGCAATGTGTTAGCCGCCTGTGCGCGTTTGCAAAACTTACCGCGGACTGCTTTGCTGACCATGGAAGAGGCCGCTGCGGTCGCCGGTAAAGGTGATCCACAGCTGCTGCGTTAACGGCGTGTGAAAGCCAGTAAAAGCAAACATCCCAAAGGCCTGAGACTGCTGTTATAAGGCCTTTTGGGGTGAGGAATGTGTGGATTAAGTTGCCGCCAGCGACAGTTGAGCCAGCTGGACTGGCAACTTTTATTCAGTGCAGTGATAACAATGTGTCTGGCGCTGCTCGATCTGAGCCGCCAAATTTGACCGCAGCAAACGAGGATTGAGCATGGCGGGTTTGATTTTCCCTTGGCGTGCCAATAACCAATTTGAACTTTTGGTTGATGGTCCAGCATTCTTTGAAGACTGGCTGGCGCGTGTTGCTGATGCCCGAGAGCAGATTGATATTGAACTCTATCTGGTCACTAGCGGTAACAGCGCTGCTCGAGTGGAAGATGCTTTGATCGCTGCCGTGCAGCGTGGTGTACAGGTGCGCTGCCTGTTTGATGGCTTTGGCAGTCGTGGTTTTAGGCCAGTGCAACGCCGACGTTGGCTGGCAGCGGGCATTGATCTACGTTTTTACAATCCATTGCGCTGGAATCGCGGGCTGCAAAACTTCTACCGTGATCACCGCAAACTCTTGTTGATTGATCAGCAGGTGGCGTATGTCGGAGGTGCGGGACTTACCGATCAGTTTTGGCAGCCAGGCGCTGTCAACAGTGACTGGCATGAGGTAATGGTGCGGGTGCAAGGACCAGTGGTTGAGGATTGGCAAACCTTATTTGATGATCAGTGGGACAGTTGCATAGAGCGCTTTTTTTGGCAACAAAATAACAGTCCCAAACAAGTTTCTAAGCAAGATATCCAAGCCTTACCTTTTGCCAATATTGGTAAATCCCGCGTGGCCTACGCAGCGTCAACCCAGCACCGCAATATCCAAAAATCCTTGCTCCGCGCCATTAAAGGCGCACACCAAACTGTTTGGTTAGCCACCCCGTATTTTTTACCCACTTGGTCGGTGCGCCGCGCCTTGCGCAAAGCGGCTGTACGCGGCGTGGATGTGCGCTTGTTGCTGACCGGTCGCCATACTGATTTGCCCTCAGTGCGTTGGGCCGGACAACGTTATTATCCAGCCCTATTGCGTAAAGGGGTGCGTATCTTTGAATACCAGCCGCGTTTTCTGCACTTAAAAATGGTAATGGTGGATAGTTGGGTGACCATTGGCTCCTGTAATTTTGACCACTGGAATTTACGCTTTAATCTAGAAAATAATTTAGAAGCCCGTGATCTGGGTTTACAAGAACAAGTCTGGCACAGTTTTGCTAATGATTTTCAAGAAAGCTTAGAAATCACCGAAGAAGTGTGGCGACAGCGCCCCTTGACCCAACGGATTCGACAACGACTCTGGGGCTGGATGGATCGACTGGTAATTAACTTTTTGGATAAGCGCAGTTAAGTCTGGAGAGGTGAGGGCGGTCAACGCTTAACGATCCACCCAGCGCATATTCTTGGCACATAATTCCTCTTCACCATCCCACTGGTAGGCACACAACTTAGCTTTAGGGTTATCACTGGCGGCAATGCTCCAATCAACACAGGCAATATGCTGGCTGATTAGACGTGGCTTACCACTCATCCAATAATGCCCAATAAATAAGGGCTTATAGCCGTCGTAACCTAGGTGCAAATCATGCGGGACCGGCTCATGGGGGATTTGCTCAATAATATCCGCAGGCACCATGGCAATATCACGGTAGGTGATCCCTTGCTCAGATAACCACCAGTGGGTGCGGGTGCGTTTGCGGGTATGACCGTCTTTATCGGTAAACTGCACCCCAGAAGGTAAGGCGATCTCCATGCCTTTGAGAAGCACTTCCACGGCGTCAAAGGCAGCATTACCAGAGCTGCACAGCGCTTGCCAGGCATCCACATGGGCGGCGCCGCTGCTATCTAAATAAGGCTCAATGGTGGCAATGTGCTCTTGATGCCAACAGGCATGCACTGCACGGATATCGTCCAGATCCAAAAACAATGGTAATTCTTTAAACCAATCTATGGTGGCGCGATGGGACCGTGATCCGGCGCCAATTTCATCTAAAAACGCTTTGTGCTGGCGCAAGTTTTTTTCTGTGTGGGGGCGCAAAAACGCCCCAGGTTTGGCTTGATCTTCGGTGGCCCAAGCAATGGCATTGAGCTCATGGTTACCCATCACTGCTAAAGCATGATCGTTTTCGACCATTTTTCGCGCAATTTCGATAGTCTTTAATTGCTCAGGGCCACGGTCAATAAAATCACCGAGAAAAATCACCTTACGGCCGGTTTGTTGCCAGCCATCCTTGCGCTCTTCATAGCCAAGCTTAATTAATAAGCGCTCCAGCGCCTGCGCATGGCCATGAATATCGCCAATAATGTCGTACACATTAAAGTCCTCCAAGTAACTGATTAAAATAACAGGCATCGCTGAACAGAGCAAAGCGCCAGACGGTAACAGAGTCCAACCGCATCAATGGCGTTGCGCCACCTGTTCAATGGTTTCCCCTTGAAAGTAACCGAGCAATTCAGCGTTCAGTTTGTCGGAACGGGTTTTGCGCTGAGCTGCTATTTGTGCATTAAAGTCGCCAATGATCTTAATCGCCGGTGGGCTGTCTTGCAGCACCAGAATCGGCAGCGGGGCAGTCACCGGCGCTGCCGCACCGCACAGCTGAGCAATATTTGCCACCGGTTGCACTTTCACTTGCCGTCGAATACGAATCGCTCCTTGCGGCACTGCGCTAATATGATTAATCAGCGTGGTCAGGGTCTGGCTATAGTCGGCACTGGATGACTGCTCCAATGCGGTAGAAATTCTTTTTAGCAGTTTGTCCTTGTCGGGATAGAGCAACGCCTGTTGCTGCGCCCAAGTAAAACGCACTGATTTTAAACCCTCTTGATGATAGCAGCGGATCAGCCGATACAAATGCACCGTCATCACCCCAGGACAGGCCTGTTTAAGAATCTCAAAGCGGGCAGTGGCGCTGCTGAAATTACTTACCACATAGTCTTTGATGGCTAATTTGGCACTGTTAATCGCAGCGACACATTGAGCAATTTCTGCAGCTGCAGGGGTTTGACTGGTATCAAACCAAATCACCCCAGGGGTTCTGCGGGCACTTTTTTGCGATAAACCGGCAACAATATGCAGGTCTTTATAGGCCTTAGCCGCCATTTCCACCGCGCTGCGGCCCTGATAAATCGCTGGCGCAATGATCGGCAAGGGCTCATGTTCCTGCGCTTTAGTCAGCGGTGGAATTTGCGCAATCACCGCCTGCTGCGACTCCAGTTCAGTGAGCAAAAACTGCAGCCGATTCAGCTGTTCAAGCAATGCATTGTAGTGCTGTTTGAGGAATACGTTATCCATGCTTCATCCTTGCGCTTTACTATAGATTTATTTAAACCATCATACAGAAGGATCTAAAGCTATGGAATACATTTTTCTTTGGCCACCAGCGTTAACAAGCAAAGGCGGGCAGTTTTCGCTAATTGGTGACATAAACACGAGTTAAGGCAGGGCATAAGGTTAAAACAACGGGTTATTAAGAAGGTTTTGAGTTTATTTTTCATTAAAACTGAACTATCAATTTGCATATCACTCTTCTTATTCGGGTACGCTTGAAATTAATAATAAAGTTACCTTGATTTGTTATTTGGACGATGGGCTTGAGGTTAAGCCCAGGAGTCTTTATTGGCTTTAAAAATATTAAAACATAATATTGGGAAAATAAATAATGACAAATGAGATCGTTGGTAATGGGAAAAAATACCTCAGTAACGAAGATAATTCTCCACGTGGTTATATTGATCGACAGGTTTCTGGTTTTCAGTTGGCAATGAGCTCTCCGGGAGGGGCCAATCTGGTTGGTTATGGCTCCGAGACTGTTGCGAAAAAATTGGATCAACTCTCTCGCGTTGCTACTTCCGCAGCAGGGCTGACACTTCTTGAGGCTATAGCTCTGAGTCATAGTGTTCCTCAGTCTGAGGTCACAGTTATTGCACCAGGAACTGTTAAAGATGTAACTCATTTTTATAATGCCGCTACCCAACAAGTATTTTACAGTGAAGTTAAACTCAGTGGTTCAGTAGGAAGTTATAGCTTAGATTCCATTGAACCTTATATTACTGTGGCAAATAAAAAATACAGTTTAATTCCTGCTGAATATAAACAGTGGAGAGAAGTAGGTGATATCCGAGGTTGGGGGGCTAAATGTGATTACTATTTACCTGATGGAACTGTAAATCCTAAGCCCACAGATGATACAGCTGCATTTGTTGCCGCAATTTCTTATTTAAATAGATCAAGCAATAGAAGTAGTCCACATATTATCAGAGTCCAAGGCGGCTCATTAATTGGTACACCAAACTTACTTTTTAATACCCGTGCACAAAATAATGTTCGGGTAAGAATTATCGGCGATAACTACCTGAACTCAGAGTTGGTTTATGGTGTTGCATCCTCTAAAGAGGGTGAATATATGATTAACTGTGATGATACCAGTGGTGACCAAGTCATCTTTGGCTTTTGTTCATTTGAGAATATCTGCATCCGTTCAGCCAATAAGAACGGCTACTTTATGAGAATGAAGACCTTGGGCTCGTCTCAGCTCATAAAGTTTATAGATTGTCAGTTTTGGCCTTTTACTCGCTTGATTGATGCAGAGGGGATGACCAACGGCTCTGAGTTTGAGTTTAGGTCATGCAGAATCAGAAGCTTTATGCGTCCTAATACAGAATACATCTTCAAAATGGACAACCCTCAAGCATTGAACTGGATGTTCTATCAGACGCACATTGAAGTGTTTGATGTGCCGCTCTTTAGACTGATGGGTGCTGGTTCTATTTCGTTTGTGGGTGGTTCAATTATTCCTTTCACTGGCGGCAGCATTGTGGAAATTCCAGAGACTGCGACGGATGCACACTTCGGACCAGGTAATAGGCCGAGCATCCAGTTTCATGGCTCTCGCTTTGAGATGCGAGACAAATCCATGCTGCTTGATAAGAAGCACAATCCCGATATTAGTATCGGGTGTGAATTGCTTTTTTATGGTTGCAATATGGGTGGCTCAAATATCAGTCCCAAAACCCATACGCCTTTGGCATTGAGGGGTTCAGGTTCACTGAAGTTTATCGACTGCAAAAATATGCAGAACTATAAAATGTCTTACACCGCTACCGGTTTTCAAAATCACCGACCTGAAATCACTTTTATCCGAACCGATATTTCAGCCAGCTTTATTACCGACTCAAATATACAAATCAGTTCAAATAACGTTAGAAATGGTCCAATAGTTAAAATTGACAATGGCAATAATCTATACCCAAGCGGAATATTTAATTTTTCCTCGGCATTTGTGGGTTATAACCAGACGACGTTGTATGGGGTTGAGTTTGACAATATAACCTCGAGCCGAGGAGGCGCCTCCGTTGATAGGGAAGTCAATATTGTTCCGTCGATATTAAGAAAAGTGACTCTACACGTGGGTAAGTTGGATGATTATGGCAATATCAAAATGTCGCTTAAAGTTTACAACACCAACAAAACTAAACTCTTAGGCGCTCTTGAATGGAGGGCTATAGATGATGTTGGTAAACAGCTTGAGTTTGATACTTATCACCCAGTAGCTGTCGATGAGAAACTTGTTTTTGAGTATGCCAATAACAGTAACCATACGTCTGCAACAGTTCAGTACAGGGGAATCCTTACGATCCACCATTAAGTTTACGTCTGTAAGTATTGTTGCATAACCCAGAGAGCCACTGTGCTCTAGAGGAGCTTGAAACTAAAATCACAGCTCCTTTCAGTTTGATCCTTCACAATATAATCATCTCATTAGGTTGAGCCGGGCTCAGCTGCTCAATCAACTTATTGCCGCACTGCTTCAGCGACAGGTTACCTATGCAGAAGCTTTGTGCTGTGCGTTTATTGATTTAAACCATCATACAAGGAGGTGAGTAAGCAACAAATAAACTTCGTCTCTAAAACAAAAAGTAAACAAGACGGAGGGGGCTTCACGGCGGCTGGGAGAAAGACGAGAACGAAGACAAAAGGTTGACTGTTGTTAGACGGCATTAAAAACATAGCGATCTTAATGAAAGACATTGGTAAGCAATAGATAAGAGCGGGGCGGGATTCTCCTGCGTTTTTCCTCTGCAGAAAGAGTGTTCAGCCTAAAATAGTGTATTTGTGTCAATCACAGTAAGTAATTGAAAGAGCAGCGCTTTTAAAGAGTAGCTAACAACCTTATGTGGCTCAGTTGTTGGTATAATATTGCCTTTTTTCCTGTTTGTTGCATTGCTCAGTAGACTGCTGCCACCAGTTACTGCACAGCACATAAACAGAATCACTACTCAATAAGGCAAGCGCTCGATGTCAATTTTACTTTACGGCCAGCAAGCTGATCGTACCCATGAGAACCAGATGCTAAGGGCATTTATTCGGGCCTTGCAAGCGGATTGGGTGAATAAGGATATCGTTCTTATCGCCAACAGTATGTGGAATGGTGCCGAGCTTGATTTGGTCTGCATTCTGCCAACGGCAATTATAGTGGTGGATTTTAAACACTACAGTGGCCACTTAGAAGGGACTGAAAATGGTCCATGGCAAGTGGATGGTGTTGCAGTCAAAGGTGGCAGCAAAGCCAATCCGTTTCAACAGTTGCGTGACAATAAATTTGCAGTCATCAACTGGTTAAAAAAACACCAGCTATTACAAGAGCAAAATATAGGTCATGTGAATGCCGCTGTAGTATTTACCGGCCCGATCAGTGGCGCTGCAGCAATCTCAGTTAAGGCCTCGTACTGGTTTCACACCACAGACCTAGAGCGCTGTGCTGCGACCTTGGCCGATATCACCTCGCCAGAGCTTAAAGTCTACCCAAGAGATATTCAGGCGATTTTAGACCGCTTAGGCGTGCAAGGTATTGCGCACGATTACGGCCAAGCCAATTATCTTTTAGAGTCGCTATCTGCGCAGCCAAATTCGTTTGAGCCTGAAGAGGGAAGCGCACTGGATGATGAACTTGAGTCTGACAAAACTATAGATGACGCAATCAGCCAAGACGTGAATCAGGCAGAACTGATACACATGCCGCGCAAGCGCATGTCAGGACTGTTTAAGTCAACTCTGGTGTTGGGTTGCTTGTTTGTAACTATGGCGATTGTCAGTCAAATCTATCCGAGTAAAGGGCATAGCACTACCACGCAGCAAGAACAGATCCTCGAAGCACAATCCAGTGTTGCAACGACTCATGCACCACAGCTAGCCCCACCAGCCTTTAAGCACAATGCCACCACCTATCTTGAGCAAATCAATGCGGCAGCAGCGGTCGATTATATTGATCAAGAGGTATTGGCCTGCGGGACGGTGGCACAAATCTCAAGCTTTAAAAAAGGCGTGTATATAAATTTAGACAAAGCTTATCCGCAGCAAGCTTTAACCCTGGTTGTTTGGGAAGACTCAGTAGCAGCCGTAGAAGAAAAATTAGGCCGTTTAAATAACTTAATGGGCGTGGATGTCTGCGCACAAGGCTTTG
The DNA here is from genome assembly GCA_964516465.1 of uncultured Thiopseudomonas sp. Lineage (GTDB taxonomy): Bacteria > Pseudomonadota > Gammaproteobacteria > Pseudomonadales > Pseudomonadaceae > Denitrificimonas. The sequence goes on along the minus strand of CAZEZR010000031.1, from coordinate 10,281 downwards.
TAAGCCAATATAAAGGCAGTCCACGCATTGAGTTAACCGATGCTGCTGCAGTAGATAGGCAAACAAACAAAGCACAGTTTAACGCGGGTAACACGCAGTCCACTGTGGTTGGCGTTGAGCGCATTGAAGCCTACCGCGCACCGTTTTATGTGGGCCAACAAGTGATGGCTTGCGGTGCATTAGCCGCCACCTCGAAGTTTTCCAAAGGGTTGTATTTAAGCTTAGATAAACCCTATCCAAATCAAACTTTAACCTTAATTGTTTGGGATGAAAGCATTGCTCCACTTGAGGCTAAATTTGGCTCATTTAATAGCAAAATAGGTCGCACTTTTTGTGCATTAGGTACGATAGAAAAGTACAAGAAGAACCTGCAGATTAAAATTGAAAATCCGCAGTTTTTGCGTCTAATGCTTCATTAAGCAATATTTCCGTCAGCGAATACTGCATTGAGTAGGCTCGCTTTGAAGTGATTAGGATAAGCACGCTCTGAGTGCTACAACAGCATGGCTGTATTGCTTGATGAACCGCAGCAGATTGGCAGTATTAGTTTAAGCTACTGCGTATCGCTCACCGCCACAGCCCTATTGTTGATGGGGCTCGTGACTATTACTGCGTTATGCTGGTTTTCACTGGCAACGCTGTCAGCGTAATCAGTCAAACTTTAAAGTTGATTAATAAGGACGCAGTATGCGCGTACTGATTGCCCCAGACTCATTCAAAGAATGCCTGACCGCGGAGGCCGTGGCCCAACACATTGCCACTGGCTGGTTGCGCGGTGCTCCGGACGACCAAGTGACTCAAGTCCCCTTGGCAGATGGCGGGGAGGGCACAACAGTGACTCTGGTGCGAGCGATGCATGGCACACTGCATCAGGCTCGAGTCGAAGGACCAAACGGTGCCAGAGTCAGCGCCTGCTACGGGCTGATTGATCAGGGGAAAACAGCCATTGTTGAGGTGGCTGAGGCCAGTGGCTTGCACCGTGTGGTTGAGTCTGAGCGTAATGCCTTGACTGCATCCAGTTACGGTACCGGAGAGCTGATTATGGCGGCTCTACAACAGCGACCGGAAACACTGATTATCTGCCTTGGTGGCAGTGCCACTACGGATGGCGGTGCTGGTTTGTTGCAGGCCATGGGCGCGCAACTGTTAGATAACAATAACCAACCCATACCGCGGGGCGGCGGCGGATTAATCCACCTCAGTTCCTTTGATTTTTCCCCAGCGCAGGCATATCTGGCCGATATCAATATTGTGGTGGCCTGTGATGTGACTCATCCACTACTGGGTGAGTTGGGCGCAGCCGCAGTATTTGGCCCGCAAAAAGGTGCCTCAGCAAAGGATGTTAGTGTGCTTGATACTAACCTTGGCCATTTCGCCGATTGTGTAGCCAAGCACGGTTACGATATCAGTAGCTTTGCCGGCAGTGGCGCTGCCGGTGGGATGGGCGGCGCAGTCGCTGGCATCCTCGGTGGCACCTTAAAATCCGGCATTGAGCTGGTGATGTCTGCAGTCAAGCTAGAAACACAGATGCAAAATACTGACTTGGTGATTACTGCGGAAGGATCATTGGATGGGCAAAGTGCCTCAGGCAAAACACCAATCGGGGTGGCTAAATTGGCACAGCGCTATCAGGTGCCGGTAGTGGGGCTGGCGGGCCAGTTAGCTAGCGACGATATAACGGCCATTCATCAGGCGGGGATTAGCGCAGTGTTCTCCATTGCTCCAGGCCCGATAAGCAAAGACGACGCCATTGCCAATGCTGCGCAGTATCTCGAGAACACTGCCGAGCAGCTGGCTCGGCTGCTTGCAAGCGTGAATAGAAGAAACGGTTGGTAGTGCTGCGACTGTTAAAACTCATACTCTGGGTTAGACAGCAGCTTGATGCCGTTGCGCAATTTAAAAAGTGAATGTTCAACTCATTCAAACATTGCACAGTTATCTATCAAGCAATATCAAAATGATGCTTCACAGCAGGTGGCTGTGTGATCCCGTTTTAAAGGGTAGCCGTTGTTAGGCATGCTGTGCTCTTTTTAGCTGGGTCTTTGTGTGATTTTCCTTTATGCAAAATAAAGCTAAATATATAGTTTCTTATTCCTTTTAAGTCATCGTGCAGGTTCTTAATATGAACTCAATTAATCAGCAGCCGTAACCCTAAAAACTAGCGCTGCAGTTGACTTTTAAGCGAGGTAAGCATGTCCACTCAAAAATACAGAATCGTCATTATTGGTGCTGGTACCGCTGGCATCAGTGTGGCGGCTAAGTTACGCCGCCAACAAAGCAATTTAGAGATTGTTATTATTGACCCAGCCGAACACCATTATTATCAACCGGCGTGGACATTAGTGGGGGGTGGTGCTTATAACGCCAAAGATACCCAGCGCCGTCTAAAGCAAGTGTTACCAGCTGGGGTTGATCATATTGCCCAAGCAGTGACTGCTCTGGTTCCAGAAAATAATCAAGTCACTCTAGCCAATGGTGACAAGGTTACTTATGACTATTTAGTGGTAGCGGCCGGCATTCAAACCAACTGGGGAGCCATTAAAGGCCTAACCGACACTTTAGGGAAAAATGGCGTCACCAGTAATTACCGTTATGATCTTGCTCCTTATACTTGGGAGTTGGTGAAGAATTTTAAAGGTGGCAACGCTATTTTTACTCAACCAATCGGTGCGGTTAAGTGCCCTGGTGCGCCGCAAAAAGCTTTGTATCTGTCCGCCGACTATTGGCAGGGCAAGGGCATTAAAACCGATAGCCTGCAATTTCGCAGTGGCGGCGCTGCAATCTTTGGTGTGCCTTTTTATGCGCAAGCATTAAACAAAGTGATTGAGTCTTACCAAGCCGACACTTATTACGGGCAGTCTTTAGTTGAAGTGCGTGGTGAGGAAAAAATCGCAATTTTTGAAACCATCAAAGAAGGCGAAGCGGTTCGTGAAGAAGTTGCTTTTGATTTACTGCACGTTGTACCACCACAAAGCGCACCTGATTTTATTAAACACAGCAGCTTGGCCAACGCTGAGGGTTGGTTAGAGGTGAATCAGCAGTCCTTACGCCATTTGCGTTTCGATAATATATTTGGGATTGGTGACTGTACTTCGAGTCCTAACAGTAAAACTGCAGCGGCAATTAAGAGCCAAACACCTGTTGTGGTCAGCAACTTAATCAGCTCTATCTTAAGCGCAGAACTCAACGCTGAATACGATGGTTACGCCGCCTGTCCACTAACCACTTCTAACGGCAAAGTACTACTGGCTGAGTTCACCTACGGTGGCACTATATCAACAACACTACCGCTAGACTCCCGAGTACCGCGTCGTTTCTACTGGTGGGTTAAACGCTCCTTTATTCCGTGGTTCTATTGGAACCTGTTACTAAAAGGCCGTAACTTGCCCGAAGCTCACAAAGTACGTGAGTTCTCGGCAGAGCTACCCACAGTGGTCAAAGCATAAATTGAATTGTTTAAGCTGGGCTTGGTGGCTTAGACGTGATCGCCTATAGTCGCCTAGCGCTTGCTGGAGTTGTGGCCACATCTATTGTATGGGCAGCAGATGGTTTTCTTGCAGAGTCAACAGTTGAAATTCTTTTAGCTGTGAAGCACTCACCCCACAGCAAGCCGTAAGAAAGTTACCCAGAAAACAATCAGTGGGGCTTAGGAGCCAGAATTGTCTGATATAAACCAGTCTGTTAACAACATCTTTACCCATCTCCCCACAGACCTCGGCACAGAGGTATTTGAGCAGATCGTCTCTGGCAGTAGCTTTAGAGTCGAACGTATTGTCTCCAAAGGCCACTGCACACCAGAGCATGACTGGTACGACCAAGAAGAGCACGAGTGGGTGATGGTGTTAAAAGGCCAAGCTAAGCTTGAGTTTGCCGATCACAGCATTGTGCATCTAGAGGCGGGCAGTCACATCAATATTCCCGCACATACACGGCACAGAGTGGCCTGGACGGCGCCTGATACAGAAACACTGTGGTTAGCGGTGTATTACCGGTAGCAGTTTGAATGTGTAAGTTCTGTGATGAGTCGCTTGCCACTGTGAAGTTAAACTTCCTTTGGCTCTTCCGCTACCCGCAACACCTCTGTCTTCTCCACAGGGTAAGGCCTATTCTTGCGCGCAAAATACTGCGCTAGACGCAAATCAATCAACTCTTGCAAGTAGTTGGCGAATATATTTTGCAATTGCGGCTTAACGCTAAAGTTAAGCGCGAAGGTGTCGTCCTGCTCGATAAACCATGCTTGGCTGCTGTTCTTATCTCGCTTGCATGAGTAGTTAATTGGGTTTTTGCGCCAGTAGGTTAGCCAGCTGCGGCTGTGGGCTTGTGCTGTTTGGATGCTGGCAGGTAATTCATTGCGTACATCATCAGGGCGATGGCCTAAGAGTTGGCGGCTGTGTTTGGCCAGTTGTGCTGTGTTCACGGGTTTTTGCACCCCACCCAGATCTATAAACGCCTGATATAAAAAGCCTTTAAAGCTTTTAGTCATGCTGGTGGTTTCGACGCCCTTGAGGAAAAATTCACCATGTGCGGTTAGAAGTTGTTGTAACTGGGTATTTTGTTCTTGCTCTGCAATGAGAGCGAGCCAGCTGCCGGCTTGCTTGCGCATTTTCGCTAGATCGTAACCCTTATGGAAAAACTCCGCAGCAGTGGGGCGGTGGCCCAGCTCATCTCGTAGTTGTTGGTAATCTTCTACAGCTGACCGACCAATTTTTTGTGTTAATTCTTGCCAAAAATCCACCAGCTGCGGCGCAAAGTTAATAAAGCAGCCGTTGGCCAGTTTTATGGGTTTTGACTGTTGAATAGTTTTAATCAGAGTGCCGCGGTCTTTTTCACCGAGTAGTGCTGCCGGACTATTTAGGAAGGTGTGGTGGTTGCCTAAAAAATCCAATATGACAACATGGGTTTTGTTGGTTTCTGTCGATAGGCGCAGGCCCCTGCCTAGTTGCTGTAAAAAAATAATCTTTGATTCAGTGGGACGTAGCATTAGCACAGTATCAAGTGCCGGCAGGTCGGTGCCTTCATTGAACATATCGACCGAAAAAATAACATCAATCTGGCCGTGGGCGAGTTGCTGTAGTGCGGCATGGCGGGTCAGCTCCGAGCCTGCATACACAGCACCAGCACGTACACCCTGACGCTTAAAGTAGTCGCTCATAAAATCAGCATGTTTCTGCGAGATACAAAAACCTAGGGTGCGGCTTTGTTTGTGTTTGCGCCAGTGCTGATAAATATGTTTTGCGCGCTGCTGGGTTGCAAAAGCATGTTCGATTTGTTCAGGATCAAAGCGCCCGCTGCGCCAAGGGATCTCTTGGTAGTTCACATATTCATCGTAGATGCCGTAGTAATGGATCGGCGCCAGCAGCTGTTCGTTGATGCCATGGACAAGATTGCGTTCAAAGACCAAGTTGTTATCGCACAGCGAAAGAATATCCGCTTGATCAGTACGCTCTGGCGTGGCTGTGAGTCCTAATAAAAAACGCGGATTAAAGTGCTGCAGAATACTGCGATAGCTTGGTGCACTGGCATGGTGGAATTCATCAACCACGATGTAATCAAAATCTTCGCTGCTAAAACGCTCTAAGGCACCTGGTTGGCTTAAGCTTTGCACTGAGGAAAAAATAAAATCAGCGTTGTCTTCTTTGAGCGCGCCTTGGAATAAACCTGTGTGTGCATTGCAATGGACGCGATTAAAAACCGCTTGTGCCTGCAGTAAAATCTCTTCGCGATGGGCAACAAACAAAACCCGTTTGGCTTGCATCTGTAAGGCATCAAATGCCGCTAGCCAAGTTTTCCCCATGCCGGTAGCCAAAACCACTAAACCGCTCGAAAAACCTTCATTGCGCGTATCAATAAGGGCTTGAAGTGCTTCTATTTGTACGCTGTTGGGACTGGCTTGCTCGAGGGTTTCATCGACAAAACCTGTCAGTGACTGCAGCAATGGAATACGAGACTGGCGACGCTCACTGTATGCATCAATCCAGCTAGCGGTTAATGGCAGGCTGCAGGGATCATCAAGAAGTTGGGTAAAAGCGCTACGTATTTCTATAAATTCTTGCGCGGGTTTTGAATTTGCTGGTGGCAGCCAATTATGTCGCCATGACCATTCATGGGCACTGGTTAGTGCGGTACGACTGATGTTATTTGAACCAATAAATGCACAGCCTTTACTGATTTGTGCGCCTTTATTTTCCGTGAAGATATAGGTTTTTAAATGAAAGCTAGTATGTCCTTCACATTCAAAAATGCATATTTGCGCACCGCGCTCAGCAAGCATCAGCAGTTCACGCAAGGCGTGAGGATGGGTTATATCTAAATAATCGGATGTCAGTAAACGAATTGTTGCGCCTTGGTTTAATGCTTCTAGCAAGGGGTCAAACAACAGTTCCAGCCCTGAAGGCTGGATAAATGACACAGCAATTTCAATATCAGTGGCCTGGTAAATTGCTGCTAGCAGTTTAGGCAGTAAAGGATCGTCCTGCGTGCCTGTGGTGAGGCGAGGGCTGTTGGCTAACATCTGCGAATACGATTTACTGAGCAATCAACAAAGCATTGAGCCACTCTTCATCTTCGCGATCGGGGCGTTGATCAGCGCTCACCCAGGTTTCTTTAATAATCAAACCAGTGTCTTGGAGGAACTCTTCTAAGCGCTCTTCAGTGCAATTGGTAAAGAGACGGTCATTTTGAGTTGTTTCGCCTTCGCCGTATTTAAATGATACATACATCACACCAGCGGGTTGCAGCAGTTCACCAAGGTGTTTTAGTGTGGCCGACATATTAATGGCTGGCACATGCAGCAGTGATGCACAGGCCCAGATTCCGGCAAAGGGTTGATCGCTAGTAAAGTTTAAGAAGGTGCTAAGATGCACATAAATCCCAGTGACTTCTTTGGCAATTTTCACCAGTTTAGCGCTGGCATCAAAGGCTTCTACTTGATAACCAAGCTGCAAAAATATTGCGGTATCACGTCCTGCACCACAGCCTGCATCTAGAATTCTGCTTGATGGCGGCAGTAGGGCTAAAAAACGTTCATGCAATGCGCTCATATCGACATCTAAGGTGTCTTCTGCGAATTGCTCTGCATTATCTTCATAGAATTTTAATGTCATATATACCTCTAAATAACCGCTACGAGCGGGTGAATCTTATGGCGCGTGCTGCGGATTATAATTCAATGTCTGTGCTGGGCAGTGGCCAACAAAACCTTGTGCTGGGCATAGGCACAACTGAGTAGTTCTAGCCTAACCTAATTAGGCGTGCGCTGCCTGCGACTTTTTGCTGCCTGCACCTGTGAGGCGATCGCGGTCATGGACCGCTCGTACAAGAGATTACGCAACTGCTCCAGCAGCAACCTGGAAGGGCCAAGTTGCTGCTGTTCTGGACTTTTTTTGTTCTTGCTAGCTTTGTTGTCTGTGTTGTTCCTGTATGAGCTGGCCACACGCCTGCGATCTTTTGCGGCCTGCACCTGCAAGGCAGTCGTGATCACGGACCGTTCATACAGGGGGTTGTGCAGTTGTTTCAGCAGCAACTTATGCAGCGGTTTCAAAAACTGCTTACACAAAATTTAGCGGCTGTCTTAGGTTGATTCATCCATCAACTCCAAGCGAATTCTGCCGATGGCGGCCATGGGGTTGAGTCCTTTTGGGCAGACCCAAGTGCAGTTCCCAATACTGCGGCAGCGGAACAGGCTAAAAGGGTCTTGCAACTCTTCGAGTCGTTCAATGCGGGCGCGGTCGCGACTGTCCAATAGAAAGCGCAACGCTTGCAGTAGTGCTGAAGGGCCACGGTATTTCTCGGGGTTCCACCACCAAGACGGGCATTGCGAGGTGCAGCAGCCGCACAGAATGCATTCATAGAGGCCGTCAAGTTGTGCCCGTTGCTCAGGGGTTTGCAGGCGTTCTATGGCAGGGGCTGGATCATCATTGATCAGCCAAGGTTTTATTTTCTCGTAATGATCAAAGAATAGTGATTGATCGACGACTAAGTCTCGAATCACTGGCATACCGGGTAGGGGCCGAATAATCAGGGTGTTCGAGGTGCCAAGCGCTTCAGCAACGGGTTTAATGCAGGCCAACCAGTTTTTGCCGTTAATATTCATGCCGTCCGATCCGCACACACCTTCTCTGCATGAGCGCCTAAAGGCTAGGCTTGGATCTTCTTCGCGCAAGTACTGCAATGCATCCAGCACCATACGCTTGCGGAACTCTTCAGGCAGAGTCATGGATTGCATATACGGCTGAGTGTCGTGTTCCGGATGGTAGCGATAAATTTGTACGTTAATCATGTGGATTCTCCCAGGGCATTTGGAGTGCCAACTGGCTAAAGAAATGCCCGCTGTTTGCTGAATAAGGCTTCAGTGCCTCTTTGCACTTATAGGCTTAAATGCCTAAGAGATCAATTGAACCTTTTGTCTTAGTCTGCTAGCGATCAATCGTGATGTTTTTTTATACCGAGGGCAAGATATAGCAGCAGTTTTAGGCGGCCTCTAACTGATTGATTTTCAATGGGATATATAATTAGCGTGTGCTGTTTAAAAAAATCTGTAGAGTATTTCGCGTCCAATATAGCTATTGCTAGGAGCTTGTAGTATTTCTGATAACCTTGGAAAACCCCATGGCACTGTTGTGCCGCTTAAATAATGCTTCAATCGAGTCAGGCTATTGACCGGTTAAAGCGCTCTAAGATAATCCGGAGTACGCTACATGCTAATTTTCTTTGTCAGTATCACTCTGCTGATACTCGGCTATAAGTTTTATAGTCCCTTTGTTGAAAAACAAGCGGGAATAGATCCTACAATCCCAACACCTCAGCAACGTTTAAATGACGGTGTTGACTATGTTGCGGTCAGTCCTGGGCGGGCGTTTTTAATTCAGTTCCTCAATATTGCCGGAGTGGGGCCGATTTTTGGCCCGATTCTGGGTGCCTTATATGGTCCGGTGGCATTGATTTGGATCGTGCTTGGTAACGTATTGGGCGGTACAGTACATGACTATTTTTCTGGTGTGATGAGCTTAAAGGAGGATGGAAAAAGCTTGCCAGAAATCGCCGGCCACTATTACAACGTGATCTTTAAAGGCGTTATGTTGCTCTTTACCTGCATGCTGCTGTTTTTTGTCGGTGTGGTGTTTATTATGAGCCCGGCCGGCCTGTTGAGTAATTTATCTTTTTTTGAAGGGACTTTTCTAGCGGGCAACACCTTTTGGGTCTTGCTGATCTTGGCGTATTACTTCTTCGCGACCTTACTGCCCATTGATAAAATCATCACCAAACTTTACCCAGTGTTTGGCTTGTTGATGATTGTGATGACGTTGTCCATTGCTGTGGCGATATTGATGGATGCACCACACTTGGGCGAAGTGAATAATATTTTTGCTTACTTCACTGATGACCATGATCATGGCTTATTAAGCCCTAATCCGGATGGTTTGCCGATCTGGCCACTGTTGTTTGTCACTATCACTTGCGGTGCGATCAGTGGCTTTCACTCCACCCAGTCGCCGATGATTGCCCGTTGTTTGACCAATGAAAAATATGCCCGCCCAGTGTTTTATGGTGCGATGGTGTGTGAAGGTATTGTCGCCTGTGTGTGGGCGATGGCCGGTATTGCTGCTTTCCCAGAAGGTTACGTTGGCTTACAGGCCATGCTTGCGCAAGGTGGTCCAGGCTTAGTGGTAAACCATATTGCGACCAGCTATTTGGGTGTGTTGGGTGGGGTGATGGCGATTCTGGCGGTGGCAATTTTCCCGATTACCTCGGGCGATACCGCATTTCGCTCATTGCGCTTAACCATTATGGACGCGTTTAATATTTCCCAGACGGTCTGGCATCGACTTGCTTTAGCAGTGCCGTTGCTGGGTATCGGCTATCTGATGACCTTTTTAGACTTCTCCTTAATTTGGCGCTACTTCGCATTTTCCAATATGCTGTTGTCCACCAGCGTGCTCTGGTTGGCCACCAAGTACTTGTTTGACCGCGGTACCTTCCACTGGATCGTCAGTATTCCAGCGGTAATTGGTACAGCGATCAGTGTCTCCTATATTTCCACGGCGAGTATTGGTTTGAACTTTCCGATGGAGTACAGCAAGTGGATTGGTATTGTGATTGCTATCCTTTGCTTGATTGGATTGATCCATCAAAACCAGAAACGCACGGTGAAAATTGCTGCTAAAACTGCTTAATTCACTGAATTTAAACATTTTTAGCACAATGCGCTTGACACGTTCTCAAAAAGAGCGAATAATGCGCGCCAGTTGGCTACATAGCTCAGTTGGTTAGAGCGCAGCATTC
>CAZEZR010000030.1:0-32131 GCA_964516465.1 uncultured Thiopseudomonas sp. | reverse complement strand
GCATAGATTACCATTGTTCCATTGGGTGCAACAGTAGGCGACTCATCTAAACTTGTTTCTGAGAGAATACGCAAGTTGCCGCGCTCTAAATCTTGCGCTGCGACCTTAAACACGCTGTAACCGTCTTGACGGTGAATCATCACCAGGGTCTTCTCATCTGCAGACAGTTTTGGGTTGGCATTGTAGTTACCGACAAAGGTCACACGCTCCGTTCCCCCACCACTGACTTTGGTTTTATAAATCTGCGGCCGGCCAGAACGGTCTGAAGTGAAGTAAAGAGTTTGCCCATCTTTACCCCAGAAAGGCTCGGTATCAATGGCGGCATGGTTAGTCACACGGCGCACCTGACGCGAGCTCATCTCCATCACATAAATCTCTGGATTGCCATCGCGGGACAAAACAAATGCCAAACGTCGACCATCCGGTGACCATGCTGGTGCACCATTTAAGCCATCGTAATTGGTGACTTGTTCACGCTGCCCGGTTTCAATGTTCTGCACAAAAATACGCGGACGCTTCTGTTCAAACGACACATAAGCAATGCGCTTGCCATCGGGCGCAAATGAGGGTGATAAAATGGGTTCGCGCGACTGCAACAAGGTCACCGCACGAGCGCCATCGTAATCAGAGCGCTGCAAGGTATAGCGGGTATTGGTTTCCGAGAAACGCTCTGCGGTGACATACAGCAAACGGGTAGAGAATGCCCCTTTAACCCCGGTTAACTTCTCATAGGACTGATCGGCAATGTGGTGCGCTAGATCACGCAACTGCTCCACTGTTCCTGAGACTGAACCATTGAGCATCTCTTGCTCAGTGCTGACATTCAGCACGGCATAGTTGACTTGCACACCAGCAGCTGTGGGCACGATATTTCCCACCAACACATACTGAGCCCCCACTGCACTCCAATCACGGAAAATCACTTCACTGGCTTTAGCCGGCTGGCTGATCATATGATTACGGGCAATGGGCTGAAAAGTACCTGAGTTGCGCAAGTCATTGGCTACAACCTGTGCAATATCTTCCGACAAGCCTTGACCGCCCTGCCAGCCAAAAGGCACCACGGCAATGGGCACCGCACGCTCAGTACCGCCGGAAATCAACAAAGGATCCGCTGCTTGAGCAACGCTCACCCATAGCAGCACACTGAGTAACAACCATCGTTTAATCATTTTCACAGACCTAAATCCTCTGGTTTAAATACCGCACTGCGTTTGCGATACAAGCTATCAAACGTCCTGCGGTCCAACTGTTGTACTTCACGGACACGCCCAACATTGCGCACTGCTGCAACCGCAGATGCATCAAAGGCTGGATCGCCACTCCCGCGTGTGACACTGGCATTGGTAATGGTTCCATCCGGCAGCATTTCAATCAGCACGGTCACTGCCATACCATTGCGTGCAGACGGTGGCCGCACCCATTGCTCACTGACTAAGCGTACAATCAGATCATCTAAATTACCCGCAACTTGTGAACCTCGAGTATCGGCCACAGTTTGCTGGTATTGAGTGTCATCCAATAGCAGCTCAGCCAAAGCGCCAGCTTTTTTAGCTTCAGCGGCTTTACGCGCAGCTTCTTGTGCGTTTTTCTGCTTTGCTGCAGCCTCGGCAGCCGCTTTCTGCTTATCTGCCTCAGCTTTCTTTTTCGCATCCTCAGCTGCTTTTTTCTTCGCCGCCTCAGCAGCGGCCTTCTTCTTGGCTTCTTCTGCAGCAGCCTTTTTCTTCGCGTCTTCCGCAGCTTTTTGCTTAGCTTCATCTTCAGCTTTTTTCTTCGCTATCTGCGCCTGCTTTTGCTTTTCCGCGTCCTGCTTGGCCTGCTGCTCTTTTTTCGCCTGCTCTTGTTGCTTAGCGTCTGCAGCCTTTTTCTCCGCTTGTTTGCGCTGCTCAGCAGCCTTACGCTCGGCTTCAGCTTTTGCTGCTGCGGCCTTCTTCTCGTCAGCTTGCTTTACTTGCGCCGCGGCAGCAATTTTTTCTTGCTCAACCTTTTTCTGCTCTAACTGTTCAACTTCATATTGCGGTGCTGCCGTTTTCGCCGCTTCACCAGCAATTTTCTGATTGGTTTGGGTGGTGGCCTGACTTTGCGATTGCAATTGATACAAGGTTGCTTTAATCACTGGACGCGGAGGTGGCGTGTCCGTGGTATTGGTGACGCTAATAAACAATATAGCAAACAACACCAAGTGCAGGCCCAGCGCCCACACCACTGGCCAAAACAACTTTTCCGCAGGAGAACGATCAGGCTGGCGCATTAAGGTGCCTCAGTAATTAAGCCAACGTCGCTGACGCCAGCCTGCTGTAAACCACCCATGGCTGCCATAACACTGCCGTAATCAACGGATTTATCAGCACGTACATAGACTTGTACTTTTTTCCCTTGCTCAGCATTAGCACCCAAAATAGCCCGCGCAGCACTGACCATTTCATCCAGCTCTACAGCTTTATCTTGCACCGTGTCAACATCCACTTCGGTGCTGGTGTTCCAGTAGAAGCTTTTGTCAGCCTGAATTGAAATAGTTAACACAATAGAATTATTATCTTGCGGCAATACTTCGCTACTGACCTGCGGCAGATCAACATTGACCCCTTGGCTGAGCATTGGCGTGGTCACCATAAAGATCACCAGCAACACCAGCATCACGTCGATATAGGGCACCACGTTCATTTCGGCAACGGGTTTGCGACGGTTACGAATTCGAGCTCTATGCATGGGACACCTTAATCCTCTTTAGAGTGGACTTTACGATGCAAAATGGCTTGAAACTCATCCGCAAAGGTGTAGTAACGGGCAATCATATTTTCTCCGCGGGCGGCAAAACGGTTATACGCAATCACCGCAGGAATCGCCGCAAACAAACCAATGGCTGTGGCAATCAGCGCTTCTGCAATACCGGGCGCGACCGCAGCCAATGTGGCTTGCTGCACCTGGGCCAAACCACGGAATGAGTTCATAATCCCCCACACCGTACCAAACAAACCAATGTAGGGACTGGTGGAGCCCACAGTGGCTAAAAACGGCAGGCCTTGCTCAAGCTTTTCTTCTTCATGGGAAATCGCCACGCGCATGGAGCGCGCCACACCGTCCATCACCGACTCAGGATTGGCCCCTTGCTGCTGACTTAAACGGGAGAACTCTTTAAAACCAGCGCGAAACACATGCTCAACACCGGAGTCCGGATCGGGTGTACTGCTGACCTCACGATACAGCTTGGATAAATCCACCCCAGACCAGAAGCGGTCTTCAAACACATTAAGGCTGTTACGCGCTGCACGCAATAATTGGCTGCGCTGAAAAATCAACACCCAAGAAACAATCGAAGCACCCACTAGAACCAGCATTACAAACTGAACGACCAGACTGGCGTTGCTGATTAAGCTCCACATTGACATCTGATCAACGACATTAGCTTCCACGCTTACTCTCCTGCAAATCTTGCACATCGGCGTTAAACGCCGCAGATAACGGTTCCGGAATAGCCCGAGGTTTCAAGGTATCAGCGCGTACACAGGCCACAGTAAAATGCCCTTCACAAAGCAACAGCCCATCACTGCTACGGCGTACTTGCTGATAAAATTTCAAACTGGCACGTTTTACTCCATCCACCTGCACACTCACCGCCAACTCATCGTCTAAACGAGCTGGAGCGTGGTAGCGTGCCTGTGAGGAGTGCACAACAAACAGTAAGTTTTCACTCGCCATCTGCGCTTGGGAAAAGCCTAAAGCACGCAAACGTTCAGTGCGTGCTCGCTCCATGAACTTTAGATAATTCACGTAATACACGATCCCACCTGCATCCGTATCCTCGTAATACACCCGACACGGAAAGGTGAAGCTGGATGCTGCTGTTGTTGCGCGCATACTTTAATGCCACCTCTGATAATTGCCAACTAAAAACGCAGCTATATTTTCACTCATCATCGTTATAACTGGTCAGCTGCGTTACATCTTGTAAACGATCTGGAAGATTTAAGCCAAAATGCAAATACGCAGGGCGTGTGACCACCCGCCCACGGGGGGTGCGCATAATAAAACCTTGCTGAATCAAGTAAGGTTCTAGGACATCTTCAATGGTGTGGCGTTCCTCACTGATTGCCGCAGCCAAGCTATCAATTCCCACCGGGCCGCCATCAAATTTCTCAATCATGGCCAGCAATAAGCGTCGATCTTGATGATCAAAGCCATGCTCATCCACATCCAGCAGATTTAACGCTTGATTAGCAATGGCCTGAGTAATCTGGCCCGTACCGCGCACTTGGGCAAAATCGCGCACGCGGCGCAATAAACGGTTGGCAATTCGCGGCGTACCCCGGGCACGGCGAGCAATTTCATAAGCACCCGCCTGCTCAATGGGCATCTTTAAAATCCCCCCGGAACGGGCAACAATAGTGGTCAGATCAGCGTCACTGTAAAACTCAAGGCGCTGCACAATGCCAAAACGGTCGCGAAAAGGGTTGGTTAACATCCCCGCACGGGTGGTGGCGCCGACTAGGGTAAAGGGCGGTAAATCCAGTTTAATTGAACGCGCGGCGGGTCCTTCACCAATCATAATATCCAGCTGAAAATCTTCCATGGCCGGATACAACACTTCTTCGACAATGGGCGGTAAGCGGTGAATTTCATCAATAAACAGCACATCGCCTTCTTCAAGGTTGGTCAGCATCGCGGCCAAGTCACCGGGGCGCTCCAATACGGGCCCAGAGGTGCTCTTCAGCGACACATTCATTTCTTGCGCAATAATATTGGCCAAGGTGGTTTTACCTAAACCAGGCGGGCCAAAGATTAAGGTGTGATCCAGGGCTTCTTGACGGTTTTTCGCCGCCTCAATAAATAAGCTCATTTGCTCACGTACCACCGGCTGGCCAATATATTCGGCTAAGCTCAGCGGACGAATGGCTCGGTCAATATGTTCTTCACGCTCGCGAGGGGTGGCATCAATCAGGCGATCAGCTTCAATCATATACTGCAATTATCCCAAATAAAGTGACGCAATTACGCCATGCTTTTTAAGGCGCGACGAATTAAATCTTCGCTGTTTAAGTCTTCCTCAGCGACAGCGCTGACCGCTCGACTGGCTTGCGCAGGTTTAAAGCCTAAACCAATTAAAGCACTGACGGCATCACTTTCTGCATTCTGTGCCTGTGTGACTGCAGAAGCCTGCACAGGTTCCATGCCAGTCTGCCCACCCAGTGGGGTGCTGTCCCAATTTTCAAAACGACCTTTCAGCTCAACCAGTAAACGGTCGGCAGTTTTCTTACCCACGCCCGGTACTTTCATTAAGCGCGCGGTATCTTCAGCATGCACACACTGAATCAACTCATCCACACTCAAACCCGACATTAATGCCAGCGCCAGCTTAGGGCCCACACCATTTAAACGAATCAACTCACGAAACAAAGCGCGATCGCGCTTGCTGTAAAAACCATACAGCAGTTGCGCATCTTCACGCACCACTAAATGGGTGTGCAACACCAGTGGCTCGCCTACTTCTGGCAGTTGAAACAAGGTGGTCATGGGTACTTCAAGCTCATAGCCCACCCCATTGACATCCAGCAGCACATGGGGCGGCTGCTTCTCTAATAACGTGCCGCGTAAATATCCAATCACAGTGATTCCCTATTGATAAAAGGCGCTTACTAATAAGCCCATAACCCTAATAAATTACTGGCATTATATACAGTTAGCGCAAACCAATGCCAGCACTGTCCAGCGCTCGACTGTTGAGCAAAACATTTATACAGCGACGCCACTGATCAGCGGCCAAAAGATTCAGCCTAGGCAAGTTGCCGAGGTTAATCTATTCTCAGCAGTGACTGCATAACCACAAGAGGAGCAAAATCATGCTTAAGTTCCCAGTTTTAGCCGCCACCCTCACTATTTTGGCTGTCAGCAGCCCTGTCACTCAAGCCAATGACTACCAACAGATGATGGAAGGCATAATGCAATTTCAGCGCTGTATGACAGACACTGTTGATGCCAGTTACCTTGAAAAGATGGAAGCAGAAAGCGAAAAAATAAATAATCAACTGTCGCACATGTGCAGTGCCGGCAAGCGCCAAGAAGCGCAAGAATTCGCTATAGATTACGCTAAAAAAATGCTGGCCGATCCTAACTTTGTCGCTATGCAAGCCTGTGTTGCTCAAGTCGGCAGCGCTATTCCTGGCACCGTGGACCAAGAGGATATTTTTAATCTCGAGGAACTGGAGAACTCACATATTTGCGACGAGTTGGATTAATCGCTCAAGCACTGGCTCCAGCAGCACTGACAGCCACCGCAGCAGTTTTACTCAGTTAGACAGCCCACTGTACGTCTGTTGCTAAGTTTACCGTGAGCAGAGCGGGTCAGTAAGTCACAACGGGGCTGTTTAGCCCCTTTTCTCAGTTTTACGCGAAAGACCCCGTACTTTTAGGATTGCCGAGAGTTAAGCAAGCAGCGCAGTGATTGCGTAATTCAACGCCCCACCACCGATAAGCAGCCATGCGAATAGCGCACTGGCCAGCATTAAAGGTTTAAACCCTGCTCGACGAATCGCTTTAATCTCAGTGGTTAAACCCAGCGCAGCCATAGCCATGGCTAACAATCCAGTATCCACTGCAGCGATCTGGATTAAGGTCGTCTCCGACAACAATTGCAACGAATTAAAGCCTGCCACTGCGACAAAGATAAACGCAAACCAAGGCACGCTGATGCCGCTAAAGATGCCCGCAGCTTTACCCTGCTGTTGCGGAGTTTGGGCAGCTTTGCCACGGCTTAGAAACACGGCCAAGATAATTAAGAACGGCGCCAGCATCATCACCCGCACCATCTTCGCAATCACCGCAGTGTCCGCAGCGGTAGGGCTGATTGCTGCACCTGCAGCCACCACCTGCGCCACTTCATGCACCGTTGAGCCCACCATCAGCCCATAGGCAAAGTCAGTGGTCGGCAACAACTGCCAGTGTAAATTCAGACTGTACAACAGCGGATAAATAAAGATGGCTAAGGTACCAAATACCACCACTGTTGCTACTGCCACTGTGACCTGTTCAGCGCGCGGTTTTAGCACTGCTTCAGCACCCATAATGGCTGCGGCACCACAAATAGAGCTGCCAATACCAATCAGCATGGCGCTACTGCGTTCTAATTTAAATAAACGCACCCCCAACAGCACCGCCAAACTAAACGTACTGATGATAACCAGCGCATCAATCAAAATACCAGCCAAGCCCACCTGCCCCATTTCTTGGAAGGTCAGGCGAAAACCATACAAGATAATGCCTAAACGCAGCAGGTATTGTTTTGCATAGAGCACGCCTGGTTCACAGTGCTCAGCAATTTTAGGAAAAACACTATTCCCCACAATAAAGCCGAGCAAAATAGCCAAGGTTAACGCCGATAAACCATGGGCTTGCAGCCATGGCAGACGATCCAACAGCATGGCGCCAAGGGCAATGATGGCACAAAGAACTAAGCCGGGAATAAGCTCAGCGCGCAGTTGCAACCATTTGGGCAAACTACTCTCTGGAGGTTGTGGTTGTGCTTGTGTTGTTGCGTGCATCGCTAACATCTTTAACGCTCTTGTCTGGATTAATTGGCCTGGGTCAGCACCGAGTGGCCGGCAGTCTAAAGCGCAACCATTAAACAATAAAACGCATTATTTGAGTATAATCAATCGACAAAACAGGTTAATGACGGCAGCACAGGGAGCCATACCATGCAAATCACCTTGCGACAGTTGCATATCTTTACTGCGGTAGCAGTCACCGGCAGCACTGCAGCTGCGGCGCACAGCATTGCCTTATCGCAATCGGCCACCAGTGCAGCGCTAAAAGAGCTGGAGAATGTATTGGATGTAACGCTATTTGATCGAGTCGGCCGGCGTTTAGTGCTCAATGATAATGGCCGTTTATTGTTACCCCAAGCCCGACAAATGCTGGACGCCGCGCAAACCATCGAACAACAATTTGTCAATTTCGATAACCCTGCTGCGGGCCTAAATATCGGCGCCAGCACCACCATTGGCATTTATGTTTTGCCGAAACTGCTGACTGTGCAGAATACCCAACGCAACCCACGGGTCATGATTGCTAACAGTGCCGACATTACCACCGCTGTGGCCAGCTTTAGCGTGGATCTGGGTTTAATTGAAGGCCCCTGCCACGAGCCTGATCTGCAGGTTGAGCCTTGGTTGGAAGATGAGCTGGTGATTGTTTGCGCACCTACACACCCTATTCTGCAAGGTGAGCCTAGGCATAAAGTGCCCCATGCGGACTTACAACAAGCACTGTGGTTGCTGCGCGAGCAAGGTTCAGGCACCCAAGAAACCGTTGAGCAGGTGTTATTACCGCATGTATATCAGTTGCGACCGGCAATGGAGTTAAGTAATTCCGAGGCGATAAAACATGCCGCCGCTGCCAATTTAGGCTTAGCCTGTTTATCCCGTGCCATTGTCACTGACTTTCTAGCCAACGGCAGCTTAGTCGAAGTGCATACAGACTTACCGCGTCTTGCTCGACATTTCTCAATAATTTACCACCGCAAGAAAACCCTATCCCCCAAGCTCAATGCTTTTCTAAATCACTGCCGACAAATATCAACCACTTAACCGGTCTGACAGCTTCAAATGCCAGTTGCGCGCCCCCAGTGAGTAGCGCAACTGTTTAGCCTTAGAAGGTGTAGCTAGCAAATACATTGACGCTGCGTTTTGCTCCGTAAAGCTGCTCATCAATCGGACGGTAGGTTTTATTGGTTAAGTTATTTAGCTCAATGCCAAAACTGTTGTTGGTTTCTGTGGTCATGCTTAAATGTAGATTCAAAGTGGCATAGCCGTCTGCCTCTCTAGACTCGCTCGTTATTCTTTTAGCCTTATTTACCGCTGACGTGGCACCTTGCACAAAGAGATTGGCTTCGCGCTCCCAAGCATTCCAATGACTGGTGTGCTTTAAACCCACCCGACCAAACACACTGGGCACACCACTGTCGTAGCTGTTGAGTTTCGTTGTGCCGGAGCTGCCCTGCTCTGTTGTGGTGATTTTTCGGCGCATTAACGTGGCCGTGGTGTATGGGGTGAAGTTATGACTTTGAAAGCTTTTCTCTGCCAGCAATTCAACCCCATAACTTTTAGCTTTGTCAACATTTTGGAAAGTGCCCCGGTTTCTACTGGTCAAGATGGAGTTAATATAATCTTTTGAGCGACTATAAAACACTGTGGCATCCAACAATAACTCATTGGTATCGTAGCGGGCACCGATCTCAAAGGTGGTCGACTTCTCAGGTTTTAAACTAGGATTGCCCTCAAAGGTGTTACCACCGGAAGCAGTGGTCAAAAACAACTGGCTCAGCGTTGGATATACATAACCTTGGGAAAGATTTGTGCGCAGTACTAAATCATCGCTGGTCTGCCAAACCAAGCTCATCGCACCTACAGTGTGATTGTCAGAATTATTATTTCGCGGCAGCGCCTTACCATCTTTAAGTGATTTATCGTGCTTAGCTTTTACATAATAGTGACGTGCACCAAGGCTAGCGTTTAGATCTTCAGTTAGCGGTATTATGTGCTGGGCAAAAATCGATGTGGTATCAATACTGGCATCATCATAACTTTGCGTACTAGGTAAAACTCCTGGTGGGTAAAATGGCATGTTCCTCACAGTGTTTTTTTTAGCTTTAAGCTGGTCTTGCTCATACTCCAGCCCAACTACTGTGCTATGCCCATTTATTAATGACAACTCAGCCTGCGTATTCAACCCGTAGGTTAGCTGCTCGTCATCGGAAGATGATTTTATATTAGTAGCACCCATACTTGTTTTGCTTATAAACTCACGATCAACGGTTTGCCGGTAGACATCAATTTTGAGCTTATCCAAGGTTTCAGTTAGCTGCTCACCTTCATAAAACAAACCCACTTTATTCAGCTCACGCTTAGGAAAGTCCAACGCGAAGCCTTCTGTCGTTACGTAAGCCTGCGCTGCGACATCATAACGCTGCGCTTTGGCGGCGATGTAATGCTTCCCGGTTTTATAGCCTAAATGGGCTGAAATATTGCTGTCATCAGTGGAAGAAGGCTTTAAACGCCCTTTCGGCGTGGCACGATCATTGAGCTCTGAACGCGACACACCTAAGCGATAATCAAAACCCGCCTGGCTGCCCGCGAGTGCTGTGGAAGCGCGATAACCTTTGGTCGCTGAAAAATAACTGGCTTTCGAGCTGATTTCTAAAGGCTTGTCGGCACCTTTTTTGGTGATGATATTGACCACACCACCAATCGCACGACCGCCTGATACCACAGAAGAGGAACCGCGCAACACTTCAATGCGCTCAACTGAGGCTGGATCAATCAACAACGGTTGCCCTTGGTCAGTGTGGTCAGTAAGTTTTTGCCCATCAATAAAAATAGCCACACGCGTCGAGTTTTCACCGCGGATAGAGATGCGCTCAAGGCCATCTTCAACAATCTGCACCCCGGGTATATTGCGCAAATAGCTGGCCACCGACTGCCCAGCACTTCTATTGATCGTTTCGCGATCAACCACGCTGACCGATGCAGGGTTGGTGAATACTTCAGTGCCTTGCGCTTGCCCAAGCACGGTCATCTGCTCAAGTTGATAAACATTGCTGTGTGCTGTACCTGCCGTAGCCAGTAAAGCATTGCCTAAAACCAAACTCATCCATAATTTAGAAGATTTAAAACGCATATACACCCCACGGAAAAAAGATACCACTAAACACAGAGCGCACTCTGCCAACGAGTAAGAGCTGCTGCAACAACTGATTAGGCGCAGAATACCCATACTCCAATCAATGCCAACTAGGCAGCCTCCCCGCCCTAAAAGACGAGAACTCCTACTGTTAGACGGCCATGCCCGAGCACGACCCATTCCTCGCGCACACAGTACGAGGTCTTAGGTGAAACTGATAACCTTAATCAAGATTTGTATATATCCCTACAGCTTTCTGCTGATGGCCACAAGCAATACTGTAGTCGCAGAGCGCAACTAGGGGCTGTCTGAGTTTGTGGATCTTGAGACTCTGAGCTCTGGGGTCTGCGGACTGCGGCTTGGTATTTGGAGCTTGGAGTTTGGCGTCTGGATAAGGCCCTGATATTGCTGGCAATACCACGAGCGCGTGGTCGGCTCATACAGATCTTTTAGAGTGTCCGCTTGGCCAAGCCGCGTTAACTTGGCTGGCACAGCCTGTTGAAAACCAGCGCCTTAAACGCAAAACGCCCCGCGGTTTAAGGCGGGGCGTTTTTTAAGGGACTGCTGTTACAGCAACTTACAGCAGCTAATCATTACATGGCAGCGCGGAAAATCGCTGCAACTTCTTTATCATTCAAACGGCGCGGGTTGGTTGCAGCACAGACGTCTTGCTGGGCATGCTTAACCATGGTTTCAATATCTTCATCTTTCACACCTAACTCACTTAAAGTGTTCGGAATGCCAACATCAGCAGACATGCAACGAATTGCCACTATGGCCATTTCCGCAGCTTCGCGCACTGGTAAACCGTAGGTGTTCTCACCCAGCGCTTCAGCAATATCAGCATAACGCTCTTGCGCAGCCATCAGGTTGGCTTCGCAGACATGAGGTAACAACAAGGCATTACACACGCCATGGGGCAAGTTATACATCCCACCTAACTGATGCGACATCGCATGCACATGACCCAGACCAGCATTGTTAAATGCCATGCCCGCCAAATACTGCGCATACGCCATACGGTCACGGGCTTCCAGATCATCACCACGGGCGACTGCCACGCGCAAATACTGCGAAATCAAACGCATCGCCTGCAAGGCCACCGCATCGGTAACTGGATTAGCACCCGTCGACACATAAGCTTCAATGGCATGGGTCAGCGCATCCATACCGGTAGCTGCAGTCAACGATGGCGGCATCTTCACCATCAACAAGGGATCATTAATGGCTAGATCAGGGGTGACCCGCCAATCCACAATCGCCATTTTCACGTGATTAGAGGTATTGGTAATAATGGTAAAGCGCGTCAACTCACTGGCTGTTCCCGCAGTGGTGTTAATGGCGATATAAGGTGGCAATGCCTTTTTCGACATATCCAAGCCTTCATAATCGGCAATCACTCCACCATTAGAAACCAGTAAACCAACCCCTTTACAACAGTCATGGGCACTACCACCACCCAGAGAAATCAACATATCACACTGATTATCGGTATAAGCAGCAGCACCTTGCTCAACGTTTTCATCGGTTGGATTCGGCACAGTTCCATCAAATACAGCGTAGTCGATGCCTGCAGCATCCAACAAATCGGTCACTTGCTTGGCATAACCCATCTCAGTCATACCCTTGTCAGTCACCAATAACGGCTTAACACCGCCAAGGGCTGTTACTCGAGCCGGTAGCTCCGATAATACATTTGCGCCGAACAGCGATACTGATGGCATAAAAAAGCTTGCATGCGTACTCATATTTAACCCCTTTTAATGTGTCCACCGTCATGGAAAACAACAACAATGGACTGAATTGTTCCACCTCTAGTGTAGCAAATATGACCAATCAGTCCCTTGATATATCTCAATCCAGCTGATGCAAAAAAGCTATTAAGACGCAAATTAAGCTTTTACAGACGATTCGCAACCGGCAACCCGCACCTCAATACTGTTACCCATGCCCCACAGCGGTAACACTTTTCGCGCATTGCGGTAACAATCAAGCAAAAATCACATTTTAAAAAATAGACAAAAAACCAACAAACAACCTTAAGTCCTTGATTTACAAGGAATTAATAAAAGTTGGCACGGGTTCTGCAATATATACCTGTACAACAACAATAAAAAACACCAACTCATAATAAGAATAAGACGTAACGGCTCCAGCACAATAAAAACAACAGCATGGGAGACGCAGCTAACTGATTACTTTGCAGAGGATAACGAGAGTAGCAACACAGATGATCGGAGAATAATAAAACTGCAACCAATGCAGCGCCTGAATCAACTGAACAGCTACCATCACATCAGCATTCAAAGCAATCCGTTAATTATTCTACAGCTTAATTTGAGCTGTAAAAAAGTAGCAGGCATATAATAACAACACCAATGCCATAATAATAAAAAAACGCCAAGAACTTCATTAAGGGGGAAGCCACGCCTTCCCCCTTAACCTTATCAACCCGCGCACTACCCCCTCCGAACAACAAACACTACTATCATTGGCTTAAATGCTTTCTTCGTTCACCTCGCCCTCTAGCAGTGGTAGAATGACTTAATTATGATTTGTCATTCACAACACAATAATTCTTATCGTTCCATCGCATCGGCTGCATTGCACATTTTGCCGCTGACTTTGTTGCGCGCA
This sequence comes from uncultured Thiopseudomonas sp., assembly GCA_964516465.1. GTDB lineage: Bacteria > Pseudomonadota > Gammaproteobacteria > Pseudomonadales > Pseudomonadaceae > Denitrificimonas. The sequence goes on along the minus strand of CAZEZR010000030.1, from coordinate 18,820 downwards.
GCGTTTATGAATTTTATTTTTTACGCGAGTCGCAAACAGGCCCTGCTATGCTGAAAAAGCTTTTTAAACCCTTTCGTCTTTCACGCCAACGCAAAGGATCCGAACAACCCACCGTTTTGGATGCCCATGAACACCGTCTCAGTAGTGCCGATTTTAGCCGCAATTCAGGCAATGTCGCGGTGCGTTTACAGCATGCTGACTTTCAAGCCTATTTAGTCGGCGGCTGTGTGCGCGACTCTCTGCTTGGCATCAAACCCAAAGACTTTGATGTGGCCACCAACGCCACACCTGAGCAAGTGCGCCAAGAGTTTCGCAACTCACGGATTATTGGTCGTCGCTTTAGGCTGGCCCATGTGCATTTTGGTCGCGAAATCATTGAAGTCGCCACCTTCCGTAGCGATCACTCACAAAGTGACCAAGACAACAGTGATCACTCCGCACACGATGCCAGCGGACGTATTTTGCGCGACAACGTGTATGGCACCATGGTTGATGATGCGCAGCGCCGCGACTTCACCATGAACGCTCTGTACTTTGATGTCAGCAGTGAAAAGATCTACGACTACAGCACCGGTTTTGCTGATATTAAGCGCCGTTTAATCCGCTTGATTGGCGATCCTGAGCAACGCTACCTGGAAGATCCAGTACGCATGCTGCGCGCCATACGCTTTGCCGCTAAGCTGGACTTTGAGATCGAAGACAGCACCGCAGAACCTATTCGCCGCTTAGCGCATTTGTTAGCTGATATCCCTGCTGCGCGCTTATATGAAGAAGTGCTCAAGCTGTTCCTCAGTGGTCACGCGGTACGCACCTACGAACTGCTTTGCGAATATGGTCTATTTGCCCAACTGTTTCCCAGCACCGCTAAAGCGTTGCAGCAGCAACCCGAGTATGTTGATCGTTTGTTGCGCAACGCTTTTACCAGTACCGATAAACGCATCAGCAATGAGCGTCCAGTCACGCCAGCCTTTTTATTTGCTGCACTACTCTGGCCGGTACTGACCGAGCGCTCAATTCGCTTGCAAAACGATGGCATGCACCCAATTCCCGCTATCCAAGAAGCCGCCCAGCAAATCTTGCATGAGCAAGTTGCGCGGGTGGCCATTCCTAAGCGCTTTAGCATTCCCACCCGAGAAATCTGGGATCTGCAAGAGCGCTTACCTCGCCGCATGGGCAAACGCGCCGATGTATTATTAGCCCACCCACGCTTCCGCGCCGCTTATGATTTTTTATTACTGCGCGAAAGCGCCGGCGAGGACCTGCAAGGCTTAGGCCAGTGGTGGACCGAGTACCAAGACGCCAGTGACAGTCAGCGACGTGATATGGTCGGTGCACTAGCGGGCAAAGGCGGCAAACCACGTAGCAAACGGCGACGCAGACCACGCACCAGCAAGCCCAGCAATAGCCCGGCAGGCCCCCAGTAATGGAGCAAGTGTATATTGGCTTAGGCAGTAACTTAAGCGCTCCACAACAACAGCTGGATGAGGCACTCAAGGCTTTAGCCCAGTTGCCAAAGACGCGCTTAGTCGCAGTATCTGCCTATTATTCCAGCGCACCTTTAGGACCAGCCAACCAGCCGCGTTTCACCAATGCCGCTGCGCAGTTGGAAACCACTCTTGCGCCCCATGAGTTGCTCGACCAGTTACAAGCCATTGAGCTAAATCAGGGCCGCGAGCGCAAAGCCGAACGCTGGGGGCCACGCACCTTAGATTTAGATATTTTATTATTCGGTGAGCGCATTATTGACGATGCACGCTTGCGTGTACCGCATTATCATATGCACGCTCGGCCTTTTGTTTTACTGCCATTAGCAGAGCTGTGCCCTGCTGATTTTCAATTACCCGATGGCCGCCAATTGGCAGATGTGTTAAACGCTTGCCCAGAGGATCCAACCTTGCAGCGCTTACACACTCCGCCACTTGCAGCCATTCAGTCGGTTGAACCGCTTACCGATGATTGACTTACAAGCAAGCCAACCCGACTATAGCAGCCCCGACGCAAGTACCCTCACAGGTACTAAAGAGGACTCTTTGTATGTCTAATATCACCCTGACAACCTTATTAAAGTTAAAACAGCGTGGTGAAAAAATCGCCATGTTGACCTGCTACGACGCCACCTTTGCCGCCACCGCCTGTGATGCTGGCGTAGAGATTTTATTGATTGGTGACTCCTTAGGCATGGTGCTACAGGGTCACGACAGCACTTTACCGGTTACCATTGATGATATGGCCTACCACACGGCCGCGGTTAAGCGCGGTAATAAAGGCGCGCTGATTCTCAGCGACCTGTCCTTTATGAGCGCAGCCACCCTTGAGCAAACCTATGCCAGCTGCGCCAAACTGATGCAGGCCGGTGCCCATATGGTCAAGCTGGAAGGCGGTGCCTGGCTAACAGAAACCGTCAGCTTATTAGCCGAGCGCGGCATCCCCTCCTGCGTCCATATGGGTCTTATCCCGCAATCAGTTAACGTCTTTGGTGGCTATAAAGTCCAAGGTCGCGGCGAACAGCAAGCGCAACAAATGCTCGACGATGCCCTCGCCCTTGAGCAAGCTGGCACAGCATTATTGGTGTTAGAGTGCGTGCCCAGCGATTTAGCCACCCGCATCAGCCAAGCGGTGCAAATTCCAGTGATTGGCATTGGTGCAGGTCCCGGTACCGACGGCCAAGTCTTGGTCTTACACGATATGCTCGGCTTATCCTTAACTGGTCGCACGCCGAAATTTGTCCGCAATTTTATGCAAGGACAAGACAGCATTGCGGATGCCATCAGCCTTTACACCCGCTCGGTAAAAGATCAATCATTTCCAGCTGCAGAACACGAGTTTAACGCATGAATACAGTCCAAACCCTGCAACAGTTACGCGCCGCTATTGCCCGCGCGCGCAGTGAAGGCAAGCGCATAGCCTTTGTGCCCACGATGGGTAACTTGCACGCAGGGCATATTGCTTTAATTTCCCACGCTGTTGAGCGTGCTGACTTTGTGGTGGCCAGCATCTTTGTCAACCCACTGCAGTTTGGCCCCAACGAAGACTTAGATAACTACCCACGCACCCAAGCTGAAGACCAACAAAAGCTGCAAGAAGCCGGCTGCGACTTATTGTTTACCCCCAGTGCAGAAGAGATGTACCCCAATGGTATGGCTGAGCACACCACTGTCAGCGTCCCCGGTGTTTCCGCGGGACTGTGCGGTGGCAGTCGCCCTGGGCATTTTGATGGTGTCGCCACAGTGGTCTGTAAGCTCCTGAATATGGTGCAACCGGACCAAGCCATGTTTGGCGAAAAGGACTATCAGCAGCTGGCGGTGATCCGTAAAATGGTCGCTGACTTAAACATCCCAGTACGCATTTTCGGCGTGCCGATTGTACGTGATGCAGATGGCCTCGCATTATCCTCCAGAAATGGGTATCTTAACGCCCAGCAACGTGCCAATGCCCCTGCTTTGCACCACAGCATGCAGGCTGTGGCAGCACAGATAAAAAGTGGTCGTGGTGATTACCCAGCGCTCTTTGAGCAGTTCAAACAGGATTTACTAGCCGCTGGCTTACGCCTCGACTATGTAGAATTGCGTGACGCACAAAGCCTAGAACCAGCGGATGCCAACAGCAGTCAGCTGATCTTATTAGCTGCTGTCTATCTTGGTACGACACGCCTGATCGATAATTTAATATTTGATTTGTAATGACGACAGACACTGAGCATTAGCGCTTAACGCTGGTGCTGTGCCGAGTCAAAGAGGAAAAACACATGCAAACTATTCTGCTCAAAGCAAAACTGCACAGAGCTGTTGCCACTCACGCCGACGTTGATTACGAAGGCTCCTGCGCCATTGATGGCGATTGGCTGGATATGTCCGGGATTCGTGAGTACGAGCAAATTGATATTTATAACGTCACCAATGGTGAGCGTTTCACTACCTATGCTATCCGTGGCGAAGCCGGTTCAAAAATCATTTCCGTCAACGGTGCCGCGGCACACAAAGCTGGCGTGGGTGATATTTTGATTATCTGCGCCTACTGCCTCTATGATGAGAACGAAGTCGAAACCCATGAGCCACGCTTGCTCTATATGGCGGCCGACGGCTCACTGAGCCACAGCAGTAACGCAATCCCAATCCAGCTGGCCTAAACCCAGCTGGATAAAGTTTGGGTGGCATCGGGCCACCCAGATCTTTTCTTTGAGTAGGCCGGTGTTATGCCCCATTACCAACACCCTCAGGATGCCTCGCAACTCCCCGCTTGGCAGCAACTGCTAAAGCAACGCCAAGCGATGCAAGATTTTCGCATCGCCGATGCGTTCACTGCAGATCCACAGCGCTTTCAGCGTTTCTCCCTCAACCACGATGGTTTATTGTTAGATTTCTCCAAAAACCTGTTGGATGAAACCACCCTTGAACTGTTGATGCAGCTGGCTGAACAAAGCCAACTCAAGCAAGCCATCCAAGCCATGTTTAATGGCGAACCGGTGAATGCGTCTGAGCAGCGTCCCGCCCTACACACTGCCTTACGCCGGCCCATTGGCGACAGTTTAGTGGTGGCTGGTGAAGATTTAATTCCGCTGATCCACGACACCTTAAACACCATGAATGATATGGTCAGCCGAATTCATAATGGTTTGTGGCGCGGTTACAGCGAAAAACCCATCACCCACATTGTCAATATTGGCATTGGCGGCTCATTTCTTGGACCACAACTGGTGTCTGAAGCCTTAATACCCTTTGCAATACAAGGTGTGCATTGTCACTTTTTAGCCAATATTGATGGCAGTGAGTTTCACGAACTGAGCAACACCCTCGACCCGGAAACCACTTTATTTGTCATTTCCAGCAAATCATTTAGCACCTTAGAAACCTTAAAAAACGCCCGAGCAGCGCGCAGCTGGTACTTGGCTCAAGGCGGTACTGAAGCCTGTATTGACCGACATTTTATTGCCGTATCCAGCAATATCGACGCCGCCATCGAGTTTGGTATTGCCCCGGAAAATATCCTACCCATTTGGGACTGGGTCGGTGGTCGCTACTCTTTATGGTCCGCCATTGGCTTACCCATTGCTCTGTCCATTGGCATGTCCAATTTTAAAGAGTTATTGGGCGGTGCTTGGAGCATGGACCAACACTTTCAAGATGCGCCCTTTGCAGAAAACATGCCGGTGATTATGGCCATGCTGGGTATCTGGTACAGCGATTTTTGGCAGGCACAAAGCCACGCCATTTTGCCCTATGACCACTATTTGCGTAACTTCACTCAGCATCTGCAACAGCTGGATATGGAGTCCAATGGTAAGCATGTGCGCCAAGATGGCACCCCGCTCAGCTACCCCAGCGGCCCAGTGATTTGGGGCGGCGTCGGCTGCAATGGTCAGCATGCCTACCACCAACTGCTGCATCAGGGCACCCTACTGATTCCTGCGGACTTTATTGTGCCGGTGGTCAGTCACAACCAAATTGCCGATCATCACCAATGGCTGTATGCCAACTGCTTATCGCAAAGCCAAGCCTTGATGCAAGGTAAAACCCGCGCCCAAGCAGAACAGGAGCTGCGCGAGCAAGGTCTTGACCAACAAGAAGTGCAGCGCCTCGCGCCCCATAAAGAAATCCCTGGTAACCGTCCCAGTAACACCATAGTGGCTGAGCGCATTTGCCCACGCCGTCTTGGCGCCTTAATTGCCCTGTATGAACATAAGATTTTTGTGCAAAGTGTGATCTGGGGCACTAATGCCTTCGACCAATGGGGAGTTGAATTGGGCAAGGCTCTGGGTAAAGATGTCTATCGGCGCCTCATAGGACAAGCAACAGAAGAAAATACTGATGCTTCAACTCAAGGTCTAATCAATTTTTTTAGAAACCGCCACCGTGGTTAAGCCAAATAATATATAAAGGTTTTCCAAGCCATTGATAAATATAATAAAAAGATTTATCAGTGAACCTTTCATCTGAAGTAAAAGGATATATTCCATGCATGATGTCGTCATTGTTGCTGCTGCACGCACCGCTACCGGTAGCTTCCAAGGCAGTTTAGCCAAAATTCCAGCCCCTGAGCTGGGCGCTGTTGTCATTCGTCGCCTGCTAGAGCAAAGCGGCGTTGCTGCTGAGCAAGTTAACGAAGTAATTTTTGGTCAAGTACTTACCGCAGGTAGTGGTCAAAACCCTGCTCGCCAAACTGCAGTTCACGCTGGCCTGCCCGTTACCACCCCATCCTTCACCCTAAACAAAGTGTGCGGCTCGGGCTTAAAAGCCCTGCACTTAGCTACCCAAGCGATTCGTTGTGGTGATGCTGATGTCGTCATTGCTGGCGGACAAGAAAACATGAGCTTGTCACCCTATCTGCTACCTGGTGCTCGCACTGGCCTGCGCATGGGTAACGGCAAAGTGATCGACAGCATGATTGAAGACGGCCTCTGGGATGCCTTCAATAATATCCATATGGGTATCACTGCAGAAAACTTAGTGGAAAAATACAACATCACTCGTGAAGAGCAAGATGCATTCGCCGCAGCGTCACAGAAAAAAGCCACAGACGCCATTGCTGCTGGCCGCTTTGCTGATGAAATTGCTCCAGTGAGCATTCCTCAGCGCAAGGGTGACCCAGTGGTCTTTGACACTGACGAACAACCGCGCGCGAGCAGCACCGCTGAAGCTCTGGCCAAACTGCGCCCTGCCTTTAAAAAAGATGGCTCGGTAACTGCGGGCAACTCTTCCACTCTGAATGATGGTGCTTCAGGTGTAATGCTGATGAGCGCAGAAAAAGCTAAAGAGCTTGGCGTGCCCGTGTTAGCCCGCATTGTTGCGTATGCCAACGCAGGTGTTGATCCAACCATCATGGGTATTGGCCCAGTGGATGCGACGAAAAAATGCTTAAGCAAAGCCGGCTGGGATATTGCTGACCTCGACTTGGTTGAAGCCAACGAAGCCTTTGCCGCACAAGCCATCAGCGTCAATAAAGAACTGGGCTGGGATACTGACAAAGTTAACGTCAATGGCGGTGCTATTGCCCTTGGTCACCCAATTGGTGGATCAGGCTGCCGTATCTTAGTCAGCTTGGTGCATGAAATGATCCGTCGTGACGCCAAGAAAGGTTTGGCCACACTGTGCATCGGTGGTGGTCAAGGTGTTGCATTAGCCATTGAGCGCTAAGCGACCCAAGTTGTAAAAGCTATAAATCCTGCTGCCCGTTGCAATGACGGGCAGCAGTTTTCATTCCCAGAGCAGTTATCCTACTGCCCTAACAAAACCTCGCACAATCCAGACAATTCCCTATTGCTCCACAGATAATTTGCATACACTGTACAGACCGTCGACTTGAGGAGCTGCAGTGATGCTTAAAGGACTAAAAGGCCTAGCCATTACCCTAATCAGTTGCCTAGCTGTGTACAGCTGGCTGGGTTTTTTACTGATCCCCAGTGTTGCGCTGCATGTAGCAAACCAACAACTGAATATCTATGCCAATGGCCCAGCACATTTGCAGCGCCTCGAATTTAACCCTTTTACCCTTGAGCTTAACGCTTGGGGTTTCCAGATAGGCGAGTCAGATAATAAACAACTGAGTCTGCAGCATCTATACGGCAAACTGGCCGCCGACAGCCTGTGGAATAAAAATCTGCATATTAACGATGTGCTGCTGGTTGAGCCCAATGGACAAGTGATCTTCAATAAACAAGGTGAGCTCAATTTAGCGCAACTGTTTAATCTGCCAGAAACAGCAGATAAGCCCAAAGACCCCGACAGCAAACCACTGGCCGTACTGATTGATCGCATCCAACTGCAAGACGGTAATCTGCGTTTTAATGATCAGCGCCAACAGGACGAAGTGGATGTCACCTTGGCTGATCTTAATATCACCCTCAATCATTTCGATACTCGCCCGGACAGCAATAGTGGCCTACAACTTAAAGCACAGGCCAGCGACGGTGCACAGTTGCACTGGCAAGGTGATGTGAGCATCAACCCCATTGCCTCACAGGGTCATTTACAACTGCAAGGTGCCAAGCTACACAGCTGGTGGCCCTATGTGCGTGAACACTTCAGTGCTCAGCTTAAAGATGGCCAACTGAGCCTGGATAGCGACTATGAGTTGCAGCTCATCCCCAGCTTACAATTTAAAGCCAACAACTTAAGCGCCGAGCTTAACGCCTTAGCCCTTGACCAACAGCAGCAACCTTTAGCCCGCTTGGCCAAACTGAGCATCAGCGACAGTGCATTTGATTTAGCCGCGAAAAAGCTGATCATCGGCAAAGCCAACAGCTCCAAACTGGAAGCTTGGGCCGATATTGATAAAAATGGCGTGATCAACTGGCAAAAACTGCTCCCAAGCGCCAGCGCCGAGAAAGCCGACGACAGTAACGCAGATAAAACCGAGCCCAGCAACCAGCAAGCTGCTTGGCAAATTATTGTTAAACAAGCCGAGCTCGCACAGCATCAATTTCATCTGGCCGACCATAGCCGCGGCGAAACCGTTGCCTTAGAAATCGCCGACCTGAATCTGCGCATCAAAGATTTTGACAGCCAAGCCAAGACCCCCTTTAGCGCCGAGCTGGATACCCGTATTGACGAACAAGGCAAGCTGAGCAGTAATGCACAAGTACTGCTAGAGCCTCTCAATGTCGATATGACGCTGAACAGCAGCGATCTTGACCTACGCCCTGCGCAACGCTGGATCAGCCCTTACGCGCACATTGAACTGCGCAGCGGCCTGCTCAATAGCGCACTTAAGCTGAAGATCAGTGATTTAAATGACTTGCAACTGGCAGCCAGTGGCGATGCCAGCATCACCCAACTGCATATTACCGACACCGTTGGCCGGCGTGATCTGCTGAAATGGCAGACGGTGGATGTCAACGGCATTCAATACACCCTGCAAGAACAGAAACTGTCGATCAATAAAGTCGCCCTCGACCAGCCCTATGTACGCTTTATTATCAATGAAGACCTGACCACCAATATCAGCGACTTAATCATCGAGCAGCCAGCCAAACCTGCTGCAGAACAGACCGCAGCCAAGCCAGCCGACAGCCCAGAGTTTGCCATGCACATTGGCGGCATTGAGATTAAAGACGGCTCAGCCAACTTTGCCGACTTCAGCCTGCAGCCCAACTTTGCCACTGCCATGCAAAAGCTCAACGGCAGCATCGGCACCATTGATAACCAGACCAATAGCGTGGCTCAAGTGGATATCAAGGGCAGCATTGATCGCTATGCACCTGTCACCATTAAAGGCAGTTTAATGCCCTTTGACCCACTGCAGCAGTTGGATATCGCCACCTCCTTTAAACATGTGGAATTGACCACTCTGACCCCCTACTCGGGCAAGTTTGCTGGTTACCGTATTCAGAAAGGCCGGTTAAATCTGGACCTGCACTACAAAATCACCGACGGTAAACTGGATGCCAGCAACCAACTGTTGTTAGAAGATCTGCAACTGGGCGAGCATGTAGACAGTCCCGACGCGGTGGATTTACCGGTGCGTTTAGCCATTGCTTTGCTGAAAGACAGCAAAGGTCGAATCTCCATCGATCTGCCGGTGCAAGGTGATTTAAATAATCCTGAGTTTAGCGTGGCGCCGATTGTGTGGCAGACCTTGCGTAATTTGATTACCCGCGCGGTCTCAGCCCCCTTTAACTTTATTGCAGGCTTAGTCAGTGGCGATACTGGCGAGCTGAATGAAGTGATCTTTAGCCCTGGCGACTGGGCGATTAACCCAGCAGCAGCCAAAAGTTTGGATACCCTAGCTAAAGCATTAAAAGACCGCCCACAACTGCGCCTCGAAATTGAAGGCGGCAGCTTAGCGGCACTGGATGGCCCTATTCTTGCTGAGTTGCGCTTAAATGCAGCCTACCAAAATGTCTGGTACAGCATCTTGCAGCGCCGCGGCAATAAAATCGAGAGCAGCAAAGAAGAGCTGGAGGTCCCAGAAAAAGAAAAACCCGCCCTGCTGGAAGGTATCTACCGCACAGTGATCAAACATCAGCCACCCACCGAGTGGGATGAATTGAAAAAAGATGAGCGCAGCGAAAAGATGCGCGCTGCAGTGCTGCAAAGCTACGCACAAAGCCCTGCTGGCCTGCGCCGCCTGGCCCAAGCACGAGCCCAAAGCATCAAAGAGTACTTAGTTGAAGTCGCCCAATTGGATCCCGAGCGCGTGTATTTAATCGATGTCAGCGAAGGCAAAGCCAGCGCTAACCAAGGCGTGATCAGCACATTGCATCTGGGCAGTATGTAACAACAAACCAGGTTGCAGATATACTTCTGCAACCTTATCCCTTGCAATCCTTGTAAATTGTAGGTCGCGCCTTCAGAACGAATTGTAGGTCGCGCCTTTAGGCCGACAAAGACGCTAACAGCCCCCAACAACCCAACCACACGCCCCTGTAGGTCGCGCCTTCAGGCCGACAATGGCGCAAACAGCGCCCCTTAACTTCAACCATTACAGCTACCAAGGAAGCTCACTTTCAACCGCAACTGGCCGCTGTATCAACTGTAACCAGAAGTAGCGTCCGAACACGGATCTGAAGCTTTCTTTAGCATCCAAGTCCAGCCGCAAAACGAGTTCGTCACACCACAATTAAATGCAATACCGACGGACTCACGGTGTACAAATCGTTCAAACCCGAGTGCCTGTAGTAGCCAACCTGAGCTAAGTGAAACTAACAGTGCAGCTGTTACGTAGATAGCGGTGAGTGTAAAACCAAAAGTAGCAATTAATAGAACAACAACAATTGGATTTAGTAGAGGTGAAGCGAAGAGAAACACCATCATTGGACCAAAACCCGCTCGTGCACGGATTAAGCCTTTCAGCATCGGAATAGTAGAGCAGCTACAAAACGGTGTGATAGCACCTAGAGCTGCAGCAAGAAATAAGGATAGGTTTTATCAGTTTTGCGCGAAATACTCCGTACTTTTAGTGCGGAGATGGATAGCGCGGAAAGCAAGGCTTTCCCTTGGTTCCAGCTCAAGCTACTGGTAATATATACAGTATGAATAAGCAGACCAAAACATTAAAAGTCCGAGTGCGAGATAGGCATTGTGCCTTGCTCAACAGAATAGCTCGAAGCGTTAATTTCGTCTGGAACTTCGTGAATGAGTTAAGCCACCGCTCTATTAAAGAGCGTGGTGTGTTTTTGTCTGCTTATGACATGCACCCTTACACTAAGGGCGCGGGTAAAGAACTGGGCTTACACAGCCAGACCTTGCAGTGCATTGCTGGTGAATATGTAACATGCCGCAAGCAGTTCAAAAAAGCCCGACTGAATTGGCGTAAGTCAGGCGGCGTTAGGCGTTCGTTGGGCTGGATACCTGTTAATACAGGTGCAGCGCAATGGAAAAATGGACAGGTCTATCACAATGGCCACTATTTTGGCGTATGGGACAGTTATGGCTTAAGCCAGTATAAATTCCGCTCTGGCAGCTTCAATGAAGATGTGACGTACTCTGCAGGCCAGTGGGGTGGTGTTCGTGCAGCAGTTAATATGCGTACTTTTCTATCTGAGCTTGGCTGTCTCCCAGTCTCGGCAATGATCCACTTACCACGAGCAGATGAAGTTTTAACAGGCGAAGGCGATTATACTGAAGGAGTCAGCGCTGCTAACTGGAGTCGTTATTGCGAGCGAGCATTCAGTCAGCTGGAATGGTGGGCAATGGCGGCAAATAAGCATCGCGATAGTGATGAAGGTAAACAAAGACCGCTTGCCTTTATTCGTAATCCCTCACAGAGAAATGCCCCCTAATATGACGCCTAAATGCATCTTAAACGCTTGGAATTCACACGAACAAGAACTGCGTGCTTTTCTATTAGCGCGCATAGATAACCCACACGAAGCAGATGATGTTCTTCAAGAGCTCTTCCTGAAACTGGTTCGAAAGAATCACGCTTTCTGCGAGGTGGACAATCCCAGAGCCTGGTTATTTCGTGTCTTACGCAACTGCTTAATTGATCGTTTACGCACGGCAAAAACTTTTCTTGATCTTAATGCTGATATGCCGCTTGAGAGTGATGAGATTCCGCCTATAACCGAGCTGGAAACCTGTTTGCTGCGTAATCTAGAAGAATTAAGTGCTGAGGATAAAAGCGTTATTAAGCACTGTGATCTACAAGGTCAAACTCAGTTGCAGTATGCGCAACAACAAGGGCTTACGCTAAGCGCAGTTAAGTCACGTCTGTTACGGGCGCGGGCGCGTTTGCGCAAGAAAATCGAGATCAATTGTCAAGTCGAGTTTGATGAAAACGGGCACGTCTGCTGCCACACGCCTCGTTAAAGAATATTTTACCTGCATCCTTTTGCCTGCATATTCGTCTCCTTAGCTAGAGGTACATTAACTGATACCTCTTTTAAGGAGTATTTAGATGATTGCCCGATTGCGCGAGCTGTATGCAGATAACTCTCGTGAAACCAATTTATTGCTTTTCATGATAGCTACTTTTCTGCTGATTTATTTTATTCCTGCTGGCACTGCGCGTTTTGATAATGCGATCTTGGAAGGGGTTCGCTTAACCCACTGGTATGCCAGAGAGCACGTTATTCTATGCTTGCTACCTGCCTTCCTGATTGCTGGTGCGATGTCGACCTATATCAGTCAAGATGCCGTTATGCGCTACTTGGGCCCGGAAGCATCTAAGCCGGTAGCGTTTAGCGTTGCATCAATATCGGGTACGCTGCTGGCTGTTTGTTCGTGCACTGTTCTGCCTTTATTTGGTGGTATCTATAAACGTGGTGCAGGCTTAGGTGCGGCGATCGCATTCTTGTATTCAGGGCCGGCGATTAACATTATGGCCGTTGTCGTCACTGCCAAAGTTTTAGGTGCGGAAATGGGTTTTGTCCGTGCGCTGGGTGCTATTTTATTTGCTCTGGTAATCGGCACTATTATGCACCTCATCTACCGTAAAGAAGAAGCACAGCGCACCGTCACTAATAACCGTGGTTTTACGGGTGGTGATGCCGATAAGCCAATGAGCGCTGTCGTACCTTTTTTTGCCTTGATGGTCGGGGTGCTGGTATTCGCTAACTGGGCCGCTGCCGACAGCCCCGTTTGGATGCAGGTTTATCACTGGAAGTGGCACATTACGGCATTACTGAGTGCTGCTCTAGCAGGTCTGCTTATTTGGCACTGGCAGTGGCCTAAAACTCAACTGCTGATTCTAGCGGCAGTTGTTGTGGTTGCTGCCGTGATAGTGCCTGCAGCGCCTGAATTGCCCTTTGCTATTGGTATTGCTGGCTTGATGATTATTGCTGCATTACGTAAGCAGGACCGAGAGTGGTCTATCCAAAGCTGGGACTTTGCTAAACAAATTCTACCATTGCTGCTGGGTGGCGTATTTATTGCTGGTTTTGCCCTCGGTCGCCCAGGCTATGAAGGGATCATACCCTCTGAATGGGTCGCTATAGCCGTCGGCGGTAATACATTGACATCTACAGTCATTGCGTCTGTATTAGGAGCTTTGATGTACTTCTCGACGCTGACTGAAGTACCTATTGTTGAAGCACTTATGGGCGCAGGAATGGGTAAAGGGCCCGCAATGGCGCTGCTATTAGCAGGGCCGGCACTGTCTTTACCGAACATGCTAGTTATCCGCACCATCCTGGGTACAGAAAAAACATTAGTTTATTGTGCGTTGGTTGTGGTGATGGCGACTCTAACTGGATTTGTGTATGGCAATTGGTGGTAACTCCATCAATTTAAACTATGTTAAAGCGAGGAAAGACAATGAAATTTACTATTTACGGTAGCGGCTGTGCTAAATGTGCCCAACTGACAGCTAATGCAGAAGAGGCTGCAAGCACAAAGGGACTGCAGTATGAAATAGAAAAAGTGACCGATACGAATGCCATTATTGACGCAGGTATTATGCGTACTCCTGCATTAGCGATTGATGGTGAGATTGTTATTGAAGGTAAAGTAGCAAGTGCGGCAGATATCCAGAAGTTACTCGCCTAGAGGTAACATCTCTGCTTTAGGTTACCCTCGTAGTTGTGTCTAGCTCTTTTCAACTACGAGGGAGTACAGGCCGGATAGCAGCAAATTTGATTTCGTATAGATCAGAACTGGCACTCTATCAATAGTTTCAAACTGGTCTTGCTGAAAAACCAATTTGACAGCCTGGAATTCCCACAATTTCATAGAACCAAAAAGCTACTTATTATAAGAAAGCTAAAACCTAACTAAATTGCCATAACTAGCATGCTCTGGTAGTATTCCTCGTCACTTAACAACCCCTATTAATTACATAAATTAAGCAAAGCCTTAAATCAGTCAGCTGCAAGAGCTGCAAGGCAAGGAATAGACATGCCTGATTACCTCGATTTAATAATCCGCTTTGGCCTTAACCTCGCCTCAGTCGTTCTTCTTTTATTTGTCTTCTACTACCCGCGCTACAGTAATAAAGAAACCACCATAGCCGCGTCTTTATTTAATATCTTTGCCTTTGCGGTGCTGTCAATTTTATCGAGCGTGCAATTTAGTGTCGCTGCTGGTTTTGGTTTATTTGCAATTCTTGCACTATTTACTCTGCGCTCTGAGCAAATTGACAAATCAGACATCGCCTACTTTTTTGGAAGTATTTCCCTAGCGGTTATTACCTCCGTACAAGGTACACAAATCGAGTTTGTAATATTAATGCTCGTCATAGTGCTATTGGCCGTCTATATAATCGATCACCCCAGAATTCTGCGCACTGCCAGCCAAATGAAAGTCACGCTCGACTTCATCCCTGAACAAGCAGTCTCCAACCCAGACGTTCTAAAAGAAGAGCTTTCTAAACGCCTCGGTGCAAAAATCATTTCTGTGAAAATTTTAAGTATTGATTACGTCACTGAAATCGTACGCACAGAAGTAGGTTTCCGGGTAGAAGATTAATGCTATCTGTAAAGCAAGAAACACAAAGTCAAATAACGCCCTTAGAGCAGCTCATCCAAGGTTTTAAAACAATAAGCCTTGATGATTTAAAAAATAGAGCTGAACTCATGGCAAGGCGAGATAACAAGTACGTACTTAATAACGAGCAAATATTCACTTTTTTACGCCATACACAATCTGAATTCGATATTTTAGAAATCGATGACTTGCAACAATTTCATTACCTGAGTCACTATTACGATTCCCCCCAATTACGTACCCACCTCGACCATAATCAAGGCAGACGCAGACGAATAAAAATTCGCCACCGTAATTATGTCGATAGCGGTCTTAACTATTTTGAAATCAAGCTAAAAGGGCTGCGTAATCTCACCCAGAAGTTTAGGGTTTCTTTTAATCCCGCAGAACTCGATGCCAAAGGGTTAAATCCAGAGCTGACCCAGTTTTACCTCAAAACTTTAACCAAACATTACGGCACAGACTTTGCACAAAGCTGGCTCAACCGATTGGTCCCAAGTATAAGTGTGGGCTACCACCGCATCACCTTGGTTGCTAAAACAGGTGATATGCGTATCACAATCGACAATCGCATCTACTTTACCGACGCAAACAAACAATCTAACAGCTGTAAAATCCCGCTAAATAATAATAAGTGGGTGGTCGAAGTAAAATCCCCAACGGGCCGAACCGAACTTGACCGCTGGCTATTCCAAAACATAAGCCGCCCTGTTTCGCTCTGTTCTAAGTACGGCATGGGTATTAGTCTACTTAAACTGCCACATCGCAATACCAGATTTAACCCAACATTACGTCGCCATTTTCAATCTGATAACTCATAGAGTGTTAACCACCATGCCTAACCTCTCATATAGTGCCCTAACCCAGCGCCTGTTGTTTATTTCACTCATCATTCTGCTAATTTTCAGTGTGCAAACGACCTGGGCTGAAGAATTAGCAGCTCCTGAGTTTTCGCATGAATCAGGTTTCTACCCTGAAGAGTTTGATTTAAAAATTACCCATCCAGATCGTGGGGTGAAAATTTACTACACGCTTGATGGGTCAGATCCTGATCCTGAAAACCTAAAAGGTAGTACTTACCAGTATAAAAACGAGTATGCACATCCACCTAACAAGCCCAGTGGTGAACTGCTAGAAAACACCTACCAAACTCACCTTTACCGTAAAGCTATTCGTATAAAAGACCGAACATACGAACCTGACAGACTCTCACAAATTTCAACTACTTTTGATGAAAAACCTAGCTACTTCCCTAAACCAGAAAAAATTTTAAAAGACAGTTTTAAAAACAAAGTTAAAGCAGCAATTAATAAATTAACAACTAAATCAAATGGACTTCTAAATAAGTTAGCTAGACATATTAAAAAGTACATCTTAAATAAAGACAATGTGAAAACTGGAAAACGTGAATACCTACCACTTCTTAAACTAGATTATGAGTATAAATATTTATATAAAGGTACTGCAGTAAAAGCTATTGCTATAGATAAAAAAAACTCCATTAGTAGAACTATAACCAAAACTCTATTTATTGGCGATCAAAGCGACTTCAGCCTACCTATTGTTAATATAACCGTGCCTGAAAAAGATTTGTTTGATTACAAATCTGGCGGCTTAGTAGCTGGAAAAACTTATGAAAACTGGTTAAATAAAGGCGATTTTGGAAGTATTGAAAAGGAACCGTGGGGTTGGCCAGCTAACTGGAGAACAAAAAACAGGATACCTGCCAATTTAACAATAATAGACCATGAAAGAAATAAGCTTTCGGAAAGTTATGTTGAGCTTAGAGTTCATGGTAATGCTTCTAGAAGGTTTGCATTAAAGTCTTTACGTCTATACCCAGACAAAAATAGAAGTGTACAAGGTATACAATTAGATCTTTTCAGAGATGGTAACGAAATCGGTTTAGATCGTATAAACCTTAGAAATGGCGGAAGTCATTGGGCCAGTAATTACCCAACTGATGCAGCAATACATAAAATGATGATAGGTCTAGATCTTGCTACACAACGCTATCAACCAGTGTCCACATATATAAATGGTGAATATTATGGACTTTTAAATGCGAGAGACAGAAAAGATCATTATTATATCTCTAGTCTTTACAATCTACCCAATAAAAACATAGATTTATTAAAGCAGAAAAACATAGCTCAAAGAGGAAGCTCAAAAAGCTGGATAGATTTATTAAATCAACTTGAAAAACATCAAGATAAAAACGATATAAATTACTACAATAAAGTTAATAGTCATATTTCAATAAGTAGTTTTATTGATTATTATATTGCTGAAATATTTATAGCTAATGCAGACTGGCCTAATAACAATATTTCTTATTGGAGATATAAAGGGACTGATAAGCATCCTATAACTGAGGATGGCTATACAGATGGCCGCTGGCGTTGGTTTATGTACGATACAGATGCTGCAGGACAATGGGCGAACTTACCGGATCTTGATATGTTAAGTTACGCAACCGCAATAGGCAGCAAAGGCAGAAACCCAGATTGGTCAACTTTGCCATTAAGAATATTACTAGAAAACGAAGAAATAAAAGAACAGTTTATAACTCGTTTTACTGACTTATTAAACACACACTTCATGGTTGATAGAACAGTTAGCATATTAAAAAGTGTTCGTGAAAATGTAATTGATGAAATGCCAAAACATATTGAACGCTGGAATCAAAGACCAGCTAATCTAAAAACATGGGAAGCTCATATAAAAAAACTTACTAACCTTTTTGAAAAACGTCCCAAATACCAATGGCAACACTTACAAGATTTTTTTGAACTAGATGGCCTTTACTCTGTGCAGGTCGATATTGCTCAGCAAGATACCGGTAAGATAAAGGTGAATACCCTCATCATAGGTGATGATCCTAGCCAAAAATACGATGTAACTGATACCCCGCTGTTCTTTCCTTGGAGTGGGCAATATTTCCAAAATATGCCTTTAACCTTAAAAGCCCTACCTGAAGCAGGCTATGTATTCAGCCATTGGGAAGTATTTGGTCAGAAATTAACAGAAGAGCAAAAACAAAGTCAGAAACTGATTTTAAAACCACAAGGCAACTTACAAATAAAAGCCATAATGGTAAAAATGCCTAAACTGCCAAGTGAAGATAAAAAAATAATAAGTAGTGATTTTTTCGATGTGTATTTAGACAACAATGTACTAACCTACTCAGCAATTAATTGTAGCTCTAAAGCTAAAAATACTCGTTTCTTTTTACATTTGCATGCAAATAATGAAAATGACTTGCCAAAAAATCGTAAACAAAGTGGTTTTGATAATTTAGATTTTTCATTTAATCAAGGCGGTAAGCAAGCAGGTAAAAAATGTAGAATTCAACGTGAATTACCAAAGTATAAAATCAAACAAATAGCCACCGGTCAATTTAATCAGGAAGAAGGTCGAATTTGGCAAGGCGTGTATAAAACCAATTAAACTGAGGGTTTTGTTGAGCTATGAGCAAACAATTAAATCAGCTACAACGCCTGCTATTACTCAGCTTTGTAGTACTGTTAACCGTAAGCGCCCTCGGTAGCCAGCTCGCACTGTATCTTTTCGATGTGCGGAAAAGCTTCGGGATATTTAGTGATCAAGTTTTTCCACCGAAATAATTGTGCAACGGCTCGTTGCACAATTTAAATATCTTGTCCTAGCTGCCTATACAGCAGCATCAACCCTTGGTTAACCCAAGAACGGCGCTCTGCTGGGCGTTATGAATGCGTCCTTTGAGCTCTAGCAGCCAGTCTGTGTATCCAACTGGTGGTGTTGGTACCTGCTATACAGCTTTTTGTTGGTATAAGTATAGACAGAATGACGAACCGAGATAGTGCAGATACAAAAAAGCCCCGATTTACGGGGCTTCTAGGACAGTTTGAGACTGTGTGGTACTTAAATTTGGTGGAGCCGGGGGGATTTGAACCCCCGTCCGCCAGTACTCCGCTGTCGGT
>CAZEZR010000029.1:0-32177 GCA_964516465.1 uncultured Thiopseudomonas sp. | reverse complement strand
CGTACGCCTTGACCTTCTGCTAAACCACATGCGCGACCAACCATTTTCTGCGCTAAGGTGAAACCTTTATTGCTGCCTGCAGGTGGCACAGGTTTTTTGAACAGGTCTGATGGCTCTAAACCTAGCTCAGCGCGTGCTCTTTCAGTCAAACCACGACCAATAATCAATGGAATACGGCCACCGGCACGTACTTCATCAAGCAAAACGTCAGTTTTTAATTCAAAGTTAGTCACCAGTTCGTCAGAACCGTGGCGACGTACTTCACCTTTGTAAGGGTAAACGTCAATCACGTCGCCCATATTTAAATCAGTGCAATCGAATTCGATTGGTAGAGCGCCAGCATCTTCCATGGTGTTGTAGAAGATTGGTGCAATGTTAGTACCAAAGCAGAAACCACCGCCGCGCTTGTTAGGTACATTCGGGATATCGTCACCGAAGAACCACAGAACTGAGTTGGTTGCTGACTTACGTGAAGAACCCGTACCAACAACGTCACCCACATAAGCAACAGGGTAACCTTCAGCTTTCAACGCTTCGATTTGCTTGATTGGACCGACAACGCCTGGCTCGTCTGGATTAATACCATCACGCTCCATCTTCAGCATGGCTAATGCGTGCAAGGGAATATCAGGACGTGACCATGCATCAGGTGCAGGGGAGAGGTCATCAGTGTTGGTTTCGCCAGTCACTTTAAACACGCTTAAAGTGATTTTTTCTTCCAGCGCTGGACGTGCTTTGAACCACTCACCGTCAGCCCATGATTGCATCACTGCTTTAGCATTGGCGTTGCCAGCTTTGGCTTTTTCGGCAACATCATGGAACGCATCAAACATTAGCAAGGTGTGCTTCAGTTCAGTTGCAGCGAGTTCTGCTAACTCAGGGTTATCTAAAAGAGCAACCAATGTTTCAATGTTGTAACCACCTTGCATGGTGCCTAACAACTTAACAGCGTGTGCTTTGTCAATCAGAGGTGAAGTGGCTTCACCTTTAGCAATGGCTGATAAGAAACCAGCTTTAACATAAGCGGCTTCGTCAACACCCGCTGGGACGCGGTTGGTGATCAGGTCCAAGAGGAACTCTTCTTCACCTGCAGGTGGGTTTTTCAGTAGCTCAACTAAACCTGCGGTTTGTTCGCTATCGAGTGGCTGGGGGACAATGCCCTGTTCAGCACGTTCTGCTACGTGTTTACGGTAGGCTTCAAGCACAGTATTTTATCCTCATCATTGGCCCCCAATCAGGAAGGGGGCTTTTCCAGAAGCTGTTTTCAAAGTATTTCCAGCAGACATAAACACAAGAGAATTGAGTATTCTCATTGCTATTTACGCTGTAGCGCCGAGGTTTTAAAACCATGCCGCTTTGAAAACAGCCTCAATTATTGGATGTGACTGCCCAAAATGGCGCGCCCATTCTACGCTAAGAACACCATAAAGTTAAGGGCAATCAGTGTATTGAAGAGTAAATGTCATGTTAGACCAAGAGCTAGCATGCTTTTCACCCTGTCTAGTGATTATCGTTCTTATGGTTACAGATAGCCAATAAGAACCTGTCAATAAAGGATGTTATTTGGCTTCTAGCTGGTTTTCTAACTGGGTTATTACATTTTGTGGCTTTAGAATGAGTACATCGGTTTCCACCGCATCCAGCACCACTTCTGCGGTATTGCCAATCAAGGCGCCAGAAATGCCAGTGCGTGCCACAGTACCAATGACGGTCACTACCGCATCCAGTTGTTTAGCCATCTCAGGAATTAATACATCTGCTGGGCCTTCTTTGACGATCATTTGCCCATCGTCCAACTCGAACTCTTTGGCAAAGCTTGCGCATTGCTCACGGTAACGAGCTTCAATGGTTTCCCGCAGCTGGAAGGTCGGGTCTGAGGCTGAGAGCATAGGTGTAGGATGCGCGGTAAAGACATACAGTTTAGCTTTGGCAATAGCAGCAACTTCATAGGCATTGCTGATTAAATTAGCATGCAGTGTTTTATGTTCAGCGCTGCTATTGCCCACATCCACTGCGGCAAGAATAGAACCTTCAGTCCAAGGACGGTTGGTTTTAGCAATCAGCACCGGGCAAGGGCAGTAGCGTAAAAGTTTCCAGTCATCTGGAGTGAGCAAAGCACGCTTGAGTGGGCTTTCAGGGAAATGTTGTTTGATCACTAAGCCGCAGCTTTCTGCTTGCTGGACTTTAATAATGGTTTCATGAAAAGACTCGTGCCAAGCCTGGTGAGTGGTTACCTCGTAACCATCCTCTTTAAGCTCACGCTCTTTTTCCGCCAAGTATTCCCCGTGCTGATCACGCTTATCACAAACCAATAGATGCAAGCGTGAGTGAGTGACTCCGGCGATTAGCTTGGCGCGTTGCAGTGCGAGCCCTTCCGGTTGATTGGGTGTCACTACAACCAGAATATTACGAACCTCTTGCATAGTTTTCTTCCTGTGGCTTTTAAAGTGTAAAACGCTTCTACAACTAGAGTGCCAGCTTTCTTGCTGAGTGGGTATTGATGCTTATCAAACGCAAGGCTGGTTGTTCTGTTGCTGCTCCGTATAATGGCGCACATTCATTCTCGACTCTAGTGTATGTCTATGTTAATACCTGAAATTGAAGCATTTTTACAGTGCCAAACTCCCCAAGGCTGGATTGATTGGGCACTTAAACACCCAGAAGAGCTGCTGCTGGATCACGCTAATTGCGAGAAAAAAGCAGCGGGCACGGCGCTCAGTTTAATGTTTCGTTACGCTGAACGGGAGGAAATGCAGCAATATCTCTCGCGCTTAGCCCGTGAAGAGTTACGCCATTTTGAGCAAGTTACAGCTTTAATGAAAAAACGCGGGATGCGTTACCGCCAGCTGAGTCCGTCCAATTATGCGCGGCGCTTACAACAGCATGTCGCCCCGCAAGAGCCTGACAAACTGATTGATACGCTGATTGTTTTGGCTTTTATTGAAGCCCGCTCCTGTGAGCGCTTTTACCGTCTGGCACCGCACCTCGATGAAGAACTGGGTCGCTTTTACACTTCACTGCTAAAGGCCGAAGCGCGTCATTTTGAAGGTTATTTACGGATGGCAGAATTGTACGCTAAACAGCCCATCACTGAGCGTATCGCCTTTTTCGCTGAAATTGAGCAAGCAGCCATTTTAACCGAAGACACTGAATTTAGATTTCACAGTGGTGTGCCCAAGGTGCAACCAGTAACAGCATTAACAGGCACTGCAGACTAGGTTTAAGGGGCTGTTGTGGTAGTAGGGCTAGCGTTAGGGAATGGCAGGGCGCGCAACTCCAGCTGGTTCGCCGTGGCTTGAATAAACCAGCCTTGGGTATCCCAATCACCTAGGACCATGCGCTGTTTATTATCCGCTAGGTCATGCACAGCTGGCCGATGGGTATGGCCGTGGATTAATGTGCGCACCTTATAGTGTGCCATAACCTGAGTTACAGCTTGGGGGTTTACATCAGTGATATCAGCGGCTTTCATCCGGGTGCTGGTTTTGCTTTTCTGCCGCAAGTCACCAGCTAAGCGTTGCCGCACACGCACTGGCAGATTGCGTAAAACAAATAAAGCCAAAGGGTTACGCAGTACTCTGCGCAAACGAATGTAACTCTTATCACTGGTGCACAAGCTATCGCCATGCATCAATAACACAGGTTCGCCAGCCAGTTTTACTAAGCTGGGGTCTTTAAGTAACTGGCAGTCAGCCAGTTGACAAAAATCGTCACCGATTAAAAAGTCACGATTACCGTGCATCAGATAAATCTGTGTGCCTGTTGCTGCCACCGCACTTAACGCATCGGCGATGGAACGTTGAAAGGGGCTGATGGCATCATCGCCAAGCCATACTTCAAAGAAGTCACCGAGGATATACAAAGCTTGCGCCTGCTTGGCGTGTTGCTCCAGAAACGCAAGGAACGCGCCGGTGATATCCGGGCGCTCCTCGTGTAAATGCAGATCAGAAATCAGCAAAATCACTCGATGAACTCTGCTTTTTCAATGATCACATTCTCGCGCGGTACATCTTGGTGACCGTTTTTGCTGGTAGTGGCCACGCCTTTAATGGCTTCAACCACATCTAAACCATCAACCACCTCACCAAATACGGTGTAACCCCAGCCTTGAGTGGTGGGTGCTGTGTGGTCGAGGAAGTCGTTGTCTTGCACGTTAATAAAGAACTGCGCTGAGGCTGAATGCGGCTCCATGGTACGCGCCATGGCAATGGTGCCTTTCTTATTGGAAACACCGTTGTTTGCTTCGTTTTTAATTGAGCTGCGAGTGCTTTTTTCTTTCATCTCGGTGTCGAAGCCACCGCCTTGGATCATAAAATTGCTGATCACACGGTGAAAAATGGTGTTGTCATAGTGGCCATCTTTAACGTACTGAATAAAGTTGGCAACGGTTTCCGGTGCTTTGTCAGCAAAGAGGTTTAAGGTGATAACGCCGTGATTGGTATGTAATTTAATCATTAAATCGATCCATAGAAGCTAAAAAGTCATAGACCTGTCAGAGAGGTGGCAGGTTCAGGTATGATAAGCACTTTATTTGAGCCAGCCTACCCGTATTAGGCAGTAATGAGTATTTAAAAGCCCATGAGCACGTCAGATCCTTCCGTAAATGTCGCCGCGAACTTTCTTCGTTCTATTGTTGAAGCTGATTTGCAGTCAGGCAAGCACAGCAGCATTGTTACGCGCTTCCCCCCCGAACCCAATGGTTATTTACACATTGGCCACGCCAAGTCCATCTGCCTTAACTTTGGTTTAGCTAAAGAATTTGGTGGTGTCTGTCACTTACGTTTCGATGATACCAACCCTGCAAAAGAAGAGCAGGGGTACATTGATGCAATTAAAGCCGATGTGCGTTGGTTAGGTTTTCAATGGGACGGTGACGTCCGCTATGCCTCAGATTATTTCGAGCAGCTGTATCAATGGGCGGTGCACCTGGTTGAGCAGGGTAAAGCTTATGTTTGTGACTTATCCGCTGAACAAGCCCGTGAGTACCGTGGCAGCCTAACCGAGCCGGGCAAAAACAGTCCGTTCCGTGAGCGCAGTGTTAGTGAAAACCTCGACTTGTTAACCCGTATGCGCGCTGGAGAATTTCCTGATGGTGCGCGGGCGCTGCGGGCTAAAATCGATATGGCTTCACCCAATATGAATTTGCGTGACCCGATTTTGTACCGTATTCGTCATGCCCATCACCACCAGACCGGTGACGCTTGGTGCATTTACCCAAGCTATGATTTTACCCACGGTCAGTCCGACGCCATTGAGATGATTACCCACTCCATGTGCACCATGGAATTTGAAGACCACCGCCCATTGTATGAGTGGTTTTTAGAGCAGTTGCCAGTGCCGTCTAAGCCCCGTCAGTATGAGTTTGCCCGTTTAAACTTAAACTACACGGTAACCAGTAAGCGCAAACTTAAGCAACTGGTGGATGACCACCACGTAACTGGCTGGGATGATCCACGGATGTCGACCATCAGTGGTTTCCGTCGCCGTGGTTTTACCCCAGCTTCGATTCGAAATTTCTGCGATATGATCGGCGTAAACCGTGCCGGTGGTGTGGTTGATTTAGGCATGCTGGAGTTTTGCATCCGCGAGGATCTGGACCGCAATGCCACTCGCGCTATGTGTGTCCTCAAGCCGCTTAAAGTAGTGATTACCAACTACCCAGAAGAGCAAGAGCAAACCTTAGAGTTACCCCGTCATCCGAAAACTGATATGGGTGTGCGCCAGTTGCCGTTTGCCCGTGAAATCTATATTGATGCCAGTGACTACGATGAAAACCCACCCAAGGGTTACCGTCGCTTAATGCCGGGCACAGAAGTGCGTTTGCGCGGCAGTTATGTGATTCGTGCTGACGAAGCAGTGCGTGATGAAGCGGGCAATATTGTTGAGTTGCGCTGTAGCTATGACCCAGACACGTTGGGTAAAAACCCAGAAGGACGTAAAGTCAGAGGCGTGATCCATTGGGTACCGGTGGCACAAAGTGTTGAGTGTGAAGTGCGCTTGTATGACCGTTTATTTAGCACCGCTAACCCAGATAAAGATGAAGACGGGGAGACCAGTGAGTCTTTCTTGGACAACGTTAACCCTGAGTCATTGGTGGTATTACAAGGTTGCCGGGCTGAACCGTCTTTATTGCAGGCGCAAGTGGGCGAGAGTTTTCAGTTTGAGCGTGAAGGCTACTTCTGTTTAGACAGTGTGGACAGCAAGCCGGATGCCTTGGTCTTTAACCGCACAGTAACCTTGCGTGATTCTTGGGGGAAAGCATGAGTTTAACGATTTACAACACGTTAACTAAACAAAAAGAACCGTTGCAGCCCCTTGAGGGCAATCATGTGCGCATGTATGTCTGCGGCATGACTGTCTATGACTACTGCCACATTGGCCATGCGCGCGTGATGGTGGCTTTTGATGTGGTGACCCGCTGGTTACGTCACAGTGGTTACGATGTAACTTATGTGCGCAATATCACCGATATTGATGACAAAATTATTCAACGGGCACAGGAAAACAATGAGCCTTTTGAGCAACTGGTCGAGCGCATGGTTGTGGCGATGCATGAGGATGAAGGTCAGCTCAATGTACTGCGTCCTGATCAAGAGCCTCGAGCCACTGGCCATATTGCTGGCATGCAACAGATGATCCAAACCTTAATAGATAAAGGTTATGCCTATGCCGCAGAAAATGGCGATGTGTATTACCGCGTGGCTAAGTTTATTGGCTACGGCAAATTATCCGGGCGCAAAATCAGTGATTTGAAAATTGGCGCGCGCATTGAAGTGGATGAAGCCAAAGAAGATCCGCTGGATTTTGTCTTGTGGAAAGCTGCTAAGCCTGGTGAGCCCAGTTGGGATTCCCCGTGGGGGGCAGGCCGCCCAGGCTGGCATATTGAATGCTCGGTGATGTCTACCTGCAGTTTAGGCGATAGTTTTGATATCCATGGTGGTGGTCCAGACTTGATCTTCCCGCACCATGAAAATGAAATTGCGCAAAGCGAAGCAGCCACCGGTCAGCAATATGCCACCACCTGGATGCATGCCGGCGTGGTGAGTGTCGATGGTGAAAAAATGTCCAAATCTTTGGGTAACTTTTTTACCATTCGCGATGTACTCGAAAAGTACCACCCTGAAGTGGTGCGCTACCTTTTAGTCTCCAGTCACTACCGCAGTCCGATTAACTATTCAGAAGACAACTTGCGCGAAGCACGCTCAGCCTTGGAACGTTTTTATTTAACCCTAAAGGGTATAGAGTCGGTCCCGGCAGCGGGCGGTGAAAGCTATGTTGAGCGCTTTACAAAAGCCATGAATGATGACTTTAATGCACCTGAAGCCTGTGCTGTGTTGTTTGAGATGGCCCGTGAGGTCAATCGCATCAATAAGCAGGATCCAATGGCCGCTGCAGGTTTAGCTGCGCGGATAAAAGAACTGGGTGCAGTCTTGGGTATTTTACAACTTGAGCCTGATGCTTTTTTACAGGCCGGTGCAGAAAAACGCGTCGACGCTGCAGAGGTTGAAGCACTGATTGCTGCGCGCTTAGTTGCTCGAGAAAACAAGGATTGGGCTGAGTCTGACCGGATCCGAGATCAGTTAACCGCTTTGGGTATTGTATTAGAAGACGGTAAGGGTGGAACCGGTTGGCGCTTGGCCGATCAATAAAATGCTGTATGGGTGCTGGGCAAATAGTTACTGTCGCAGCATCAATCGATTGACGTTATTTTATTTAAAGTTGGAGTGCATTATGCAGCATTTTAAGAGTAAATCCGTGCGCTGCATGCTAGGTAGCATACTGGTCGCAGGCTGTTTGGCGGTGCCAAGTATGGCAGCTGCGCAACAGACTGATTATACCGACCCAGATAATCAGTGGGATGATTTTGGGGAAAATGAAGATCCATGGGAGACATTAAACCGTAAGATTTTCCGTTTTAACGACACCGTGGATCGCTGGACCCTGAAACCCATTGCCAAGGGGTACCAAAAAATCACTCCAGATGTGGTTGAAGATGGGGTGCATAATTTTTTCCGTAATATAGGTGAAACGCATAACCTGGCTAACAACGTGCTGCAATTTAAATTGCGCGATGCAGGTATAGATACGGCACGCTTTTTCTTTAATACCACCTTTGGTTTGTTAGGTGTTTTTGATGTTGCAACCAAAATGGGCTTGCAGCGCAACGATGAGGACTTTGGGCAAACCCTAGGTGCTTGGGGTGTGCAGAGTGGTCCTTATGTGGTCCTACCTTTCCTAGGCCCAAGTACAGTGCGTGATGCAGTTGCTTTGTATCCAGAAACTTACACTTCTTCGTACCGCTATATCAATGATGTGCGAGCGCGTAACGGTATGCTTGCCTTAGATATGGTGGATAGACGAGCGAGTTTACTATCGACCGAGCGTTTGATTGTGGGTGATAGATACCGTTTTGTGCGTAATGCATTTTTGCAGAATCGTGAGTTTAAAGTGCGTGACGGTGAAGTGATTGATGATTTCTAGCCTGCTACGTCACAACTGTGCCAAAGGCTGAAATCTTGACTTACTGAGGTGCAGGTGCTTTCTAGCGTCGACTTAAATAGGCTGTGGCCTGCAAGCAGATGGCGCTTGGCACTTAAGGTACGCGCCATAGCCTGCCTTATGACGCCGCCTAATCTTTCATCCCAGCCCATGTGGCTGACTATACCATTAGCTAGGCATGATCAGCTTCTGCAGAGTGCTGCTTAAGTGCAGCAGAGAGGGTAGTGTGGAGTGTGTTCAAGGTTATGACTGCTTGAATCAAGTCGACGATGAGAGTACCTTTTGCGCCTAAACACTTTTTGCGACTTAACCGTTATGTCACAGCAAACAGATGATCAAGCAGCGGCTAAAGCGTTGTTGTTATTGCAAGAAAAACAGGCTGCATTGATGGCA
Source organism: uncultured Thiopseudomonas sp. (assembly GCA_964516465.1). GTDB lineage: Bacteria > Pseudomonadota > Gammaproteobacteria > Pseudomonadales > Pseudomonadaceae > Denitrificimonas. The sequence continues at coordinate 23,285 of CAZEZR010000029.1, read as the reverse complement.
GATCAGCTGGCCGGCTTACGACTGCAAGAAAAGGTGCGTCCAGAAACACCTTGGGCTGCACAGGGCATTAGATTTGAGCATTGTATTGTTCCTGCACTGTATTTAACCGGCGATTCGTTGGATTACTTCGTTCTCGCGGATGGCCGCATACTTTTCTATCTGGCTGATGTGTCGGGCAGTGGTACAGCAGCGGCATTAATCAGCATATTAATGAAGAGCATTGTTCAAGAGTTTGTTTTTTCTGCTGCAACAGCAACCGCTTCTATCACCCCCGCCTCGTTATTGATGCATATTAATCAGCGTCTGCTGAGCTACGGTTCCGGACGGCATGTGACCTTAATCTGCGCAATTATTGATAGCAGTGACAATTCATTATGCTGGAGTGTGGGCGGGCATTTACCTTCACCGATTTTATACAGTGACGGACAGGCGGTATTTTTAGCCGGTAAGGGCCAGCCCGTGGGCTTATTTGAGCAAGCACAATACCATAATGAACATATGATCCTACCCAATGCATTTAGTTTGAGTTTGTTTTCCGATGGTATTTTCGATGTCTTACCGGAAGACGGCTTAGTTAAAAGTGAAGCAGCTTTACCGAGTTTAGTAAGTGCTGCAGCGGGTAATTATACCGAGCTGGTAAAGCGTCTAGGGCTAGCTAACTGCCACAATATGCCCGATGATATCGCCACGCTGGTGCTAAGCAGGAACCTTGCATGAGTGACGGTAAAATACAGTGTGCTGACTACAATGATATCTTTGTTTTAAAGTGTAGCGGAGAGGTGCGCTTAACTTTTTGCTCAGCACTCAATGACACCATTGAGAAGATCATCAAAGCCTATTCTTTTAAGTCAATTGTGATCGATTTAACTGAAGTCATCAGTATCGACAGCACCACTTTAGGTTTGTTGGCTAAGCTGTCGATTTTGTCTAAACGTAAATTTGGCATGCTGCCGACTTTGGCGAGCACCAATCCTGACGTGAATCGGGTGTTAGACTCAATGGGCTTTAACCAAGTGTTTAATATGGTGCATACACCTGCGCCTTGCCCTGAATGTTTAGATGACTTACCCGAGCAGGATCAATCGGAAGAGGTGGTTAAAGAGCGGGTTTTGGAAGCTCACCAGATCCTGATGAGCTTAAATCAATCCAATCGTGATGAGTTTCGGGATTTGGTCAGTGCTTTAGAAAGCGCGCCGTCATAGCAACTGCAATGCAACGCGCTGCTGGTTATTTGAGCTGTACAGCAGCGCGTAAGCCTTTAACTGAATAATTTCTCTAGTTTCTCTTGGTCGCGGGCAAAGGCACGAATACCTTCGGCCAGCTTTTCTGTGGCCATGGCATCTTCATTGTGCGCCCAGCGAAAGCTGCTCTCATCAATCTCAATGCGCTCTTCGCCTTGGCTATCCTCGAACAGTTTACGTTCCAATGGGGCATGCTCATTGCTCAGTTGCTCTAAGAGCTCTGGGCTAATAGTGAGGCGATCACAGCCGGCCAACTCTTCGATTTGCCCAAGATTACGAAAACTGGCACCCATTACAATGGTGGGATAGTTATTGCCTTTGTAATAACGGTAAATGCGCGACACCGACTGTACACCAGGGTCTTGCGCACCGGCGTAATCACGGTTGTCTGTCTTTTTATACCAGTCGTAAATGCGGCCGACAAAAGGCGAGATTAAAAACACGCCGGCATCGGCACAGGCTGCGGCTTGGGCAAAAGAGAACAGCAAAGTGAGGTTGGTTTGAATATCCTGCTGCTCCAAACGGCGGGCCGCCTGAATACCTTCCCAAGTTGCTGCAATCTTAATCAAGACACGATCACGGCTCACGCCATGCTCTTCATAACGCTCAATTAAACCTAGGGCAGAGTCATAAGTGGCTTGCTCATTAAAGGATAAGCGTGCGTCCACCTCGGTGGAAATCCGTCCTGGAATCAACGATAAAATCTCGCGGCCCACTGCTACAGCAAACTGCTCAGTAGCGGCGTGCGGATTACCGGCGTATTCCTTACGGATGTGCTCCAACATTTTGCCGTAACGTGGGAAAGCTGCAGCTTTTAGTAATAAAGAGGGATTAGTGGTGGCGTCCACCGGCTGTAACCGTGCAATCGCATCAAAGTCGCCAGTATCTGCGACTACAGTGGTGTAACGTTTTAATTGTTCTAATTTTGAAATCATAATAAATGGGCCACAATCTAGGGCTAAAAATGGTGCTCAGAACATAGCTGAGCGTTGAATTGGATACAATTGTTTCAGGTCAATTAACGGCCATCGAGTCCAGCAATGGCTTGATCATAAACCCGCATAGGCTCATCGGTTTTATAAATATCTGCAGACAACAGTTGACGAAAACGCCGTGCCCCTGGAAAGCCTTGGGCTAAACCCAGAATATGCCGGGTAATATGCGGCGCTTTACCACCTTGGGCAAGGTGTTCGAGCAGATAAGGACGCAACTCCTCCAGCACCGAAGTGCGGGTCATGGGGCGCTGCTGATCACCAAACAGCTGATGATCCAGCTCACTCATCATCCAAGGGTTGTGGTAAGCCTCACGCCCTATCATAACACCATCAAAAGTTTGTAAGTGTTCGGCGCACTCATCTAAGGTTTTAATCCCACCATTGAGGATAAATTCTAAATCAGGGAAATCCGCTTTTAACTGTGCTGCCACATCATAACGCAACGGCGGAATATCACGGTTTTCTTTCGGCGACAAACCTTCCAAGATCGCAATGCGCGCGTGCACAGTAAAACTTGTGCAACCGGCCTCACTGACAGTGCCAATAAAATCACACAGCTGGGCATAGCTGTCCCGACCATTGATGCCAATCCGGTGCTTAACCGTCACTGGGATTTCCACCGCATCTTGCATCTGCTTGACGCAATCGGCCACTAACTGCGGGTGGCCCATTAAACAGGCACCAATCATGTTGTTCTGCACCCGATCACTGGGGCAACCGACATTGAGATTCACTTCATCGTAACCGGCTTGCTCTGCCAGCTTGCTGCAGGTGGCTAAGTCTGCAGGATTACTGCCACCCAACTGCAACGCCAACGGATGCTCAGAGGGGTTGTAACGTAAAAAACGCTCAGTAGCGCCATAAATCAACGCGCCAGTGGTGACCATCTCGGTATACAGCAACGCACGCTTGGTAATCAGGCGTAAAAAATAACGGCAGTGATGATCAGTCCAGTCCATCATCGGCGCGACGGAAAAGCGGCGGTTTAGGGTGTTCATAAAGGGTTTAAACTCTGCAATAACGTTTCAGCCGCACAAATCGGCTATAAAGTGCGCGTATTGTATGCGAAAACGGATTTTTATACCGTTTCACCTTCACTACTGAGCAACATAAATACCAACACCGCGAGTAGGCCGATCATTGCCGCTGAAGTGGAGAGCAAGACTGAATGGGTGGTGCTAAAGGCTGCTTTACCTGCTGCAATCAGTGCTGCACCTTGGCTTGCTGATAACTCTGCTGCTACTAAGTAGGTGTCCCCAATAGAGCGCGCCGCACGTTCAGCCAAGTCAGCAGGCAAATCTGTTGGAGCCTGCATCGCTCGACCAAAAGCGCTGGCCATAAATACCCCAAAGAAGGTAATCCCCAGCCCAGTACCCAACTCATAACTGGTGGCTTCCAATGAACCAGCAGCGCCGCCTTTACTGGCATCTACAGCACTCATAATGGCAATGGACGAGGCCGTCAGCGCGATGCTTAAGGTCAGGCCGAGCACTGCCAATAAGCTGGGCACCAGCAGCCCTGGATGATTAAAGTCACTGAAAGCCAGCAACGCCATGGATAGCGCACAAATAAGCAGCGACAGGCTCGACACTGCCCGCAGACCAAATAGATTAAACAACCCGCCAGCAATCGGGCCGCCAACGGCTGCAGCAATCATAATCGGCAGCATAAAGATGCCAGCTTGCAGCGGAGATTGTCCCAGCACATATTGCAGCTCTTGCGCGACCGTCAGTTCAACCCCAGCAAGCGCGCCAATGGTCACTGCAGCCATAATCATTCCGGCGACAATAGCAGGATGGGAAAATAGCGTGAGATCCAGCATCGGTGTGGCTGAGGTGAACTGCTTACGGGTAAAGATCATTAACAGCGCCATACCCAGCAGCACACTCACGGCAGCCACGGGCAGTGTTTGCGTGCCGCCAAAACCAGCTTTAATGCCATAGACCGCAGCCACCATGCCGAGGATCAGTAAAACAGCTTGGCCAATCGGCCAATGTCCCGAGTCGCTCACTGCGTCCCGGGTTAATAAAAAGAAACAGGCGGGCGCCACCACTAGCATCACTGGCACATTGATCAGAAACACCGAGCCCCACCAAAAATGTTCCAGCAGGGCGCCGCCAACCAGCGGGCCGACTGCCGCGCCCGCCGCGCCCACCATACCCCACAGCCCCAGTGCCATGGCGCGCTCAGCTTCATCCTCAAAGGTTCGGCGAATAATGCCCAGCACGCAGGGCATAATCATCGCGCCGCCCACAGCCAACAGCACGCGGGCGGCGATCAGTAGCGCAGGAGTAAAGGCAAATGCCGCCAGCCCCGAAGCAATCCCAAACACCACTAAACCAATAATCAACATACGGCGATGACCAATCCGATCAGCCAAAGTCCCCATCGGCACCAACAGACCAGCCATTAACAAGGGATAAATATCAATAATCCACAAAACTTCATTATTAGTAGCTGACAAGGCTTGGGTCAGTCGCGGTACCGCAACGTGCAAAATGGTCATATCCAAAACAACGGGCGTAAATGCCAACATGACAGCCAGAAGAACCAGCCAGCGTTTAGGATCAGCAAAAGTGGTGGGCATGAGTTACCTAGGGGATTTAAATGCGGAGAAATATAGTTGGACTGCATCAAGCTAGAGTCAGGGCTGAATTGTACTATGAGTCGACTGTGTTTTGCTGGGTGTTTTGCATGTTAGATAAGGAAGAAATTCAAAGGAACTGGAAAAGCTAATCGGTGGCTGTCAGCTTGAGCCAACAGCGGGATATAGCGCAATCTTTGCTAGCGGCTACTGTGCCAAGACAGCTGTATAAGAAAGGAAAAGGGCTGGTTTCAGTAGTGCCTGATGCCAGCTCTTTTTTATCAGCGCTTGTTTAACGTTTTACCAGTAAATACAGCGGTCCGATAAATAGGGCCAATAAACCGGCAAAAGCGCCGGCTACGCCAATCACTGCTAGCCAGTCAATAATTGAGTTGACGCTGGCAAAGGACGATCTAGTCAAACTAGGCACCATAAAAATAAATGCAATCCAAGCAATGATACCCATTGCAATTGCAGCTTTGATGCCTTTGCTCCACGGTAGCTTTTTCCTCAACTGAGTCACCAGCATTAGAACCAGCCAGACAATTAAAGTGCTTACAACTAAGCCTAAATTGGCCAATGCCAGTTCATAAAAAGTGTTGATTACCAGCCAAATCTCATACATAACTCAAGCTCCTTAGCCCTAGAGGCGTCCTTTAGCTACAGCCATATAGCTGGGCTTAAATAGACGGTATTTAAGCAACCAAGCAAAGTAACTGTCCTCAAGTGGTTTAACAAAGGGCACGGAGGGAGTCAGATTGTTGCTGTAATCAAACTCAACCAATAAAGCTGCACCCTCACGCACCAGTAGCGGGCAGGATGTGTAACCATCAAAAATCTGGCTGGGTTCTTCACCTGCCATCACACTGAGCAAGTTATCTACCACCAGTGGCACGCTCTTTTTCACTGTTGCTGCGGTTTTTCCCTTAGGGGTGCCGTTAATATCACCGACTCCAAAGACATTTTTATACCGATTGTGTTGCAGGGTACCGGGGTTTACGTCTAGCCAGCCCCCTTGTGCTTGAGGGCCTTCTTGCCAAGCCAGCGGGCTGTTTCTAATTGAGTCGGGGGCGCACATCGCCGGTGCCACATGCAGGAAGTCGTACTCTTTTTCAATACGCTTGCCATCGGCTTGCTCAAAGGTAGCGCGCTGCGCATCTATATCTACCGCCACCAACTTGCTTTGGAAATGCACCGGGATGCCGATGACGTCCCAGCGGTCTAATACTTCTTGGTTGATCACCGGCACGCTAAATACTGTGGAAATAGCTGAGTGGAAATCAATAGTACTTTTGGCAAGAGTGCCGGCTTGTTCTGCGCGATTGGCCAGCATAAAGGTTATTTTTAACGGCGCACCTGCACATTTAATCGCCGTGCTGGGCAGGGTCATTAAAGCGCTGCCGCCGGTTTGGCTAAACTTTTCCATCGCCTGCCAAGAAGCCAAGGCCTTCTCTGGACTTGGGTAGACCGAGGCCAAACCATTGCTGCCGATGCGATTGACATCCATACCTTCAACTTGCTCGAAGTCCAGATGTAACCCTGTGGCCACTATTAAATAATCATAATCCAGCACGCGACCTGAGTCGGTAATTACTTGGTTGTTATCCGGTTTGAATTCACGGGCCATCTCTTGCACCCAATCCACCCCAGTAGGAATAAGTTCTTGGTTGGTATTGCTGACCTTATCCATCGGCCAAATACCAGTCGCCACTAGGGTAAAGCCAGGTTGATAGTGATGAACCTGCTTAGCGTCAAGCAAGGTGATTTTGGCTCCATCCAATTGCCTGCGCAAACGATTCGCCATACCCAAGCCAGCTAAACCACTGCCGACTATAACAATGTGAGCACTGCTTTTAATGGCTGCTTGTACTGGAGCGCTGGCAAGGCTGAATCCAGCCCCTGCTGCGACAGTGGCTGCAGCGCTCGCCGCTAAAAAATCACGTCGACTGAGCTGTGCTTTGTTGTTCTCAGACTGACTCATATTTATGCTCCTTAAATTTCGATGAGCAATTGATAGTGTACTTTCATTATATCTAATTACATACAATCTATGCCTTAGTCGGGTAGCGGGGTATACGACTAAGGTGAATTTTTATACTGGAATGCCTTAGTTTGCCTACTCTGTAGGATCTAAGAATGGCCTAACTCATCTGTTCTAAAACCCCTTGACCTATGACAAGGCGCCTATAACCGGCATAGTTAAACTCAATAGATAATGTTGCACATAACACTGTGCACTGACATTAAGTGAGGAACTCAATATGCAGACAACCCGCTGGTTAACCATTGACGGCAATGAAGCGGCCGCAACCATTGCGCACCGACTCAGTGAGGTGTGTGCGATTTACCCCATTACTCCAGCGTCAGCCATGGGCGAGTGGGCAGATGAGTGGTCGGCCCAAGGGCGCACCAACCTGTGGGGGACGGTGCCGCAAATCATTGAAATGCAAAGTGAGGGCGGTGCCGCCGGTGCGGTGCACGGTGCATTGCAACTGGGCAGTTTAGCCACCACCTTTACCGCCTCCCAGGGATTGCTGTTGATGATCCCGAACATGTATAAAATAGCCGGTGAATTAACCCCTGTGGTGATTCATGTGGCAGCGCGCTCGTTAGCCTGTCAGGCCTTATCCATTTTTGGCGACCACAGTGATGTGATGGCGGTGCGACAAACCGGCTTTGCCATGCTCTGCGCCGGCTCGGTACAGGAGGCCATGGATTTTGCGCTGATTTCCCATGCCGCCACCTTAATAGGTCGCTTGCCGGTGCTGCACTTTTTTGATGGTTTCCGCACCTCCCATGAAGTGGCGAAGATTCAAGCAGTCGATGATGATGTTTTACATGCGTTGATTTCACAACAGGCTTTGCATGGGCACCGATCCCGGGCCATGAGTCCAGACAGTCCAGTATTGCGCGGCACTGCACAAAACCCTGATGTGTATTTCCAAGGCCGCGAGACAGTTAATAAATTTTATTTAGCCTTTCCAGAATTAGTGCAACAGCTGATGGACCAGTTTGCTGAGCTGACTGGCCGTCAATACCGCTTATTTGATTACCATGGCGCAGCGGATGCTGAGCGGGTGATTATTGTCATGGGCTCGGGCGCTGAAACCGTACATGAGACCGTTGACCACCTGCAGGCCGCTGGCGAGAAGGTTGGTGTATTGCGAGTGCGTCTCTATCGTCCATTGGATGCGCAGGCGTTATTGGAGGCTTTGCCAGGTAGCGTTAAACAGCTTGCCGTGCTGGACCGCACCAAAGAACCGGGCTCAGACGGTGAGCCGCTGTATAAGGATGTGATTACCGCTTTGGCGCAAGCACAGATGCAAGGTGACAGTCCTTTTCCTGCGCTACCGCGGGTGATTGGCGGGCGTTACGGCTTATCCTCCAAAGAGTTTACCCCAGGCATGGTGGTGGCGATCTTTAAAGAGTTGCAGCAAGCGCAGGCAAAGAATGGCTTTACCATTGGTATCTATGATGATGTCACCCATACCAGCTTAGAGTGGGATGAGCATTTCCACACCGATGCTCATCAGGATTCTGTGCAAGCGCTGTTTTATGGTTTGGGCTCGGATGGCACCGTTAGCGCCAATAAAAATTCCATTAAGATTATTGGTGAAACCACAGACCTCTACGCGCAAGGTTATTTCGTCTATGACTCGAAAAAGTCCGGCGCCATGACCGTCTCTCACTTGCGTTTTGGTCCGCAGCCAATCCGCTCCACCTATTTAATAGGTGACCACCAAGCGCAATTTATTGGTTGTCACCAACCGCAGTTTATTGAGCGCTTTGAAATGCTCGATAAAGCAGCGCCGGGCGCAGTGTTTTTGCTCAATACCGCGCATCCGGTGGAGCAGGTGTGGGATGAGCTGCCGCGGCGCATGCAAGAGCAGATTATTGAGAAAAAGATCCGTGTGTATTGCATTGATGCCTATGCGGTAGCCCAGCAGGCCAATATGGGTAAGCGCATCAATACCATTATGCAAACCTGTTTCTTTGCTATTTCAGGCGTTCTACCCCGCGAGCAGGCCATCGCTTCGATTAAACAAGCGGTGCAAGACACCTATGGCAGCAAAGGGCAGAGCATTATTGATTTTAACTTCCGTGCCATTGATGCGGCGCTGGCCAGTCTGCATGAAATGCCGGTGCCAAGCGCGGCTACCAGCAATTTCGAGCGGCCGCCGTTGGTGGATGACAATGCTCCTGACTTTATTGGTCGCTTCACCGCTCGGTTAATTGCCGGTGAAGGTGATCGGGTACCGGTCAGTATGATGCCGGTGGACGGTAGCTTCCCGCTGGGTAGCGCGGCCTATGAAAAGCGCAAGCTGGCGTTAGAGATACCCGTCTGGGATGCCGAGCTTTGTACTCAGTGTGGTAAGTGTCCAATGGTTTGTCCCCATGCGGCGATTCGTAGTAAGTTGGTGCCCAAAGAGCTTGTTGCCGATGCGCCAGAAACTTTTAAATCTCACTCGGTACTGGGCCGTGACTACCCCGATGATCATGTGATGATGTATCAGGTCTCGCCGGATGACTGCACCGGTTGCGGTTTGTGTGTGGACATTTGCCCCATTCGCGATAAATCCAATGCTTCCCATAAAGCCTTGAATATGCAACCCATTGAGCCGATTCATGCCCAAGAGCAAGACAATTGGCGCTTCTTTGTAGACTTACCAGCCTACGATCGCAGTGCACTCAAACACACCACCATTAAAGGCGCGATGGTGCTGGAGCCCTTGTTTGAATTCTCCAGTGCCTGTGTTGGCTGTGGTGAAACACCCTACCTCAAGTTGGCCACCCAGTTGTTTGGGGATCGCATGGTGGTGGCCAATGCCACCGGCTGTTCCTCCATTTACGGTGCCAACTTGCCCACCACACCCTGGACGGTCAACGCTAACGGCCGAGGACCAGCATGGAATAACTCCTTGTTTGAAGACAACGCTGAATTTGGTTTAGGCATGCGCATCGCCATTGACCAGCAAAATGCCTACGCCCAAGAGTTGCTGGAAGAACTACGGGACGTCATTGGTAACGAACTGGTGGATGCGTTACTCACAGCTGTGCAAAACACTGAACAAGAGATTGCTGAGCAGCGCCTAAGAGTGGCTCAGCTCAAACAGCGTTTAGTAGAATTAACCAATGAGCCGCGCGTCAAAGAATTGCTTACTGTTGCAGAGCAACTGGTAGTGCGCAGTGTGTGGATTATTGGCGGTGATGGCTGGGCCTATGATATTGGCTACGGTGGGCTGGACCATGTGTTGGCCACCGGGCGTAATGTCAATATTTTGGTGTTGGATACCGAAGTGTATTCCAATACCGGTGGCCAGACCTCGAAAGCCACGCCGCGCGGAGCGGTGGCTAAGTTCTCCAATGCCGGTAAACCCACCGCCAAAAAAGATCTGGCGATGCTGGCCATGGGTTATGAAAATGTCTATGTAGCCAAAGTGGCCTACGGTGCCAAAGATACCCAAACCCTGCGCGCCTTTATTGATGCGGCGGCCCATGATGGACCTTCGTTGATTATTGCTTACTCGCCGTGTATCGCCCACGGAGTGGATTTAACCCATAACCACCGTCAACAAAATCTGGTCGTTAAGAGTGGACACTGGCCGTTATTTCGTTATGAGCCGTCTCGCTTAGAAAAAGGTTTGAACCCATTACGTTTGGACTCTGCGGCGCCGTCCATTGATTACACCGAGTTCAGTGCCACTGAAGCGCGCTTTAGCATGCTCAATCGCACCTATCCGGAAGCAGCAAAGCTTTACCAAGCGCAAGCCCAAGAGGATGTAATTGCACGTTTTGCCCATTATAAGACGCTGGCGGACTTACCAGGCGCTGCGGATTTAGAGAAAAAGGAGTCCAGTGATGATTGATTTATCCACTGAGTATTTAGGCCTAAAATTAAAAAATCCGCTGGTGCCTTCTTCATCACCACTGACCGGTGATTTGGACAGTGCTCGTGAGTTGGAAGATGCGGGGGCCAGTGCGCTAATTTTGCCGTCTTTGTTTGAGGAAAGCATTTTAGCTAGTGAAGCCGCTGCTGCACGGTTTTTACATGAGCAAGATATTGGCTTTGGTGAAGCCGGTAGTTTTTTGCCGATACCTGATGAGTCCATTTACCGCAGTGAGTTGGATGAGTATTTAGAATATATCCAAACCTTAAAGAGCAGCCTGTCAATTCCAGTGATTGCCAGTCTCAATGGTATTTCTACGCATGGCTGGACCCGTTACGGTAAACAGCTGCAAAGCGCCGGTGCCGATGCACTGGAGCTGAATGTCTATTATGTGGCGGATATTTTTGAGTCTGGCGCTGAAGTGGAAGAACGTTATCTCAAAGTGCTCCGTGAATTAAAACAGCATGTGTCAGTGCCCATTACCATGAAACTGTCTTCACAGTTCAGCTCGGTGGGGCATTTTGTTCGCAGCTTGCAGGAAGCTGGGGCGCAAGGGGTGTCCTTGTTTAATCGTTTTTATCAGCCGGATATTGATTTGTTGACCCGTGAAGTGGTGCCCACTTTAAGTTTATCGTCCTCGTATGAAAGCCTGCTGCGGGTGCACTGGGTTGCTAGTTTGTTTGGCAAAGTGGATCTATCACTGGCGGTCACTGGCGGCATTCATACTGCCACCGATGCCATGAAGGCTTTAATGGCCGGTGCTGATGTCACTCATTTGTGCAGTCTGCTGCTGAAACAAGGCCCGCAAGCTCTGGCAGAAATTGAGCATGATATGCGGGTATGGATGACGGAGCATGAATATGAATCCGTGCAGCAGCTTAAGGGCAGTGTCTGTCGTGATCGAGCCATTGATCCTAGCGCTTATGATCGCGCCAACTATGTTGAGGTGATGAATAACCACCGTAGTGGCAAAGGCGTGTGGCGCTAAGGCTCATTCTATCTGTATGAGCGCTCCATGACCGCGACTGCATGCTCAAGTCACGCAATATAAGAAACCCGATACAAAGGGCCGCTTTAGATGCCTGCGACCGGTCTGCTATGTAGGGTTTTTGCCTAGCAGTAATCGCGGGCATGACCCGCTCCTACAGAGGACACAGTTATCCACAGAAGCTGTGGATAACTGTGTGGGTAAGTTGGTTATAGATTGCTGCAACGCTTATGCTGTGGGCGTGTAGCTTAGATTGGTGGAAAATCAAACGACCAGAAAAGTCCTTTGTAATCAATGTGTTAAGATCTTTTTTAAAAACCTCAAAGGAGTTCTCAGGAAAAATAACAAATACAAAAGTCAACCGTTTAAATGTGGACAAGTTTAATTATTTATCACTAAAAAAGGTTGACAGCGGGGCTGCAGGAGCGCTAGCTGTAGCTAAGTTCAGGCTTTAATTCATGTTTGCGGCTGCAGTTGTATCAATACACTGTTTAGCAGGTGCTGCTGCGGGCCAGCAGGCGGCTTCGAATGTCTTTCTAAGCGAAGCATGGCAAAGCGTAGTATATTGGTAATCATACAATTTCTTAAGATTTAAAGCGTAGCGGAACATGACTGTTAATCCATTAAACCCAGACCACTCAGAAGAGTACGATGAAAGTTTAGCAACTGCGCCGGCGAAGCCAGCGTTACAACCACCACCTATGTATAGGGTCATTATGTTGAACGATGACTACACACCCATGGACTTTGTGGTTGAGGTGCTTGAAACCTATTTTGCGATGAGTCGCGAACAATCCACCCAAACCATGCTCGCAGTACATCAGCAAGGGCAGGCGGTATGTGGTATTTATACCCGTGACATTGCAGAAACCAAGGCGCATCAGGTTATTGAATATGCACGGGAATGCAGTCATCCGCTTATGTGTGAAATAGAAAAGAACATATAAACCAGCTTGCAGTTTAAAATGAGGTGAAAGCATGTTGAATTTAGAACTTGAGGTCACCCTCAATCTGGCATTTAAAGATGCTCGGGTCAGTCGCCATGAATATATGACGGTTGAACACCTCTTATTGGCTTTATTAGATAATCGTGAAGCAGCATCGGTCTTGCGTGGTTGCAATGTAAATCTTGAAACATTGCGTCAAGACTTACGTACATTTATCGATATGAGCACGCCCTTATTGCTTGAAGGCATGGATGATGCAGAGACACAACCGTCACTGGGTTTTCAGCGGGTCTTACAACGTGCGGTATTCCACGGGCAAAGTTCAGGCAAGCAAGAAATTGGCGGTGCCAGTGTGTTAGTCGCAATCTTTAGTGAGGCTGACAGTCATGCGGTGTATTTGCTGAATAAACATGATGTACAGCGTCTTGATGTGGTCAGTTATATTTCCCATGAGATGCATAACAAGGCTGACAACGATAGCCACGCTGCAGAAGGTGAAGCAGATGAGGCAGTTGAAGGGCACGGCGAAAAAAACGCAGGGCCTTTATTGACCTATGCGCAAGATTTAAATGAGCAAGCCCGTCAAGGCCGCATTGATCCATTGATTGGTCGTGAGCATGAGCTGGAGCGGGTGGCACAGATTTTGGTCCGCCGGCGTAAAAACAATCCCTTGTTGGTGGGTGAAGCGGGAGTGGGTAAGACTGCCATTGCTGAAGGGTTAGCGCGGCGCATTGTTGACGGTGATGTGCCGGATATTTTACTCGATAGCGTGGTGTACTCTCTTGATTTAGGGGCCTTGCTGGCGGGCACTAAATACCGCGGTGATTTTGAAAAGCGCTTAAAAGCGCTACTCAATGAGTTGCGTAAGCGTCCGCAGGCGATTTTGTTTATTGATGAAATCCATATGATTATTGGTGCCGGAGCCGCGTCAGGCGGGGTTATGGATGCATCAAATCTACTTAAGCCTTTACTTTCATCCGGTGAGATTCGCTGCATTGGTTCCACAACCTATCAAGAGTTTCGTGAAATTTTTGAAAAAGATCGCGCTTTGGCCAGACGCTTTCAAAAAGTGGATATCATTGAACCCTCAGTGGAAGACACCTACCGTATTTTGCAAGGTCTGCAAGATAACTTTGAGCGGCACCACAAGATCAAATACACCGATGCAGCATTACGTGCAGCGGCAGAATTAGCGGCAAAACATATCAATGATCGCTATATGCCAGATAAAGCCATTGATGTGGTGGATGAAGCCGGTGCTTATCAGCGATTACAGCCTGAAGAGAGCCGCGCCGAATTTATTGATGTGGCACAAATTGAACATGTCATTGCGAAAATTGCCCGCATTCCTTCGCGACAGGTCAGCAGTTCTGATAAAGAACAGTTGCGTAATCTAGAGCGTGATTTGCGTCTAACCGTGTTTGGCCAAGAACCCGCGATTGATGCACTGGCCACAGCCATTAAGCTATCTCGGGCAGGCTTGAAATCAGCGAATAAGCCAGTGGGTTCGTTCTTATTTACCGGCCCGACCGGAGTGGGTAAAACTGAAGTGGCCAAGCAACTGGCCAGCTCGTTAGGCATTGAACTGGTGCGCTTTGACATGTCTGAATATATGGAAAGCCACACTGTCTCGCGCTTAATTGGTGCGCCACCGGGCTATGTCGGTTTTGACCAAGGTGGCTTGCTCACTGAGGCCATTAGCAAACAGCCGCACTGTGTTCTGCTATTGGATGAAATTGAAAAGGCCCATCCTGATGTGTTTAATCTGCTGTTGCAGGTGATGGATAACGGTACCCTAACTGATAACAACGGCCGTAAAGCTGACTTTAAACATGTGATTTTGGTGATGACCACCAACGTCGGTGCAGAGTCTGCTGCGCGGGCCTCGATTGGCTTTGCTAAGCAAGATCACAGCACTGATGCCATGGAGGTGTTGAAGAAAACCTTTAGTCCAGAGTTTCGTAACCGGCTCGATGGCATTATTCAGTTCAGCCGCTTAAGTCCGGCAACACTGGTCTTCATCGTGGATAAGTTCTTAACTGAACTGCAAGCACAGTTGGAAGAAAAGCGGGTGCAGTTGGATGTAACTGATGCTGCGCGTAGCTGGTTAGCGGAGCATGGTTATGATGCCGATATGGGTGCCAGACCTATGGCGCGTTTGATTCAAGACCATATTAAACGGCCCTTAGCCGAAGAGATTCTGTTTGGTGCCTTGGCTGAGAATGGCGGTATTGCACGCATTGATGCAAAAGAAGATGGTTTGGTTTTGCACTGCGAGCAGGAGCGCAATCCCGAGCCGGCTTAATGCAACTGATGCCCTAAACAGAAAAGCCCAAGATGCTGGCATGGTCTTGGGCTTTTTTTGGTTTGGATTGACTAGGGCTGCGCTGCAGCGCTCAGTGACGAGCAAAGTGTTTGCTTAGTTAGCGACCGCTTTTTTGTAAGTTACGCACTTGTTCCTGTAAGGCGTTGATGGTGCGATTGGTTTGCGCACGGTAAGCATCAAAGTCCGACAGCGATGGACCTGGGTTAACAGGTGCAGCTTTAGGCGCAGGGCGGTTATCCAGTTCAGTGCGCAAAATTAAAACATCTTGTTGCAGGCGGGTGAGATCACTTTGGCTGGCTGGGTCTTGCTGCATGCTTGTTTGCAGTGTGCTGAGCTCAGCGTTCATGCTAGTTAAGTCAGTCTTTAGCTCGCTGAGCTGGGCGAGCTGCTGCTGATTGGAGTCTAAGCGTGTTGCTATGGATTGCAGCTGTTCCTGTTGACTGCTGAGGCCAGTATTAAGTTCGTTGCGCAAAGCTGTAAGTGCCTCGTTTTGCGCTGCTTGCTGTGCAGACATGCGGGTCGTTTGCTCGGCAATGCTGGCCTGTAAGCTTTCGCTATGCTCTGCTTGGTCAGCCAGTTCTCGGGTCAAGGTGCTAATAGCTGTTGAGTGCTCAGTTAGACGGGTTTGCTGCTTTTTTTGTGTTTCAAGCACAGAGTTTTCAAGTACATCAAGGCGTGCTTTCAGTGCCTCAGTGCCACTGAATACAGTGTTTTCTGCCGCGCTAACTTTGCCTGTAATGGCATTAATACGTCCGACAGCGTCTTCGCTAATCTTGGAGAAGCTGTCTTGAGTGGCAATCAGCTGCTGCTCTAAAAGTTGCATGCGCTGGAAACTCCACCAACCAAACGCACCGGCAGAACCCGCCACAGTAATGCTTAAGACAAATAAGAAACCTATGGCTTTGCGCCCACCGCGGGTTGTGGCTGTGACTGGCAGGTGACTGTTCAGCAACGGTGCACTCTGTGCTGCAGAGCTATCCAGTTGTGGCTCAATGCGGCCATTGCTCAGACTGGGCTCAGGGTGTTGATTATTACGCATAGTGTCTGCACCAAATTCTTCAGATCGATATAAATGAGGCAAGTATAACGAATTAGTCTCGCCACTGGCTCAGATCATATTGTTTGTCGATGGTTCCTGGTGATCAAAATCCATACAAGCGCTACTTTGCCCAAGCGTGTCATGCCATGAGCTCTACCTTTGCGGTCTTAGTTTTCACCGCCGCCGCTACTGTTATGTTGAGGTTGGCTAAATCTCAGCTGCCGTGTACGAACAGTCAGCTGTCTGTGCTTGTCTGTGCTGTGCAATATGATGGGGGTGGTGGCTATCAACAGTGGCATCTGCCTAGCTGAGTGATTAAACTGCGGCTCCTTGTATAGACCTCGGAGCGTTCGATGAATTTGTTTTTAGTGGCTTTACTCGTTGCCGTAATGTTACTGGTGGCTTGGGGTGTCAGTTTATATAACGCCTTGGTTCGCTTAAAACATGGGGTCAGCAAAGCTTGGGCAAATATTGATGTGCTGCTGAAACAGCGCCACGATGAACTGCCAAAGCTGGTGGCAACCTGTAAGCAGTATATGCAACATGAACGACAAACACTGGAGGAGGTAATCAATGCGCGCAATGCGGTATCCAGTGCCCGTGAGCAGCAGGATATCAGCGCATTAGGCAGTGCCGAAACCGGTTTGCGTGCTGGGCTGGGCAAGCTCTTTGCTTTAGCGGAAAGCTATCCAGAGTTAAAAGCCAATGAAAGCTTCCAGTTTTTACAACAACGCATCAGTGGTCTCGAGAGTGGCATTGCCGATCGACGTGAGCTGTATAACGAAGCGGTGAATCTCAATAATGTGCGCATTGAGCAATTTCCCGATGTAATGATTGCACGTTATTTTAATTTTACTGCTGCTGAGTTACTGCGCTTTAGCGATACTGAAACAGCGGATATTGATATTAAAAATTTATTTGGTTAATTTTTAATGGATAGTATTGGTTTGACCATTGCCCTCAGTGTCACTGGCATTGCCAGTTTTGCCAGCGGTCTGTGGAGTATCAATAATTTTAAAAAAGCCCGTTATGTACTGGATACGCCCACTTCTAAAATACGTTCAGCCGCGCAAGGTTATGTTGAGCTCTATGGTCAGCTCAGCGAAGGTGCGGGGGTATTAACTGCGCCGTTAAGTGCGCAGCCTTGTGTGTGGTGGTCGTTTCGGATTGAAGAACAAGTCCGCAATGATAAAGACAATACTCGCTGGCAGCGGGTGGAGAGTGGTAGCAGCTCAGAATTATTGTGTTTGAATGATGGAACCGCTGATTGTTGGATTGATCCTGCCGGTGCCCAAGTGATCGCTAAAACCCGTGTGGTTGGCTATGGTGCAGCGCGTCGGCCGCGGCCAGAACAGTTCGGCAAAAGCGTTCTGGGGCCTATGTCCAGAGGCGTTAAGCGCTATCGTTATACAGAACAACGCTTACATGCAGCAGAGCCGTTGTATGCCATTGGTGATTTTTTTACTCTGGGTGGGGGCTATGCTGAGTTTGACCTGCAGGCTGCAGAAAATCAGCTAATCAGCAAATGGAAAACCGATTTTGCAGATTTACCGCAGCGTTTTGATCACGATCAGGTTGGTCGGCTCAACGAGCAAGAGTGGCAACAGGTGCGCAGCAGTGCCAGACAGCTAGCAGAACAGTTACACCGTGGGCGCAGGATACGACCGCCTCAATACTATCTACGTAAACCACAAGAGAAACAGCCATTTGTCTTGTCCAGCTATGCAGAGAAAGACATTGCTAAGCGTTTTAAGCGGCAAGCTTTAGTTGGGGCTTTTTTCTGTATGCTCAGCGCACTTGGCGGAGCCTATCTGATTAACACGCACTTCTTAGTCAGCTAAATACAACTCTTCTAAAGTATCCATTAACAGCTGTACTTTCTGCAGGGATTCTTGGTATTCATCCGCGGGGTTGGAGTCATAGACAATGCCGCCGCCGCCCCAGCAACTGATTTCTCCTTGGTTAGCCAAGAGGCTGCGAATGGTAATTGAACTGTCCATTTCGCCGCGGCTATCCAGATAAAAAATACTGCCGCAGTAAATACTGCGCACGCTGGCTTCCAGTTCTGCAATGATCTGCATGGCACGACGCTTTGGCGCGCCGGTAATGGAACCGCCAGGAAAACTGCCAAACAGCAGATCCAAAGCATCATAATCTGCGGCCAAGCTGCCGGTGACGCTGCTGACCATATGGTGCACATTGGGGTAGCTTTCCAAGGCAAACAGCTCAGGTACTTGAATACTACCGGTGCTGCAGTAGCGGCCTAAATCATTGCGCAGTAAGTCAACAATCATTAGATTTTCTGCGCGGTCTTTTTCACTGGCAAGTAATTCACTGGCTAAGGCTAGATCCTCAGCCGAGGTTGCACCTCGAGCGCGAGTGCCTTTGATGGGGCGGGCTTCCACTTGGCGCTGCTGAACTTGAAGAAAGCGCTCCGGTGACATGCTGACTATAGCCTGCTGCTCACTGACCCGAATAAAGCTGGCAAAGGGTGTGGGGCAACGCTCGCGCAAACTCACATAAGCCTGCCAAGCATCACCTTGATAATGGCTGCTAAAACGCTGGGTATAATTCACCTGATAACAGTCACCAGCAACAATATAGTTTTGCACCTGTGCAAGATCACTATAATAACGTTCAGCCGTGATATAGGAGGCAAAAGGACGGGTCAAGCGAAATGGTTCAGACGCAGTTTGTGTGTTCTCTGGGGTGGTAAATTGCGCGAGCAACTCTGCACAGCGCTGCCTAGAGACACTGGGATGGCACATCAACCAACACCGTTGTTGTTGATGATCACTGATTAAGGCCCAGTCATATAAACCGACTGCAGCGCCAGGTAACTCTTCAATAGCGGTGGCGTGCTTGAGACTGTTAAAGTCGTAGGCTAGGTAACCCATTAAGCCACCGGTAAAGGGTAGCTCAACATTGCTTGGCGGCTGGCACTGAGCCAAGTGCTGGAGTAGGCTTTGGCAACGCTGGCGAAAGCTGTCCACTGACTCTTTAGGTTCAGGGCTGATGGATAGCAGCGGATCAGCACTGATAATATCAAAGCGCCCCCGTTGACTGCTGGGCTGACCTGAGTCCAAGAGCAGCGCGCCGACGCGCCGCTGCACCTGATGAAAATAGTGAGTGGGGTCGGCTTGATAAGTAAGCGCAAAAAGCTGGCAAGTGGGCATAGTGCTGATGTCACACCCAAGGCAAAGTTTGCAGTCTGCGTAGGGTGTAGAAGCCTTGTTCAGTTGTGTTGAGAGAGGGTGCTGGCAAATAGTTTTTGTGAAAAATGCATGCGTTGCTCAGCAGTTTCAGTGATGCCTTTACGTTTGAGTTCAGCAATATGATCTTCCACGGCATGGGCGCGTAAGGTTAATCCAGCATCATTAGCAATTTGAATATTCAGACCTGGCCGCGCGTTCAGCTCCAAAATCAGTGGGCCTTGTTCTTGGTCTAACACCATATCCACGCCAATATAGCCGAGCCCACAGAGTTCATAGCATTCGGCGGAAAGCTTCATAAAACCATCCCAGTTCGGCAATTGCACGCCGGCCACAGGGTGGCTGGTGTCTGGGTGCTTATTGATTTTATTGTTCAGCCAGGTGCCTTGTAAAGTGATGCCAGTGGCCAGATCTACACCGACGCCAATCGCCCCTTGGTGTAAGTTAGCTTTGCCGCCAGATTGGCGAGTGGGTAAACGCAGCATCGCCATAATGGGGTAGCCCATTAAGACAATCACACGAATATCCGGCACCCCTTCATAGCTGATACTTTTAAACAGCGGGTCTGGGGTCACACGGTACTCAATCAAAGCACGGTCACGACCGCCCCCTAGAGAGTACAGACCGGTTAAAATACTGGAGATCTGATACTCAATTTCTTCATGGCTGATGATCTTACCAGACACGGTTTTATAGCGATCTTCAAAGCGGTCAGCGATGACTAAAATGCCATCACCGCCGGCACCCATGGCTGGTTTGATAACAAAGTCTGTGCGTCCAGCCAGAATACTGTCGAGGTTGCTGATTTCTTTTTCAGTGGTAATAATGCCATACATCTCAGGCACTTTAATGCCTGCGGCAAGGGCGCGCTCTTTAGTGAGGATTTTATCATCCACCACTGGGTAAAGACTGCGCTTATTGTATTTAAGCACGTAGTCGGCATTACGGCGGTTGATGCCCATAATGCCTTTAGCATTGAGTTCACGCCACGTTTTAATCAATCCAAACCCGAACATGGCATCAGTCCTTTAAGAAGGCTTTAAAACGGAACAGCTCAGTGAGGCGGTAGCCGCGGTAACGACCCATGGCCAGCATAAAGGCCACCATAATTAACAGTACAGCTGGGAAGGTAAAGATAAAGTAATTCAACTCTGAAATGCTCATTAGAAAGTGCGCTAAAGAAGCCGCTACTAAGGTGCCAATGGCAACTTTAAAGGCGTGCGCACCACCGCGCTCTTCCCAGGTAATGGATAAACGCTCAATGGTCATGGTCAAAATCACCATGGGGAATAAGGAGACGGACAGACCGCGTTCTAAACCAAGCTTGTGGCTGAATAAGCTGATAACTGCAATCAGCACCACGACAAAGGTAAGTACCACCGAGAGCCTTGGTAGCATTTGTAATTTTAGGTGTTCTAGGTAAGAGCGCAGAGCTAAACCCAGAGAGGTGATAATGGTGAACAGTAAAATACCAAAGATCAGCTCTGTCTCTCTAAAGGCTAGGGCAATCAATACAGGGGTAAATGTACCCAGAGTTTGTAGACCGCCAAGGTTACGTAAAATCAAAATCACCATGACGCCAAGCGGAATCATAATCATGATTTGATAGGTTTGCTGAGTTTGTAACGGCAGCCCGTACAAGGAGAAATCTAAAAAACCGGCGCTAGCCCCCGCACTTTCATTGCTCATTTGCGCTAAGCGGATGGCGTTCATTTCACTGTTATTCAGGGTAAAGCTTACCGCTGCCTTACTGCCACCTTCTAGAGTCAATAGTGGCTCATCGCCTAACCACCAAATCATCCGATCAGCAGGCAAACCTTGCGCACCGGATTGAGGGTTAAAATACAGCCATTTATCACCGTTGTAGCTGCGCAACCACAGCTCAGGAGACTGTTGGCTGTCAGCTTGCAGACGAACGGTGTGCACGCGTTGCATGGGCACATGGGCAATGGATAAAAGGACATCAATCACATCGGCTTTACGTTCGCTCGAGGTATCGCCACCGAGTAAGAGACGTACATTGTCATCATTCTCGTTGTTAACCCGCTTAATGGCTTCACTAATAAAGGTTTCCACATCCGCAGAGTGCTGGCGAATAGGCGCTAACAATGCTTCTGCAGCAACTTTTTCTGGGCCTTCTATGGGTAAGGTTTCGCGGTAGATCGGTCCTTTGGTTTTAACCTGTTCTGCACTATAGCGCTTGGTCATAACCATACGGTAATAGAGTGTTTGCTTACCTTTGGCGCGGCGTGCAGACCAAGTCACCATACGGTTTTCATCGCGAGCATTTACACTCACTCCATAGTTATTGGAGATAAAGCTTTCGTTGAGGCTGACATAATTTTGGTTCAGCGGCGGGACAAACATTTGTAGTTTGATTGGGCCACTGGGATTGGCATCGAATTCCACCTTAGCGTCAATGTTCCACAGGTTGTCCGTTTCATCGGCAGTGACTGGAATACCTAACACATAAATTTGATAGGCGGTCACTGAAGTCCCGATGATGACACAGAGAACGATTAATATTTTTAGGTGCAGTGTCAAAGAACGCATGGTAATTACTCAGCAATGGCGGTAGAAATATCATCAGTATCACACTGTGGCTTGCCCACAGAGTACTTTAAACTCGGATCGATTAGCGCATTAAATTTCTTTAACGCGGTTGAACCCAATAAGAATGGATATTGAAAGGTACTGCGATCAGTTAAGTTCACTTCGAATGTTTTTAAGGTGCGTCCCATGCAAACTGACATCTTAACGACAGGTCGTGGGGTATAGCTTTTATCTTCTTCTGGATCGTAATCGCCCGAGCGACGCTTAATTTTGCTGATGCGCGCCAACGGCAATTCAAAAGCCTGCTCATGGGCTTCATCTAGAGCCAAGTAAAAGCGCACCCAAGGTTCCTTATCACGCTTAAAGTGCTTAATGTCACGGGCACTTAGGGACGCTGTTTTAGCTCCAGTATCCAACTTGGCTGACATGTGCATATCAATGTCAGCAATGTACACATCTTCATTTAAACCGTAGATATTCTTTTCTTGGGCTGAGGTCATGGTTGGCAATACAGCAAAGTAAGCAAGTAGGGCAATAATAGTAGATCTCATAGTGCTCGCAAATATTAAAGTGTGGGTGTATTAACCGAGACAATAACTCAGTCAGTTTAATAAAAATGAATTAAAGCATGGGATTATGACAGTCACGGTGAGCGAATTCTAATCGGCTAACCTAAAAATAACCATGTAATCATAAAAATGTGTTGTTTATATACTCTAAAAGCTTGCTGTAACGGCTTGGTTAACTCAGTTAATACCATGGCAATCAGCGTCCATAGAGTGCAATCTAATCCGACCTTGGTCTGAGGATTGTCGACAAAGAGCTCCCTTGTGTTGACAGAACGCAGGCTAGAATGTAGCTTTCAGGCATTGGATTAACAAAGGTGTCGACACTGTGCCGGAAGCCCTAGGTGATACAACATTGCTCAGCGGAGATTCTGCAACCCTGTCAGAACAGGTGTTTCGCAGTATCCAAGCGGCAATTGTCTGCGGTGATATTGCTCCCGGCAGTAAAATGTCCGAGCCTGAACTGGCGCGCACCTATGGTATTAGTCGTGGTCCGCTGCGTGAAGCAATTCACCGTTTAGAAGGACAGCGCTTATTAGTTAGAGTTCCTCATGTGGGCGCACGGGTGGTGTCCTTAACTCACACTGAATTGATTGAGCTGTATGAAATTCGTGAGTCCTTAGAAAGTATGGCGTGCCGGTTAGCTGCGCAACGCATGAGTCAAGCTGAAATCGATCAGTTGCGTAGGGTGCTGGATACCCACGAGCGTGATGCCTCTTTCCAAGCGGGAGTTGGTTATTACCAGCAAGAAGGTGATTACGACTTCCATTATAAAATCATCCAAGGCAGTGGTAACCAGATGCTGGTAAAACTACTGACTGAAGAACTGTACCAGTTAGTGCGCATGTACCGTATCCAGTACTCGACAACGCCTAATCGTCCCAAACAAGCATTTAAAGAACATCACGGCATATTAGATGCCATTGCCGCTGGCGATGGTGAATTA
>CAZEZR010000028.1:0-33125 GCA_964516465.1 uncultured Thiopseudomonas sp. | reverse complement strand
ATTACCGCGCGTTGATCGATCAAAGAGGTGAGGGTGGGTTTGGGGACTACATTTATAAAACTTTAACAGGAGGTGTATGCGGGCCGAATAAGCACTTGACCGTACAAAGTATTATATGGGCTTTGTTCAAGGACTGACTTTGGAGGCAATAAAAATGATTCCTATTGACGGTGACTTTATTGTGTCGATTGCGCCACGTTACTCAGGTGCTAGGGCAGAGTCTCAAAGGCGTATCGTAGGTGAGCTGTCTGCTATTTTCGCATCGACACTGGACTCATACGATATCAATACCAAGCTACGCATTGCCCACTTTATGGCGCAAATCACCCATGAGTGTGCAGGCTTTCGTACCACAGAGGAGTTTGCCACAGGGGCGGCCTATGAAAGTCGAGCAGATCTGGGCAATACTCAAAAAGGTGATGGCCGGCGCTACAAAGGTCGCGGCCTTATCCAATTAACTGGGCGGGCGAACTACCGCAGTATTGGAAAAAAGTTAAATTTGCCACTGGAAGAACAACCAGAGCTTGCAGCTGAACCGGCTATTTCTCTAAAAATTGCCTGTGAATACTGGAAGTCGCGCAAGATTAACGCTGCTGCCGATCGGGATGATTTAATTAAGGTCACTCGGCTGGTCAATGGCGGTTTGAATGGCCTGGAAGATCGGCAAAAATATCTGCAAAAGGCGAAGGTTGCCCTAGCCAGCATTGAAGCGCTTAAGGTTGCGCTTAACGAAGGCGGCAATACCGTGGTGCTGCGGCGCGGTTCTTTTGGCAGTGCAGTGGTGGAATTGCAGGAGTTATTGATTGCTCAGGGGATGGCACTGTCGATTGATGGTGATTTTGGCCCAGCCACAGAACTGGCGGTGATTATATTTCAAAAAAATCATGGTTTACTTGTCGATGGTATTGTCGGACGTCAGACGTGGGACAAGTTAAGATAATAGCCTATATGAGGTGATTCTTAACCCAGTAAATTCAGCAAGCGAACTCTAAACCTGTGCTGCTGGATTTACATATTGCCTGCCTGCCATCACATGCATTCGCAAGTGCATAACCCGCATTAGATTTTCACTGTACAAGTCTTTAGCCAATTCCCTTCAAATAACACCACAACGCGCTGGAATACTGGATAATAGCGACCATTCTTTTTTGCTCTCTATTCTGGTAATTTCCCATGGAAATCAAGGTTAATTTTCTCGACAATCTGCGTCTTGAAGCCAAATTCGACGACTTTACTGTGGTGGCTGATCAGCCCATCCGTTACAAAGGTGATGGCTCTGCGCCGGGTCCGTTTGATTACTTCTTAGCGTCATCGGCGCTGTGTGCAGCGTATTTCGTCAAGCTGTACTGTCAGGCGCGGGATATTCCTACGGAAAATATTCGCCTGTCGCAGAATAATATTGTCGACCCGGAAAACCGCTATAAGCAGATGTTTAAAATCCAGGTGGAGCTGCCGGAGGAGATCTCCGATAAAGACCGCCAAGGTATTTTGCGCTCCATTGACCGTTGTACAGTTAAACGGGTGGTGCAGAATAATCCGGAATTTGTGATTGAAGTGGTGGAGAACTTAGACGCTGATGCGCAAGCGTTGCTGGGTACTGCAGTGGATGAAAATAGCCAGACCTTTATTCCTGGTAAAGATCTACCGTTAGAAAAGACCATTGCGACCATGTCGGGCATTTTGGCCGATCTTGGCATGCGGGTTGAAGTGGCTTCATGGCGCAATATTGTGCCCAATGTCTGGTCGTTGCATTTGCGTGACTCGCAGTCACAGCTGTGCTTTACCAATGGTAAGGGCGCAACTAAAGAGAGCGCGCTGGCTTCGGCGTTAGGCGAGTTTATTGAGCGGCTAAACTGTAATTTTTTCTATAACGATCAGTTTTGGGGCGAAGAGATTGCTAATGCGGACTTTGTGCATTACCCCAATGAGCGTTGGTTTCAGCCAGGTCCTAAGGATGAGCTGCCTGCTGAGATTTTAGATGAGCACTGTCTAGAGATTTATAACCCAGACGGTGAGCTGTGTGGCTCGCATTTGTATGACACTAACTCAGGCAATACCGCGCGAGGTATTTGCTCCATTCCTTATGTGCGCCAGTCCGATGGTGAGGTGGTGTATTTTCCCACCAATCTGATTGAAAACCTCTTCTTAAGTAACGGCATGAGTGCTGGCAATACCCTTGAAGAAGCGCAGGTGCAGTGCCTGTCAGAAATCTTTGAGCGGGCGATCAAACGGGAGATTTTAGTGGGTGAAATGGCCTTGCCCGATGTACCGCAAGCCGTGCTGAATAAGTACCCCAATATTGTTGCTGGGATTAAAGCACTGGAAGAGCAGGGCTTTCCGGTCTTGGTCAAAGACGCCTCACTTGGCGGTCAGTTTCCGGTGATGAATGTCACCTTAATGAATCCCTGTACTGGCGGGGTGTTTGCCTCTTTTGGTGCGCACCCCAATTTTGAAGTAGCGCTGGAGCGCAGTCTCACTGAGTTGTTGCAAGGCCGCAGTTTTGAAGGCCTCAACGATATTGCCCGTCCGACGTTTTCCACAGAAGCGGTGACTGAGCCGAATAACTCAGTGGAGCACTTTATTGATTCCAGTGGTGTGGTGTCGTGGCGTTTCTTTAGCGGCAAGGCAGACTATGAGTTTGTTGAGTGGGACTTCACCGACGGGGGTCGCAACAGCAATGCACAGGAAGCTGAGTTGCTGTTTGCCTTGCTGGAGGATATGGGTAAAGAGGTCTATGTGGCAGTGTTTGAACACTTAGGCGCTACTGCGTGCCGCATGCTGGTACCGGATTTCTCGGAAGTCTACCCAGTGGATGATTTAATCTGGGACAACACCAATAAAGCGCTGCAGTTTCGCGAGGATATTCTCAATCTGCACCGTTTAACCGATGCTGAGTTGGACGCCTTGGTGGAGCGTTTAGAAGACAGTGAAGAAGACCATCACAGCGACATAAAAACCCTGATTGGTATTGAGTTTGATGAAAATACCGTTTGGGGGCAGCTGACAATTCTCGAGCTGAAACTACTGATTTATTTAGCCCTGAATCGTTTAGAAGAGGCCCTAGAGCTGACCGAAGAATTCCTGCAGTTTAACGACAATACCGTTGAGCGTGAGCTATTTTATCAGGCCATGGCTGCTGCATTAGAAGTGGCGCTGGATGATGAGATGGAGCTGGACGACTATGAGCCAAACTTTCGCCGCATGTTTGGTGATGAGCGCATGGATGCGGTGATCGGCTCCTTGCAAGGCAGTGTGCGTTTCCATGGTTTAACCCCAACCAATATGCAGCTGGAAGGCATCGACAAGCATTTACGCTTGCTCGATAGCTTTAAAAAGCTGCATACAGCACGGGCTAAGTTTGCTGGCTAGATATGTGCTTGCTGCACAATATAAAGCACCTGAAAGGGTGCTTTTTTATGCCAGCTTAAGATTAAGTCATTGGTTGGTTAATCCTGTTGGCTGGAAATTTCTGGTCGAGAGCACTGCGCACGGGGCCTTGCTAAGCTGAAATTTTGCACTGCTGGCTCTGCTTTTAGTCCAACAACGCGATACCTATCCGCTGAGTAATGTTATTGTCTGCTGTCCCTAATGGTTGTGTTTTAATAAGACGTGCCACTCGGGCAACAGGTTAAGCGCCGTCTGCTACAAGGTGCTTAACCATGATAATGACAATAATAGAGGACAGATTATGTTCAGATTACTGCTCAGCGCTGGGTTAGCTGTTGCGCTCGGATCCACGTCAGCGTGGGCTGATGAAAGTAACGGCTGTCCAGTTTTCCTTGATCATGACTTACCTAAGCTGCACTCTAGAGACAGCGTCAACTTGTGCGAAATTGCCGCAGGCAAGCCAATGCTGGTGGTGAATACTGCCAGTTTCTGTGGCTTTACTGAGCAGTTTGAAGGACTTGAGGCGTTACACCAGCGCTATGGCAAACAGGGTTTGGTGGCGGTCGGTTTTGCCAGTGACGATTTTAATCAGGAAGCCAAAACTGAAGAAGAAGCAGCGGACATTTGCTTTAAGAATTTTGGTGTGACTTTTACCATGATTGCGCCAGGACCAGTGACTGGGCCCAATGCAACCCCACTGTTTGCTCATATTAACCAACAAAACCAAGCACCGCGCTGGAATTTCACCAAGTATGTGCTGAATGAAAACGCTGAGGTGATTGAGTCTTTCGCCAGTAAAGTACGCCCCGACAGTAAACCCATAACCCAAGCCATAGAGTCAGTTTTATAGCACCAGGCCACCCGTATTACATACGGGTGGCCTGCAGGAGAGTGGTATGGCTGAGGACCTTTTAGCGACGCTATTTGAGCAAGTAAAAAACAATCTAGGTGACACCTTAAACGCCATCGGCAGTGGAGAGGTGACTTGGGTCGCGTTAGCCAGTTATGGTCTAAGTCAATTGCTGATTTCGTTGGTATATGTGGTGCTGTTTGTTGGTGGTTATCTGCTGGTGATGGCTGTCCTAAGCGCCATTGCTGGCGCTCGCCGGGCTCAATCAAAGACGTTCGCTCACTTGCGCATCACTCTGCGCTACCTCACCGGACTGACATTGTTGCTGGCGGTATTGGCACAATTTGGCGCTGGTCCAGGCTTTCTCGGCGCAGTGGCTAAAGCGGGCTTTATGGCATTAGGTTTTTTTATGACTTGGCTGGTGCTCAAGCGCATTCTGCAAGAGACCATGAGCCGCTACAATGCCGACCTGTCCATTCGCCAGTTGGTCAATAACCTGTTGTCTGTGCTGCTTTTTACTTTTGCCAGCATCACAATCCTGGCGCAATTCGGCTTTGATGTGTTGTCGATTGTAGCGGGGCTGGGCATCGTTGGTATTGCGGTTGGCTTTGCGGCGCAATCGACACTGTCGAACTTTATTGCTGGCATCACCTTGTTGATTGAGCGACCCTTTCGAATCGGCGACTGGGTCAATATCAATGGTCAAGACGGCAAGGTGGTAAAAATCGCCCTGCGTACCACGTGGTTGCGCACCCGTGACAATATTTTCACCATGATTCCCAATGATAGCGTGGCCTCTTCGGATATCATCAACTTCAGTGCGGAGGGCATCACACGGCTGAATTTTATTGTGGGCATTGCTTATAAAGAGTCAGTGGCACACGCCCGTGAAGTGATTTTACCGATATTGTTGGCGCATAAAGAGGTGCTGCATGATAAATCTTTGACGCCAAAAGTAAGGCTGGAAAGCCTGAGTGCCTCGTCGGTGGATCTAAAAATCCAGATTTGGATTACCCAAGATAATTTAGACGTACAGCCAAGCATTATCGGAGAGCTGCGTGAGCAAATTAAAGATGCTTTAGATGAAGCCGGCATCGAGATCCCTTTTCCTCATTTGCAACTGTTCATTGATGGCGCTCAAGGCCTAGAGCCTGTGCTCAAGCCTTGGCATCCGGCACCAGAGCGCAAATCCCGAGCTGATTAAGCAGCTGTCCACCTTGCTCCTGAAACTGTCGGTGAAAGAGAGTAATGAGTTGAGTAACTCACACCCCGCCGTTTTTTGACTCTAGCAACTATTCCTTTTTCAGAGCAAAGCGCTCGGTTAATTCAGCTAGATGCTTGCTGTGAGTGAGAATGAGTGCTTCGTCATTTTCTTGCAAATTGGTCTCAGAATCAGGGGTAAGGAATTGGTTGTCGCGGTAAATTCCAATAATACGCGCTTCGTCGGGCAGATCGAAAGCATTGATGTGTCCCTCAGTGCTGGCACTGATCTTCACCGTGAGAAAACGTGCCTCATACTTGATCAGCGAGGAGAGCTCGAGAGTATCAACTCCAGCGACAGTATCCGCTAGATAACGACTGATGGTTTTGGAAGGCGAGACGGTGTGCTCAAGGCCCAGTTCGTGACAGATATTGAGGTAATCAACATCATGGATCTGCAGCACCACATGAGCATAGCCCAGAGAACGCCCCACCAAGGCGGCAATAATATTGTACTGATCGTTTTCGGTTAGACAAAACAGATAGTCTGTGTATGTGGGTCCAGCCTGTTCGAGAATGTTGGGGCGACTGCCATCACCGTGCAGAAAACTGCAATCAAGAGTGGAACTTAAACTGTTAATCCGTTCTTTATTTTCTTCAATAATCACCACCTCATGGTCACGACTGATCAGCAAATCAGCGGTTTCCACCGTCAGCTCTCCGGCTCCAATAAATACAATTCTCATAGGATATCTCGCTTTCTACCCAGCCAAGTGCGGTGATAAAAGAAAATTAACCATGCAACACATTCGAGCCGACCCAGCAGCATATCCACACATAACACACTTTTAAGCATTGTAGGCAATTCTTGCGTGGCAATCCCAGTGGATAAACCTGCGGTGGCGGTGGCCGAAACCACTTCAAATAAGGCGTCCAGCGGGGCGTAGCCGTAGGCGACAAACACCAACCACGATAGCAAAATCACCGCTATAAATAACAGTATGATCAGCAGCGCATCTCTGGCCTCACCCGGTTGGATGATCCGCTTGCCAATCTTTTGTTCGATCACGGTGTTGGCGGGTACACAAATGCTGTGCACAAGGTGGCGAATTAAAGTGATAAGCACTAGCAGGCGCAACAGTTTGATGCCGCCTGCGGTGGAGCCGACACCGCCACCGATACCCATGGCAAAGATTAATAGTAGTTTCGATGCATTGTCCAAACTGCCAGGATCTAGGCTGGAAAATCCCGATGTGGTTTGCGCCGAAAACACCATCAGCGCCGCATGCTGTAGGGCTGCACTCAATGTGTAACCGTGGCTCCAGAGTGCCAGACACATCAGTGCAGTAAAGCTAAATAGAAGGACGAACAAGAGACGTACTTCGAGGTTATTCAGTAAGGTTTTAAGGCCATTGCGCCAAAGCTGATGATAGAGCATCAGTGGCAGGGTTCCGGCTACGGTGAGGAACGTAGTAAGCCAAACCAGCCGTAGGTAGGGTAGGTCAGCAAGGCTGCCAGCGGTCGGCGTAAAGCCACCGGTGGCGATGGCAGGTAGAGTGTAGAGTACCGCGTTGCGCACAGAACCACCGAACAGCAGCCAGAGAACAATCCCCACTAAGGTTAGCAAGCAATAGACTTCCAACACCCGTCGCGCATGCATGCGTGTACCGCCGACCAAATCTTGCGGCTCATCAAGGCTGGCCAAGCGCAGTGCTGACTTGCCTGGACGTATCACCAACGCCAGCGAAAACACCACAATACCCAGGCCGCCATACCATTGCATCCATGCTCGGGCAAAGCTGAAAATCAGCGGTTGTCCATCCAATCCGGGCAGGGTACTGAGTCCAGTGGCAGTGACTGCCGAGATGGTTTCAAACAGCGCATCGATAAAAGGAATTCCAGTAACCAACAGCGGAATAGTCATCATCAAGGCTACGCTGAGAAAGGCCATTGCCACCAAAACCATGGCTTCATTCATCTGAATATCTGGTCCGACTTTAACTTGTCGCAGCGCAAGCCAGGCCAGTACTAAGCCGACAATAATCAACAGGTGGCTCAGGGATATCTGCCAAGAGGCAGTAAACAGGGCCACCGTGAGGGTGACCAAATTTAGACCGGCAATAATCAGACAGAACTGACCAAAATAGTGGCCAATCAGGCGCGGTCGCACCGCAAAAAACAGTTCATGGCCAGATAAAGGCATGGCGGCTCCTAGTTCAGAAATTGATTTGAACCAGCTCTGTCGAACCTATTGTGCCTGCTGCACGCTTTCAGTTTAGCACTGCTTGAGGAGGTTTAAGCACACCGCGGGCAGGTAAAATGCTAACTGCTGTAAAGTTGCTCTATTGGAATGCTTAGCGCAAGTATTGGTCAGGAACAGTTGTCAGCTACAGCAGCTGCAAATCTAACGCGTAGAGCATCATTTATTTCCGCTGTTTAACCCCTTGCTGCGCCTGAGCAGTTAAAGGGTCTTCCGGCCATGGATGTTTAGGGTAGCGGCCGCGATTATCTTTGCGTACTTCTGGATACACATTGCGCCAAAAGTTGGCCAAATCAGCAGTGACGGCTAAGGGGCGCTGTGCCGGAGAAAGCAGATGAGTGACAACGGCGACTTGGCCGCCAGCTACTTTAGGGGTTTCTGTCCAGCCAAACAGTGCCTGTAACTTAGCAGCCAGTACCGGACCGTTTTCTGCAGTGTAGTCCAACCGTACCTTTTGCCCAGTGGGAATGGTCAAGGTGGCTGGGGCTTGGGTGCTGAGTTGCTGTTGCTGCTGATAGCTGAGCAAGCTATTGAGCGCTGCAGAGAGATTCAGTTGTTTTAATTCAGACCAACGTTGCAGACCGACCAAAAAGGGCAGCAGCCAGTCTTCAAGGCTGGCCAGCAGCGCAGCATCACTGACATCCGGCCACTGACCGGGAAAAACCTCAGCCAGTAAGCGCACGCGGGCGCACCATTGCTTGGCGCTTTCTGTCCACGGCAGACTGGCTAAGCCTTTATTGCGTACAGCATTGAGTAGACCGTGCTGGATCAGTGCTGGATCGGGCTTGGCTAGTTCTGTTGCTTCAAGAACCAGCTCTCCCAGTTTACGTACGCGGCGCGCCACCACTGTGCCGCGCTTGTCGTCCCAGAGGGCTTCTTCACTTTGGCTGATTAAGTGGGCTAAATCCTGTTCAATGTCGTCAAGATTGACCGGTGCTGCGAGGTAAATAGTGGCTTCGCGGGTTTTGCCATCCAGATCAGCGGCCACTAACCATTCATAACGCATCAGACTGTCGTCTCCACGCAAGCTAGCACCTTTGCCATTACTTAGTTGATAGCGTGCGGATTGCTCTGATCTACGTTGAGCAATACGGTCGGGGTAAGCCAACGCCAGCAAGCGTCCTGTGTCTGTGGCGCTTACTGTGCTAACAGTGCTGCTAGCTTTTTCCATCAATCGTTTAGCGACCTGACGTATGTTGTTTAAACGGCCAACGTCTAGTCGTTGTGGCCTATACTCACCCTGTAGTACGCGTAAGCGTTCATGCATATCGGCACCGGAGTTGGGTCCGAGCAGATCGCGCTCATCCAGTAAAGCAGCCAGCTCTGCCGCGGCAGTGCCCAGTCCGAGCTTGCGCCCGTGCAACACCATATTGGCCAAGCGCGGATGAATACCCAAATTGCGCGCAGCTTTACCGTGTTCAGTGATGGCGCCTGCGCTATCCAGCATAGCCAACAGTTGCAACAGTTCTGTGGCCTGATTCCAATGGGCCGATGGTGGTGGATCAATCCAAGCGACCTGTGCCGGGTCACGGGTACCCCATTGCGCCAATTCCAGTACCAATGAGACCAAATCAGCTTCTTGTATTTCCGGCGGGGTAAATTCGACTAAGACTGCTTGTTCCTCTGCGTTCCAGAGTCGATAGCAAACGCCCGGCTCAATACGGCCAGCGCGGCCTTTGCGTTGTTCGGCGGAGGCTTTGGACACGCGGGTAGTGATCAGCCGTGTCATACCGCTGTTGGGATCAAACACTGCCCGCCGTTGCTGACCGCTATCAATCACCACCCGCACCCCTTCAATGGTCAGACTGGTTTCGGCAATAGCGGTGGCCAGTACTACTTTACGAGTGCCTGCGGCAGCGGGCGAAATTGCCCGATCTTGCTCGACGGCTGTGAGGTTACCGTATAGAGGAGTGATCAGTACATCATCGGTCAACTGCCCGCGCAGCCGATTTTCGACCCGACGAATCTCGCCCGCACCAGGTAAAAACACCAAGAGGGAGCCGCTTTGCTCGGCCAGTGCTGCATGGATCACTGTAACGATGGGGTCAATACTATTGCGCTGATAATTTTGCGTGGCTATGGGGCGGTAGATCACCTCCACCGGAAAAGCGCGGCCCTCACTGCTAATCACCGGCACATCACCCAGCACTCGGGCAATGGGTGTGGTATCTAAAGTTGCTGACATCACCAGTAAGCGCAAATCTTCTCTTAAGGCTTGCTGTGACTCACGTACCAGAACCAAGCCTAAATCGGCATGCAGCGAGCGTTCATGAAACTCATCGAACAATACTGCGGCATAGTCTTCCAGCATGGGATCGTTTTGAATCATGCGGGTGAGAATGCCCTCCGTCACCACTTCAATCTGCGTGACTGACGAGATTTGGCTATCCAACTTGGTGCGGTAACCGACGGTTTGCCCAGCTTTTTCGCCCAGTTGCTGTGCCATAAAACGGGCCGCCGAACGGGCCGCCAGCCTTCTAGGCTCAAGCATCAAAATCTTTTTACCCTCACGCCAAGGGGCATCTAATAATGCTAACGGTACCCGGGTGGTTTTACCGGCACCGGGCGGCGCTTGCAGCAGCGCAGTGCTGTTGTGCTCAAGGGCGTGTTGCAGTTCTGGGAGAATTAAATCAATTGGCAGCACGGTAGAAGTCGACCTGAAAAATGATGCTTGTTAGGGTTTGATAGTACATTAAAGGTTAAAATATTTTATCCTTCTTACCTTGAAATTGGTGGTTCCTATAGCTTAATTAGCAGCTCCTATCGCAAGACTGATTTACCACTTTTCAATATGGATCTGCATAATTATCAAGCGCGTTGCTGCTTTGTGCCTGTTTTAAAATGACGGCGTGATAAAAAGGGTTTATACCAGCGCCCATGCTGACGAATAAACTGTTTAAAACACTACACTGCACATGAATGGCGTGAGCATGGTATTGAAAAGTATGGGCTATATTACAGGCGAAGAGAAACTCTATGGCGGCTTGCTCTGTCCAAAGCAAGAGAGGGCTGAGAAGCGCCAAGTGCACTTGGACAAACTGTCCGAGTTAAATACAAACGTTTCTAAAGCATAGCAAGATATAAGAGATGGATTGTGTTTTACTGCTAAAAATAGAAATGATAGAGAATATATTAGTGTGCTGCCAGGCTAAGCAAACAAGAATAATACGCTGGCTGAAATTCACTATTCCTTGACCCGCTTGTATGGATACTAAAATGACCAAATTGATACGCTTTGCTTGGTGGTTAAGCTGTGCCATTGCGATGCTTGCCTCGCCATTGCTCCAGGCTGCACAACCCAGTATGCGTGCTGAGGTTCTGGATACCCTTATCTTTGAAGAGATGTTGGTTGATAATCTAAAAATCGTCGAATTGTCGGGTCTGACCTACGACAAACAAAGCAAGCAGCTGTTTGCCGTTTCAGATAAGGGACGCTTGTTTCATTTTAGTATTGACGTGACGGGAGACAAGATCGTCAGCCTGCAGGCAGAGTCTGGTTATAAGTTGGTCGATGAACAACAACAGTCAATGCGCAAAAAGCACGGCTTCAATGCTGAGGACATTGAGTTGGGTAAAGACGGAACGCTAGCCATCGTCAGTGAAGAGGGCCCGCGTATCAGTCGCTTTTCTCTAGCAGGTGAATGGATTGAAGATCTAGAAACCCCCGTAGAGTTACTCGATACTGCAGCGCAACGCAGTGAGAAGGACGGTTTGGAATCCTTGACCTGGCATCCAACCCTCGGTTGGTTGACTGCACCGGAAAAGCCACTGGCAGCCATGAAACGTAGCATCCACACCATTTATGCGACCAAAGGTCATAATATCTCTTACAGTACAAGTGATATCGGTAGTACCAATATCAAGGCTATGGCATCGCTGCCTGAGGGTCAGCTGATGATTTTAGAGCGCGATGTCGCTGCTGACGGTAGTTTAGTCACTTGGTTACGCAGGCTTGATCCGGCTGACTGCGTTGCCGGAGAACTTTGTGCGACGCAGGTGGCACCGATCGTAGTGCCAGGTATCAATGATGCTGATTACGAGGGGATCGCAGATCTGTCTGACGGTTTGTTTCTGATCGTGAGTGATGACAAGATCAACAAGGTTTACCGCAGCGTGTTTGTCTTGCTCAGGGTTACACTGAATTCGGCAGAGTAGGGGCGAGCCACAGTAAGGGATTGGGTTACTAGGATGTCCAAGCTGGCCAGCGATTGGTCAGACTGGATATCATTGATTATCTGCTGGTCCTGAGTTTAATTGACAAGATTGATGTGTATCTTACTGTCCGACTCCGACTCCGACTCCGACTCCGACTCCATAGAGCAAGACCGGTCAAGATGCTTGGATGTCAGTCAGCTATCATTCTAGACTGTGGCAGTTCGACTGCTTAAATAATTAAATATTGATTGGTTTTACCGCAAGGGCTGAAACTTGACGCATGTTTATCGTTACCGCGTTTTTTATCTATGGGTGTATCGTGCGGCCGGCAGTGCTCGCAAGTCTTTGTCGCAGAGTTTGGCGTGTCTGGCTGTCATGCCTCTATTGTTTTTCGGCACCGGCAGCCAAGCCATGGATTTTTCGCTTAAGGCAAGGCTGGACTTTGACCATGCCTCATATCGAGAAGATACTTCGAGTTTAGACGATGGCTGGCTGACACGGCGTGCGCGAGTGGGGGTTGAAGGTGCGCATGGTAACTGGGAATTCGAAGTCGAGTACGACTTTACCAGTGATGGGGCGTTTAAGGATGCCTATGTCAGCTACACAGGCTGGGGCGTCGCTGACTTTTCGATCGGTCAGTTTAAAACCCCCTCTGGGCTGGAAGGACAGATGGGTTCTTCAGTTATTCCATTTATTGAACAATCTTTGCCCACAGATGCATTTGCCAGTTCACGACGGCTTGGCCTCGGCCTTGCTCGAAATCGCGACAACTACAGTGTCTCAGCGATGGCGTTCGGTTCTGATATCAGTGCTGATGATAAAGGTACGGGCGTAGGTGCTCGCGCAACTTTTTTGCCGTTGTTTGAACAAGATCGACAGTTGGTGCATCTCGGTGGCTGGGTGTCTTATGCAGACGCTGAGGATTCAATCAAGCTCAGCGCATCTCCGGAGGCGCGGCCTGCTGATAAGAAATTGTTAAAAACGGGTCAGATCAAGAAGGTTGACGCAGTCACTCGAGCAGGGCTCGAAGCAGCTTGGCAGCGGGGGCCGTTATCCATCCAGTCAGAATGGATGCATTTGTATGTGCGCCGTCACTCAGGGAAGCCCAATGTCACCTTAGGTGGCGGATATGTCGCTGCCAGCTGGGTGGTCACCGGTGAATCCCGACGTTATGGTGACGGCCGGTTTAAAAGCATTAAACCAGAACGTTCCAGTGGCGCTTGGGAGCTCGCAGCGCGCCTCAGTTATGTTGACCTAAATGAATACGATGTTGCCGGCGGCCGTGGAGATAATCTCACGCTCGGGGTGAACTGGTACATCACCGACAGCATGCGCGTGATGTTCAATTATATCGACGTGCACAGTCGCCGACGGGGCAAGTCCGACGATCCGGAAATTGTCCTGATACGCTTGCAGATTGCACTCTAGCAGCTCGCGCAGGAGTACCTGTCGGTGTATAACTTATGCGTTCTTATTGCAATGCCGCTGGCAGTCCGTATCATTAGCCGCCAATTTAAAAACCACGCTGGATGTAATGTCGTACTCCGATAGTAAGTCTCAAACTGCTACACTCGATTCTATTGTAAATAACTCCTCCCATCGCTTCGGCGACCCAATCGTTCTAACACTTACCATGGGCTTTATTGCACTGTTCGTTGGCCTGTCGATTTATGATTCGGCTTGGTTGGCAGAGCAGATCGCAAGTGGTTTTGCTTGGACGGCTAAATATATGGGTTCGTTTTTCCAAGCCTTGCTGCTGGCGACTTTCTTGATTGCTATTGCAATTGCCATCAGCCGTGCTGGGCAGGCCAAGATTGGTAATCTGGATACACCTGAAATTACCACATTCCGTTGGCTCTCTATGGTGATGTGCACCTTATTGGCCGGTGGTGGGGTGTTTTTTGCTGCCGGTGAGCCGTTGTATCACTTTGTGGTCACGCCGCCTGCATTTAGTACTGAAGCCGGTACTGCGGCGGCAGTCGCTCCAGCAATGGCGCAATCCTTTATGCATTGGGGCTTTTTAGCTTGGGCGGTATTGGGTTCGCTGGGTTCAATTGTCTTGGCTTACGCTCACTATAATCTAGGCAAACCCCTGCAACCGCGGACTTTGCTTTACCCGGTATTTGGCGAGTGGATTCTCACCAGTTGGGTCGGTGGTGTGGTGGATGCCTTATGTGTTATCGCAATTGTAGCCGGAACTGTAGGACCCATTGGCTTCTTGGCAACCCAGATGAGTTACGGCCTTGAGGTGTTATTTGGCTTGGCCAACGGCTTTACCACACAGCTGTTTATTCTGATGATGCTGGCCGCTGTATATATCGTTTCGGCGATGAGCGGCATCCATAAAGGTATTCAGTTGTTGAGCCGTTTTAACGTCATTCTTGCTTTAGCAATTGGCGCGGTGATTTTTATCTTTGGCCCAACACTGTTTTTGACCAATGTGTACCTGCAATCCATGGGCGAGTACATGACCTCGTTCTTTGCCATGGCAACCATGACCACTGAAACAGCACCGGACTGGTGGATGCAGTGGTGGACGGTGTTCTTCTTTGCTTGGTTTATTGGTTACGCACCCTTGATGGCGATATTTGTCGCGCGCATCTCCCGCGGTCGCACCATCCGTCAAGTGGTGGTAGCGGTTGCGGTGCTGGCACCCATTGCTACGACCATTTGGTTCACCTTGTTGGGCGGTTCGGGGATCTATTATCAATTGACCGGCGCTGTTGATCTGGTGACAGCTCTAGAAGGTTTCTCTTTTGATGTGGCCACCTTGACAGTAGCCCAAGCGTTACCCGGTGGTGCATGGATGGCCGGCGCAATTCTACTATTGACCACCATCTTTGTTGCCACCACCGGTGACTCCATGAGTTATGCCATTGCCGTTGTAGGTGCGGGCCATGATGAGCCGCACTTTATGATTCGTGCGTTCTGGGGTGGTGCCATGGCGCTGATGGCGGGCATCCTGCTGTATATGGGTGAGGGCCAAGTGGGTGTCCTGCAGCAGTTTATTGTGATTACTGCGATTCCGGTGTCGGTGATTATTTTGCCAACCCTATGGACAGGGCCAAGAGCGGCCATGGTGATGGCGCGGGAACAGAACTTACTGTAGTCGTAATAAGCGATAAAAATGCCCCAGTAGAACAGTTCTATTGGGGCGTTTTGCTTAGTGTGCGGCGTAATTAGATTACTGATTGAATGCGCGTGAGCGCTAGCTTTGCAATGTGGCATCCAGGGTGATTTCGGCATTCAGTAGCTTGGAGATGGGGCAGCCCGTCTTGGCTTTACCAGCGATCTCTTCGAGTTTCGCCTGATCGATAGTTGGAATGCGTGCATTCATTTGTAAATGCACTGCAGTCACGGCGAAGCCATCGTTTTGCTTTTCCAGAGTGACTGTGGCTTTGGTATCAATACTCTCTGGGGTAAAGTTTTCTTCGCCCAACAACATGGAAAACGCCATGGAGAAGCAACTGGCATGCGCTGCGCCAATCAATTCCTCAGGATTCGTGCCAGGCTCATTTTCGAAGCGGGTATTGAAGCCGTAAGGGTTGTCCTTTAACGCGCCACTTTCGGTAGAGACAGTACCTTTACCCTGCTTAAGGTTGCCTTCCCAGTGGGCTGATGCAGTCTTTTTCATGACGTGTCCTCTTTTCAGGTGTCTAGATTAAAGCTGACCCGACAGTCAGATTCCTAGTCTAATTAGGACAACGTAAAATCAACTAAGGTTCAGCAGTTCGCTCTGTGCTCTGTGCAAACTCAGTCTAAGGTTGTATGAGCAACAGTGCACAATAAAACGCCCCAGTAGATTTGATCAGCTGGGGCGTTTTGCGTTGTATTCTAATGTGCCTAATAGCGCGAGCTGCTGAAACCAGGATACAGCTTTACCATGCTTTATAAGGTAAAAATTTACCATTCATGGTGATCACCACGCGATCGCCCTGCGGGTGTTCTTCTTTATCAATGTCCATGGTGAAATCAATGGCGCTCATAATGCCGTCGCCGAATTTTTCATGGATGATTGCCTTCATGCTGTCGCCATAAACACCTATAGCCTCATAGAAACGATAGAGTACTGGATCGGTTGGCACCGCTTTATCCCAACTTTTATGCGGGAAATCTTGCAGTGCGTTGGAGACTTCCTGAGGTAGGCTCAGCACTTGACACAGTTTGTCGGCGGGCTCTTGCTGCAAGCTGTTCATGCCAAGGCAGGCCGAGGTTAAAAACACTGGTGCTATGCCCACTTTTTCTGCCAGAGCATCCCAGCCAAGGCCAGAGGTTTTTTTAGCCGCCATAATTTCTTCAGTCATTGCAATTTTTTTCATCTTAATGCTCCCAGTAATCGCCGTAGTGATTGTATTTGAGCTGAGCCAGCCAATAACAATAATTAGGGCGTTAGAAAATAAGTTCTATGCAGTCAGTCAAGTTCGCTTATTTTCAAGACTTGAATATTCAGTCAAAGTGCGAGTTCAGCCTGCTCGCTGCTGCAGATGTCTGACTGATTATGCGGCGTTAGGCTGATAATAAACACTAGTGAGGGTAGGTACCTTTAAAGAAGTACCTAGGGGCGGTCAAGGTTATAAGGCTGGCTTAGCGCCGCGGCAGTTGTTAACGGGATAAGCACATGAATGTCGGAGCAATAGCTAAGCGATGATTAGCGGTCATAGATGTTGAGCTGATTGGTATTATTTGGCTCGGTGCTGATTTATTCAGTCTCAGCCTCAACTCCACGCTCAATAAGCGTTGGAAAAACAAGCTCCCACTCTTGAAAACCACCATCCATGCTGTACAGCTCACTAAAGTCTTGGCTGTGTAAATAGGCCGCTGCACTCTGACTGGAGTGGCCGTGGTAGCAGGTGACTATGGTCGGAGCGTCAAGGTCAGCCTGGGCGATAAACTCAGCTAAGGAGTGATTGTCCAAGTGAATGGCACCGGTTGGGCGGCCATTGGCAAAGCTCTCTGGGTCGCGAATATCGACCATCACTGCGCCTTCGTCGCAGAGTTGTTTAGCTTGTTGAATAGTGATGCGTTTAAAAGCGTCCATTAGGTCCTCACAGGATGTGATCAGTTAGGCCGCAGGCGGGCAGTTGCAGCGTTCAAAGTGCTGCGTATCGATATTGTACAATGACATTTTTCCGCCCCAGACACAGCCGGTATCGAGGGCGATGGTATTGGGCGCAGGGCAGCGGCCTTTAAGTGCCGCCCAGTGACCAAATAATATGGTGTCATCGCGGGTTAAACGCTGCGGGTGACTGAACCATGGTGCAAAACCGCTGGGGGCTGTGTCAATGCCTTCTTTGCCTTTTAGATCGAGCACCCCAGTGGCAGTGCAAAAGCGCATTCGAGTGAAATAGTTGGTAATCAATCTGAGGCGTTCAATGCCGCTGAGCTGATCATGCCAAGCGGTAGGCTGGTCACCATACATGCCGTCTAAATAAGGCAAAAACAAGCTGTCATCACGCAGTACTTGGTGTATTTCATCGGCGTGCGCTAGGGCATCTTGAATGCTCCACTGCGGTGGAATACCGGCGTGCACCATACTGATCTTACGCTCAGTATCATGGTGCATCAGCGGCAGTTGCCGCAGCCAAAATAACAAATCGGCCGCATCCGGAGCGTTGAGCACTGGGCGCAAAGTGTCTTTCTTTTTTAGCCGCGCCGTGTAGTTGGCGATGGCTAACAAGTGTAAGTCATGGTTGCCCAGTACGCTCACCACAGAATCGCGCATGGCGTAGAGAAAACGCAGGGTTTCTAAGGACTGTGGGCCACGGTTAACCAAATCACCGACCAGCCACAGAGTGTCTTGGCTGGGATCAAAATTAACCCGGTCGAGCAAGCATTTAAGCGGCTCTAAGCAGCCCTGTACATCACCAACTGCGTAGGTTGCCATTAATGTAAGGCTCCAGGTACCGCTAAGCCGAAGGGTGCGATGGGCGCTTCAAATTCTTCGCCGTCTTTAGCACGCATGGTAAAGCTGCCTTGCATGCTGCCCACAGCAGTGGCCATTAAGGTGCCGCTGCTATAGCTGAACTCGTCATCTGCATCGATGATCGGCTGCTCGCCAACCACGCCAGAGCCGCGTACTTCTTGGGTTTTTCCATCGCCATCGGTAATGATCCAATGGCGGCTTAAAAGCTGTGCTGAATCGGTGCCGTTGTTGCGTATGGTGATGTCGTAGGCAAACACATAGCGGTTTTCTTCCGGCTGTGAATGCTCGGCTAAGTAGCGCGTATTGACACTGATATTTATGGTATTACTCAGATAATTCATAGTGTTCTCAAGGTGATTCTGCTGCTTGCTGCGCTGTGAATTGATCAGCTAAGCGCACAAAAGCAGCAATATCTAATTGTTCAGGACGTAAACTGCCGTCGACTTCGGCCGCGGCAATTGCGTCGGCAGATAAAACGTTTTTCAAAGTATTGCGCAGGGTTTTACGCCGCTGATTAAAGGCTTCACGGACAATACGGTCCAGCGCGCGCGGGTCTTGTGCCTGGTGAGGTAAGTGCTCGTGCGGCACGAGGCGCACTATGGCTGAGTCCACTTTAGGTGGCGGGCTAAAGGAACCCGGCCCAACATTAAATAAATGCTCAACCCGGCAATGGTACTGCACCATAATGGATAAACGCCCCCAGTCTCCGCCACCGGGTTTGGCCGCCATGCGCTCGACCACTTCTTTTTGCAACATAAAATGCATGTCGCGCACTAAATGTGCATTGTCGAGAAGGTGGAAAATCAGTGGTGTGGAAATATTATAAGGCAGATTGCCCACTACGCGCAGGCTGTTCGGCGCAGCGTTCAGACGGGCAAAATCAAACTTGAGCGCATCACCTTGATGTAGGGTGAAATTAGATGCCAAGATGAATTTGACCTTAAGAATGGAAACCAAGTCGAGGTCAATTTCGATCACATCAAGCTGCGCGCCACTGCTCAATAGACCTTCGGTTAGAGCGCCTTGACCGGGTCCAATTTCTAACACGTGCTCGCCTTCATGCGGTGAAATTGCACGAAGAATGCGATCAATAACGCCAGTGTCGTGCAAGAAGTTTTGACCAAAACGCTTACGGGCGCGGTGTTGATAGATCTGGGACATTCGGCTGCTCCAATTAACAAGCACAATAGTTTAGCAAAAAACCAGCACTGCTTGGCTTTTATCCGTTACTGGTGCTGGAAAATAGCTAAGCGGGAGCCAGACATTCTTAACAGCAAGGAGGCCATGCCGACCCAAGCATCACCAATGGCCTGCCCTTTGCTTTGCTCATCAATCAGCTGCGCATCTTTAAGCAGTAGCTGCCATTGGGAGGCAGTTAAACGTTTTAGCGCTCGAGTAAACAGTGGTTTGCGCGCTGCCGGCCAAACGCGCGAGAGGGCGCGCTCCATGCTGGTGCCCTGACTGAGCTGCTGAGCCAGGGTGCCCAATTGGCGAATATCACGGGCCACCGCCCACAGAATAATCGGAATATCCACGCCTTCGCTGCGTAAACCGGCTAAAACACGCAAGCTGCGTTCTGTGTCGCCGCTCAGAGCAGCGTCGACTAAGCCAAACACATCGTAACGGGCGCTGTCGGCAATGCTGGCTTGAATCGTTTCTAAGTCCAGATGCTTGCTGTTACTCAACAGTTTGAGTTTTTCGATTTCCTGCACGGCGGCCAACAGATTGCCTTCGGTGCGGGCCACAATCAGATCAATTGCCTCTGGGTCCGCGCTTAAGCCTTGTTGGCTGAGGCGCTGATTAATCCAATTGGGTAACTGTTCAATAGTAATATTGTGCAGTTGTAAAAAACCACACAAGGGGCTGTCCATCAAGGCTTTGGCCCATTTGCTGCGCAGCATAGCGCTGTCGAGCCGCGGCACATTGATCAGCAGTACTGTGTCTTCGGCGGGACGGGCTAAATACTCTAACAGCACCGTGCTGCCAGGCTCACCGGGTCGACCTGAGTTGATGCGCAACTCCAAGAGACGCTTTTCTGCAAACAGCGACAAGCTGGCGTTGGCTTCACGGATAATATTCCAGTCAAAGCCCCGCTCCACATGAAAGACTTGGCGCTCACTGTAGCCTGCCTTGCGGCACGCACTGCGAATGGTATCGCTGGCTTCTTGGGCCAATAATGGCTCGTCGCTACTGACCAAGTAAATAGGCAGCAGACCTTGCTTCAGTAGACCGGCGAGTTTTTCAGGGTAAATCCGCATAGGGGGTCAGAGCCTTGCTTGCACAAGGCTCTTAATCATCAAGGTAAAATAATCGGTGATTGTTGTGGCTGTTCCAGCTGCTGTGCGCGTATGGCTGCTTCGCGGGCTTGTGCTTCAGCGTGTGCTTTGCGCTCGGCTTGTTCTTTTAAGCCTTGCAA
Source organism: uncultured Thiopseudomonas sp. (assembly GCA_964516465.1). Classification (GTDB taxonomy): domain Bacteria; phylum Pseudomonadota; class Gammaproteobacteria; order Pseudomonadales; family Pseudomonadaceae; genus Denitrificimonas. Next base: position 12,934 of record CAZEZR010000028.1, on the reverse strand, counting down.
CTGGTCAGGGGTCACAGCTTGCAGACGCATCATTAATTGCATCACCAGCTCGCGGCGCATTTCATCGCGCAGCAGCGCTTCTTCTTGACCCGAGGCAGTCACGTTGTCTTGGCTGTAGGCATAGGTGCGCTGCACTTCAACCCGATCCTGCAGTAAAGCAGGCAGGCTGCCAGAGCGCAGTTCATAGCTGACTGAGCTGGTCAGCTGATATTCTGCACTGCGTGTGCCTGGAGTGAAGCTGGCGGTACGGCGGCTGGTTTCTTCTGGACCAATATAGAGGGTAAAGGGCGCGCTGGTGGTCACCAATACTTTATTATTGGCAAGAGTGTTTTTGACTTCTTTACCTAACGGGCTCAGCGCATCACGGGCAGCAAAGTTCAGTTCGGTAAGCGCCATTTGGGTGGTACCTGTACCGCGTAACTGGAAGCCGCAAGCGGTCAATACAAAAGCCAGACCCAGTACAGTAATAGAGCGTTTCAGCATGGTATGTCCTCTATGCATAACCTCGGCGTGAGGTTATGCAGGGGTGAGTAAAAATTCACGACTCAGTCAGTTCGCTACAATATTAACTAACTTGTTTGGAACAACAATCACTTTTCGAATGGTTAAACCATCGACAAAGCGTACGACGTTTTCATTGGCGCGGGCCACTGTTTCAATCTCTTCCCGGCTGGCGCTGGCAGACACATCAATGTGTCCTCGTAAGCGGCCGTTCACCTGCACCACCATATTAAGCGTGTCTTGGACTAAGGCATTTTCATCGACTTGGGGCCAAGCAGCATCGATCACGGGCTCACTATGACCCAGTTGCAGCCACAGTTCATGACAAATATGCGGGGTGATTGGCGCTAAGAGCAGGACCACAGTTTCCAAACCTTCTTGCAGTAAAGCGCGGTCTTGCGCAGTTGTCGTGGGTGCTTTTTCCAGCACATTCATCAACGTCATCACTTGCGCAATGGCGGTGTTGAACTTCTGATGTTTACCCACATCTTGGCAAGCATGTTTGATTGCGGCGTGAATGCTGCGGCGAATCTCTTTTTGCTCATCAGTTAAGCTGGCAATGTCTAGATCTTGATGGTCTTCAGAGTTGACATGCTTATAGGCTAAGCGCCAGACCCGCTTGAGGAAGCGGCTGGCACCTTCGATCCCAGAGTCAGACCATTCCAAACTCATATCTGGCGGTGAAGCAAACATCATAAACAGGCGGCAGGTGTCAGCACCGTACTCGTCAATCATGACTTGTGGATCAACCCCGTTGTTTTTCGATTTGGACATTTTTTCAATGCCGCCAATCACAACCGGCTTGCCATCGGCGATCAGTACTGCCGATACAGCTTTGCCTTTGCTGTCGTGCTCAACCGTGACTTCTTCAGGGTTAAACCATTCGCGTGCACCATTGGGCAGAATGCGGTAATAGGTTTCTGCAATGACCATGCCTTGGGTCAGTAGATTAGTAAAAGGCTCATCGCTATTGACTAAACCTTCATCGCGCATCAGCTTGTGGAAGAAGCGCGCATAGAGTAGGTGCAAAATTGCGTGCTCGATGCCGCCAATATATTGATCAACCGGCAGCCAGTGCTCAGCTGCAGACTTTTCCACCAAACCTTCATCGTACTGCGGCGAGACGTAGCGTGCGTAATACCAGGAAGACTCGACAAAGGTGTCCATGGTGTCAGTTTCACGGCGGGCGTCAGCGCCACAGGATGGGCACTTGCACTGATAAAACTCAGGCATTTTACTCAGTGGGTTACCGGCGCCATCGGGGATCACATTTTCCGGTAAAACCACGGGTAGCTGATCGTCAGGCACCGGCACATCGCCACAGCTTGGGCAGTGCACAATAGGAATTGGACAGCCCCAGTAACGCTGGCGGCTAATGCCCCAGTCACGTAAACGGAACTGGGTTTTGCGCTCGCCGTGCTGCTTAGCTTCTAAGTCAGCGACAATGCCATCAAAGGCGTCCTGCACGCTAAGGCCATCGTATTTACCGCTGTTAACTGCACTAACATTGGTTTTATCGGCATACCAATCGTTCCAGACTGTTGCGTCAAAGCTGTTTTCTTCATCTGTAGAAGCGAATACTTGGGTAATGGGCAACTGGTACGCATTAGCGAACTCAAAGTCACGCTCATCATGGGCAGGAACGGCCATTACAGCGCCTTCACCATAGCCCCACAGAACATAGTTGGCGACATACACAGGTAGTTTGTCGCCGGTCAGCGGATGCAGTACAAACTGGCCGGTGGGCAGGCCTTTTTTCTCCATGGTGGCCATATCGGCTTCTGCCACAGAGCCTGCTTTACATTCAGCTATAAAAGCTTTCAGCTCAGGGTTGTCAGTCGCCGCACGTTCCGCCAAGGGGTGCTCAGCAGCAACCGCCACATAAGTGGCGCCCATTAAAGTGTCAGGACGGGTGGTGTACACCTTGAGCTGACCTTCTACGCCTACGGAATCTATATCGTAATCAAACAAGATATCGGCACCGTAACTTTTACCGATCCAGTTACGTTGCATGGTTTTAACTTGTTCAGGCCAGCCTGGCATGTCATCCAGACCGGATAGCAACTCATCGGCGTAGGCGGTGATCTTAAAGTAGTACATGGGGATTTCGCGCTTTTCCACCAGCGCATCAGAACGCCAGCCGCGACCATCAATCACTTGCTCGTTGGCCAGTACAGTTTGGTCCACTGGGTCCCAGTTTACCGTGCCGACTTTCTTATAGATGATGCCTTTTTTGTACAACTGGGTGAACAGCCACTGCTCCCAGCGGTAGTAATCTGGCTGGCAGGTGGTGATTTCCCGTGACCAATCAATGGCCAAGCCCAACTGGATAAACTGGGCTTTCATATAGGCCATATTTTCGTAAGTCCAGGCGGCTGGCGCTACTTTATGTTGCATGGCCGCATTTTCCGCAGGCATACCAAAGGCGTCCCAACCCATGGGCTGTAAAACGTTTTTACCCAGCATGCGCTGGTGGCGAGCAATCACATCACCAATGGTGTAATTACGCACGTGACCCATATGCAAGCGCCCGCTTGGGTAGGGGAACATCGACAGGCAATAAAAGGTTTCTTTGCCCGGTTGTTCGGTCACTTCAAAGGATTTTTGCTCGGCCCAATGGCGCTGAGCGGCGGCTTCAATGTCGCGAGGTTGATACTGTTCGTGCATGATTTTATGTGATTATCGTCAAGAAAGTCATAAGGATGATGCACCGCAGCGCACCAATGAAAAATATCTGTCTAGCATACATGAGGCGGGTGCGTTGAGGGAAACAGCATATGTCGATCGCTTGTGTTTATTATAAATCTGGCTCTTTAGCTGTTCTTATCTGGGCAGCGCTGTCAGTCGCGCCTGCCGCAGTGCACTTTACAGTGAAGTTAAGTGCCAGTAAGCCTGGTTGCTAGCCTTACAAGCTTTGAAGAGTGGGTTGTCGTGGTCACTGCTAGCACCACGGGTTAATCGCTTGGCCATCAACCGGTGGCTGCTGCAGGCAAGGGCTTTGAGTTTTATTTTGAAATTTAAAGAGGAGTGCGCTGTGGCGGGCAGTGTTTTTAGCTGGAACGATAGTGTTGTTCTGGCAAAAGTTTGAGGCAATGGCATTACCAGCAAATCTTATCTATGCTGATTTATCGCCGTAGGCGGTTCGCCGGATGGCTTAGCGGCCTGTGCTTTACCTGTGTTGTGTTATTGCTTGAACCCTGAGCAAAGGAGATCATCTTGACTACAGTATCGCTTCAGCGTGTTTTGATTCTCGTGACCAGTGGCCCCAGTACCCCAGCACGCTGCGCTGCGCCTTTTCACATAGCTACGTTGCTGGCCTGTATGGATGCTGAGGTGACCCTCTACCTGACCGGGGAAGCGGCGGAGTTTGCCCGTCCTGGTGTGGCCGAATCGGTTTTTCCAGAGACCAACGGCGCACCGGTGATTCATTTTATTCGTCAGGCCAAACAAATGGGTGCGCGTATCTTGCTCTGCCGCAAACCACCGTTGCCGGGACAAACGCAGGTTGAAAAGCAGCCGCTGATTGCTGAGGTGGACGATTTTGGTAGCGGTGGTGAACTGGCAACAATGATTCTTGAATACGAAAAGGTGCTTTCATTATGATCTTAGCTGGTATGACCTTTCCTGATGAGCTTTGGTATGCCCCTGAGCACAGCATGTGGCTGCGCGAGGAGGCTGGCGGCGAAGTGACTTTGGGGTTAACCGAGTACGGTGTGGCTTTGTTTGGCGATATCTTTGCTTTCACCCCTAAACGGGTGGGTTTGCAGATTGAGGTTGATCGCAGTTTGGGCGTGGTGGAGTTTGCTAAGGCAGCTGCTTCGGCAAAAAGCCCGATTGCCGGTACCGTGGTGGCGCACAATGAACAGCTTGAGCGGCGTCCAGCGCTGATCAATCGAGATTGTTATGGTGCAGGCTGGATGATTCAACTCAGGCCCGATGATTGGGCAAGCGCCAAAACGAAGTTGTTGCGGGGGGAAAAAGCCGTGGCAGCTTTTGTTGCGCAAGCGCAGCAAGATGGTTTTGATCCGAGCGATGAAAGTGTTCAGGCGCTGAAACTGAAAGACTGAGCACGAAAACCTTGAAATTATACGCAGTGGCGGAGGGCAGTGGGAGTCGAACCCACCCAGGAACGGCTGCCGTCCCCAACCGGATTTGAAGTCCGGCCACACCACCGGATGTGATTGCCCTCCGTAAGCGATCCATACTAACGGGTTTTAATGCGCAAAACCACGCTACTTTCTTCACGTAGCCGTCGATGATTGCCGAAACGCCGGGTGACACCAAGGCGGTCGAAGTACTCCAGCAGTTGCACACAACGCTTGCGGCCTAAGCCTAAGGCATCACGAAAATCTACCACCTGCAGCGTATGGTTATCTTGGGTTAAGGCAATAGCACACTCAGCCAGCTGCTCGATGGCAGATTCGCAGTAAAACAGATCACGCACCACCTGATGCAGTTGCCCTAGGCGCGCGAGTTTTAACAGCAATGCGCGCACTTGCCCCTCATCGTAATTCTCCAAACGCGCTAGATCCCGCACCCAAGGTGGGTTAATCGTACCGGCTTCAAGGTGTGGCCAGAGCCGTCTTTTTAACGCTTCTTCCTCGGCGCTTAAGCGTACTCGAAATTCTGGCATATGCAGCCAAGGACCGCTGGCTGTTACGCTGCCATCCAGTAAAGCCTCATCCAACAAGGTGCTGAAGACTGCTGGGTCTAGGTTGGGTAGTCCGTAGCGCCGCAGACGACTGCGGTCGGGTCCTGGTTGGTCGGGCTGCTCTTGGTGAAAGCGGATCAAGGCCTCAGTGAGACTCAAGCGATGTTGTTGCCACAGACTCTCAGCGAATAATCGTGGGCCGCTGGCGGTGGACTTGCTGACTGTGCCTTGGGGTAATAGCCAGCTCTGTTGCGGACGATTGAAGGTGCGCTCGAGGGTGGCTGGTGCCAGACCGTTATCGGCACTGCTGAGTAGCGCTGGCAGCGCAACCTCTAACCCGCCTTGAGTCAAGGCATGCAGTTGGGCCAACCGCACTGGTGTGCGCCTTTGGCGGGTCGGTGGGTTAGGGTCAAGCACCATGCCACCGCCCAGCGTGTGCCAAGCAGATTGATCACGTAGCACCACGCGATCACCGTAGACCGCATTGCTGTGACCGTCGAGCACCAGTTGTGCCAAGCCAGTGGCACCAGGGGAAAGACGTTGCTGTTCCAACAGCGCCACACGACCAGTCAAACGCTGCGCGCCGAGGTGCACATGCACTGGGGTCCAATGCTCCAGCGCTCGTGCAGCATCAGACAGTAAGGTTAAACGGATATCCAGTCTGCGGCTGGGGTTCAACAGCGCAGTGGGCAGCAACCAGTTGCCACGCTGAATCTGTTCGGCTTTAAGTCGCTCGCCCGCCAGATTCAGCGCCACTCGCTGGCCTGCATAAGCGCTCTCGGCGCTGCGGTTTTGCGCGTGCAGGCCGCGCACTCGCACCTGCTGTTGAATGCCTTTGCTATCCACCAGCAGTAAACTGTCAGCCACTGTCACGCGCCCCGATAATGCGGTGCCGGTGACCACAGTACCGGCACCAGAGACACTGAAGGCGCGATCCACCGACAAGCGGAAATGATCTTGCGCGGCATGCTGCGCGATGTTCTGCGCTGCTGCTATGAGTGCTTCGCGCAGTGCGTTAATGCCGTCGCCGGTGATACTTGAAAGGCTAAATACAGGTGCATTTGAGAAAGGGCCGGGTGCCAGCAGCGCCTTGATTTCAGCCTCTGCGACGGCTTGACGCTGCTCATCGACTCGATCGCATTTAGTCAGCGCCACCCATAAACGCGGAATGCCCAACAAGGCAAGGATGGCTAAGTGTTCGCGGGTTTGCGGCATCACCCCATCATCGGCTGCCACCACCAGCAAGGCTAAATCAACGCCTGCGGCACCGGCCAGCATATTGTGGACAAAACGTTCGTGGCCCGGAACATCGATAAAACCCAGAGTTGCATTGCCGCCTAAATCTGCATAGCGGTAGCCCAAGTCTATGGTGATGCCGCGCTCTTGCTCTTCGCGGCGCTGGTCACCGGCGTGGCCGGTCAGTGCTTCCAGAAGCGCGGTTTTACCGTGGTCGATGTGTCCTGCTGTGGCGATAATCATCCTTTGTTTACCTGCAGCGCCGATAGCTGTTCAATGAACAGCGTTTCGTCATCCAGTTGGCGCAGGTCGAGCCATAAAGCATCGTCGTCAAGGCGGCCAACCACAGGAATAGGCAGGTCGCGCAATGCCGCCATCAACGCCATCAGTGCTTGGTTGCGTTCCCGGCGAGCGCCTTGAGGGCGCAGGCACAGGGCGACGCTGGGCAGTCGCGCCACAGGTTGCGCACCACTACCGATCATACCGAGGGACGCTTGTGCGCTAACCTGCCAGTCTACGCCCAACTGCTGCGCCATTAATGGCACCAGGCGCTGGGCTTGAGCATCGATTTCTGCTTCCGGCCGAGTCAGCAGTTGCAGGCTGGTTAAACGCTCTGCCAGCCGGTCGGGGTCTTGATACAGACGTAGCACCGCTTCCAGTGCTGCCAAAGTCAGCTTGTCCACTCGCAGCGCACGTTTGAGCGGATGTGCTTTGATGCGTTCAATCAGCTCACGCCGCCCAACGATCAGTCCCGCTTGAGGGCCACCGAGCAACTTGTCGCCGCTGAAAGTGACAATGTCAGCACCGTCGCTCAGGGATTCCTGCACCAGCGGTTCCCGTGGTAGATTCCAGCGCGACAGATCGACTAAGCTGCCGCTGCCCAGATCTTCCAACAAAGGTAAACCTTTTTCATGGGCGATAGCAGCCAGTTGCTTGGTGGCGACGCTGGCGGTAAAGCCTTGAATTACATAGTTGCTGGGGTGTACCCGGAGGATCAGCCCAGTGTGCTCATTGATGGCGGTTTGGTAATCGTGGGCATGGGTACGGTTGGTGGTGCCCACTTCGCGCAGAATAACGCCGGCTTGCTGCATAATCTCTGGAATACGAAAGGAGCCGCCAATTTCAATCAGCTCGCCGCGGGAAATAACAGCTTCACAACCTGTTCCAAGGGCGCTCAGGGCCAATAGCACCGCAGCAGCATTGTTGTTGACTATAGTCGCTGCTTCGGCACCGGTCAGCTCACACACCAGTTGCTCCACGAGGCTATCGCGGTCACCGCGCTGACCTGTGGCCAAGTCAAACTCCAGGTTGGTGGGATGCCGCGCGGCCAGTGTCATCGCGTGGATCGCCTCTTCTGGCAGCAGAGCACGGCCGAGATTGGTGTGCAACACGGTGCCAGTCAGATTGAACATACGCCGCAGATTAGGCCGTTGACCACGCTCTAATCGAGCAGCCACCTCAGTTACCAGCGACTTTTCGGTCAGCATCTCTGGCAGCAGCTCGTCGCGGCGATAGGCGTCGCCCAATTCCGCCAGATAATCACGTACTATTTTGCGCAGCGACGCGCGGCCATGCCGCTCCTGTAGCATCGCCATGCCAGCGGCACTGAGAAGTTGCTCCACTGAGGGCGGGCGCGATTGTTGCGCAGTGTTCATTAATTTACTTCTCCTTGGTCACCTTCACCGTCACCCGGCGCCAATAATAGATTTGGCGTGCGTCGTTGCCAACCTTGCTCAGCCAAGAGCAGGTCCAGATCGAGACTGGCGAGATCTGCGGTGACCGCCTCACCGTTTGCGTTTATCTCTAGATAGAGTTGCTTCAGATAGGTCTGGCAGTCGGGGCAGGCTTCAGCTTTGATACCGTACGGGCTGTCGTCGAAGTGCAGATAATCGAGTTCCCGAGTGCTCAGGCAATGGCTGCACTTGAGGCGAACGTAGTGCCACTCGGCAGCGCACAGTGAGCACAGTAAATAGCGTACCCCGTCCATGGGGCGGCGCTGATGGACAACTCCAGCGACTGGCAATGAACCGCAGCAGGGGCACTCAGTTTGATTTTCGCCCTCACGAATGGCCTCGATATCAATGGCTTTTAGCCAATGCCGCCAAGCAATCTGCAAGGCAGCGCCTAGAAAAGGGACCAAGGCTTCAGGCACTTGACTAAAACGGCCGCCCAGTAGCGCAGTCGCCCAAACACGGCGTTGCTCAGCGTCGGCTTGGCGTAGCCGTTGCAGTGCAGTTTGCACCGCATCGGGTAACTCTTTATTTTGCTCAGTAAACGCAGCAAGCCAAGCATCCAGTTGTGTGTGCCAACCGTTATCATGGAGCAAGGTATCCACGGCCAATGGCGGCATTTCATGCTGTAAAGCGGCATTGATTAACGAACTGTCGAGATCCGGTAGGCTCGGTGGTGCGTCAAGCACAGTCTGTTGTGCACGACAGATGCTGGCCAGCAGGCGCAGATAAGCACTCATAGGATGGCCTTCGGCTAAACTATCAAAGCGCTCGGCACGTTTGGCAAATAGATCGGTTGGAGGCAGTAATACAAAGGGTGGCGTCATCGCTGCGCCTTCGATCTCCCCAGGTTCGAGAATTTTGGAGGACATGGGTTGGTTCCTTGTCTAGCTAGGTAGGGTGGTTTGCATCGGCATGGTTGAGATACTAGAGCACAAATAAACAGGCAGCGCATGTGTACGCTGCCTGAGATTACAACTATTGTACAAGCGCACCGACCAACCCTTCATTTCCCCTCGGGCTGGTCGGTATGGCTTAGCGCTCTTTTTTACGCATTTCGTCGTGCCACAGTCGGTGATGTTTGCGTGCCCAAGCGGCACTCACTTTACCGGACATCATGGCACGCACTGAGCCTTTAACCCAGATGGCCGCATAGATGTGCACAATGATGCTGGAAATCAGCACAAAGGCGAAAAATGCATGCAGTACACTGGCAAAACGGATCAGTCCAACGGCGAAGAAGCCGCTGAAGTAGTCGCGCCAGATCACGATTCCGCTGAGCAATAAGAGCAACATACTGACCACCAGCACCCAGAATAAAAGCTTCTGGCCACCGTTGTACTTGCCCACAGGTGGTAAGCCCTCTTCCTGGTTGTTGACCACTTGACGCAACTGGGATAACCATTGGCGATCGTGGGCCTTGATCCGATTGCGTCCAGCATAGCGAAAGACCATTAAGACGAACAGGATAGACATTGCCACCCCAATAAAGGGGTGCAAAATGCGCGTCCAAGGCCCGCCGCCAAACAAATTACTCAACCAGAATAAAGCCGGATGGAAGAGTGCCAAGCCTGAGAGTCCAGCCAAGATGAAGAGTAAAGCAACTCCCCAATGGTTGGAGCGCTCGTTGGCATTGTAGCGCTGAAGATCATGGTTTATGTCATTATTCATCTCGCTCTCCTCCTGGGCTCGGGTCACTGCGCTCAGCAGGGTCGTGGTATTCGACCGTTGCTAATCTTTCAGGACTTTTCTCCTCGTCCTCTTCGACGCGGTTAGGCCCGATACGTACGTAATGGAAGAACCCAGCCAGCGCTGTGGCCGCCATGGCGACCATCGCCAAGGGTTTGGTGACGCCTTTCCAGACGCTGACCATTGGGCTGATAGCCGGGTTTTGCGGCAAGCTGCTGTAGAGTCCGGCCTTGTCCGCATGGTGCAACACATACATCACGTGGGTTCCGCCCACACCTAGAGGGTCATAGAGTCCAGCGTTTTCATAGCCGCGTCGGTTGAGGTCGGCAATTCGCCAGTCGGCATGTTCCTTCATGTCATCCTTGGTGCCGAAGACAATGGCCCCGGTGGGGCACACCTTGACGCAGGCAGGCTCTAAACCTACCGCAACTCGGTCAGAGCACAGGGTGCATTTGTAGGCCTTGTCATCTTTTTTGGAAATACGTGGTACGTCGAAGGGACAACCAGTAATGCAATAGCCGCAGCCGATGCATTTGTCTTGATTGAAATCGACGATGCCATTGGCGTATTGAATGATTGCGCCTGGACTCGGGCATGCTTTTAGGCAGCCCGGATCCACACAATGCATGCAGCCGTCCTTACGGATCAGCCATTCGATGTCCTCCTCGCTGGTTTCGTGCTCAGCGAAACGCATCACCGTCCAAGATTCGGCAGTCAAATCGCTGGGGTTGTCATACACCCCAACGTTGGTACCGATCTCGTCACGCAGATCGTTCCATTCCGAGCAGGCCACTTGGCAGGCTTTACAGCCAATGCACAATGTGGTGTCGATGAGCTTTGCCACCTGGTCAAGTTGACGCACCGAGGGGCTCGGTGTGGTGGTGGCAGAGCGTGCGATTATGTCTTGTGTAGCCATGATTACACCCTCTCTACGTTAACGAGGAAGGATTTGTATTCCGGCGTATGGGTATTACCGTCGCCGACAAACGGCGTCAATGTGTTAGTGATATAGCCATTTTTGGCCAGTCCCACAAACCCCCAGTGCAGCGGAATACCTACGTGGTGCACAGTCTTACCATCCACCTGCATTGCTCTGAGTCGCTTGGTGACCACTGCCACAGCTTCGATATAGCCGCGGTTAGAGGACACCCTGACCCGATCACCGGCTTTAATGCCCAGCTCACCAGCCATCACTGCGCCAAGTTCGACAAATTGTTGTGGCTGCATGATCGCATTGAGGTGGGAATGCTTAGTCCAGAAGTGAAAGTGTTCGGTAAGGCGGTAGGTGGTCGCCGCATAAGGAAACTCCTCGGCGGTACCGAACACGTCCATATCATTGCGGAACACTCGTGCTGCTGGGTTGCTGGTCACGCCCGGCGACTCTGGGTGTAATGGGTTGCGACCAATGGGTGTTTCGAACGGTTCATAGTGCTCAGGGAATGGGCCTTCGGCCATATTATCGCGAGCAAAGAAACGCGCCACACCTTCTGGGTTCATAATAAACGGACTCATGCCGTCCTCTGGCGCAGAGGTAGCGGCAAAGTCAGGGACATCGGTACCAGTCCACTTGCTGCCATCCCACCAGACCAAACGCTTGTCCTTGTCGTTCCAAGGTTTGCCGGCAGGATCCGCCGAGGCACGGTTGTAAAGGATGCGCCGATTCGCTGGCCACGACCAGGCCCAGCCCAAAGTCTGCCCCATATCATAAGGGTCAGCGTTGTCGCGCCGCGCCATTTGGTTGCCAGCCTCTGTCCAAGAGCCACAGAATAACCAGCAACCACTGGAAGTGCTGCCGTCATCGCGCAGTTGGCCGAATCCAGCTAGCTGACCGCCGGCAGGCACCAGTATTTCTCCAGTGTTCGGATCTTTGAGATCAACCAATGCCTTGCCGTTGTACTCCTTGGCAATTTCCTCTGGTGCTGGTTCATCAGGGCGTAGGTACGACCAGTCCAGATTCATAATTGGATCTGGGAAGGCACCACCTTCGTCCTTATACAACGCACGCAGACGGTGGAATAACCCACCCATTATAGCAACGTCGGGGCGCGCTTCACCTGGCGGCTCACCGCCTTTCCAGTGCCATTGCAACCAGCGGCTGCTGTTGACCAGCGAGCCATCTTCTTCAGCAAAACAGGTGGTGGGCAGACGAAATACTGTGGTTTGGATGTTGGCGGTATCCACATCGTTGTATTCATCCACGTGTTTCCAGAACTCCGAGGTTTCAGTGACCAGCGGATCCATAATCACCAAGTATTTTAGTCGAGCCAACCCTGCAGCAACTTTTGCCTTGTTAGGGAAAGCAGCAATGGGGTTGAAGCCTTGGCAGAAGTAGCCGTTGACCTTGCCCTCGTACATCATGTCGAAGTACTTCAGCACGTCATACATCGGCTCATCGAGCTTGGGTAACCAGTCGTAGCCCCAGTTGTTTTCTTCGGTGACTGCATCGCCATACCACGCCTTCATCAGGCTGACATGGAAGCGGCCATAGTGCTGCCAATAGGACATTTGTCCGGGACGCAGTGCCTGCGGTGCGCGTTTGGCAATATAGGCGTCGTAGTCCTGTTCGTTATCGCGCGGCAGGGTCAGATAACCCGGCAACAGATTGGAGAGTAGGCCCAGATCAGTCAAACCTTGAATATTGGAGTGGCCACGTAGCGCGTTGACGCCACCGCCGGGCATGCCGATATTACCGAGCAAGAGTTGCAGCATGGCACCGGCACGAATCATCTGCGAGCCAACCGAGTGCTGGGTCCAGCCGAGCGCATACAGAATGGTCATGGTTTTGCCTGGCACCGCAGTCTCGGCAATATGATCCCAGATTTCCATCATGCGCTTGAGCGGTGTGCCACAGATACTGCTAACCATCTCTGGTGTATAGCGGCTGTAGTGCTTTTTCAGTAGTTGATAGACACAGTTTGGATGCTGCAGGGTCATATCGACCTTAGCATGGCCATTTTCGTCGAGCTCGTAGTCCCAGTCGCTCTTGTCCGGATAGCTGCGTGAAGCACTTTGATAGCCATTGAATAAACCATCGTTAAAGCCAAAACCTTGCTTGACGATAAACGGCATATCGGTGTAATTGCGCACGTATTCGTGCTGAATTTGATCAGTTTCTAGTAAGTAGTGA
>CAZEZR010000027.1:0-33498 GCA_964516465.1 uncultured Thiopseudomonas sp. | reverse complement strand
AGGGACCCAATGATTAACAGTCATTTGCTCTACCAACTGAGCTATCGCGGAACATTACAGATTTTGTTGAATCTCTTCGAGTTCCCCTCATCTGTGGTGCGTCATTCTACTAGAATATCTAACCTTGTCAACACCTTAATGAAAATAAATTTTACTTAAACTTCAAAAACTTAACTTCCAAAAAGATGCCGCACAGACACTCAGTGATGCAGCTGGCGTTTATTATAGCCATAGTCTTCCTATATTGGAAGGGTCTAATATTAAAAACACTGACGTCCGCTAGCCGCACACAACATTAACGCTCGGAATACCCTTCATTTATAGCCGACGCTAAATATAAGCCCTATTACTCAGCCACCAACCAATCTAACCGCCAGCCACCCTCGCCTTGTTGCAGTGTCTGCGCCAGCCAAGGCAACAGCTGCTTAAGTTCTTCCTCTAAACCCCATGGAGGGTTGCAAATCACCAAGCCTGAACCATTGAGCTTGCTGGCATCATCCGGCTTATTTATGTACAACTCAATGCGCAATAACTTAGGTGCGCTACTCTTCTCTAAGGCTTGATAAAAACGGCGCAGCTGTCCGGTATCTTTCACTGGATACCACAAGCACACAATCGCTTGACGCATACGCGCTAAGCTTTCTTCTAATGCTTGCACTGAGTTTTGCAGGTCATCGCCCTCTTCAAAAGGTGGGTCGACTAGCATCAACAAACGTTTTTCTGCGGTGGGCAGCAATGCCCGCGGCACATGCCAGCCTTCACCAAGATGCACTGTCACCCGTGGATCAATACGCATATTGTCCTTCAGCAACTGACCGTCATCCGGATGTTTTTCATTTAAATACAGATGATCCTGACTGCGGGTTAAACAACGCGCCAGCTCTGGCGAACCAGGGTAATAGCGCAGCTCATCATCCTCATTTAGCTCACCCACCGCATATAAGTAGTCTGCCAGCAAAGGATGGGTAGATCCCCATAAGCGGCCAATACCATCGTGCCACTCATCTGTTTTGCTCGCTTCCTCGCCGTGTAAATCATACAAACCAATTCCAGCATGGGTATCAATATAAGCAACAGGGGCGGGTTTTTTTTGCAATAAGGCAATACAACGGGTGAGCACCCAATGCTTCAGCACATCGGCATGGTTGCCGGCATGATAGGCGTGGCGATAGTTCATAAATACCTCAACGTAATTCTTGCTGAATACTGAGCATAGTGCGCGGCCAAGGCTTATTCTGGCGAATGCTCTCTGGCAGGTTATTAATCCCTCGCAAAGCAGCATCACGATCGGCAAAAGATCCATAGGTCACAACATACAAAGCTTGACCTTGATGCTGCTTTTTATAGTAGTGGTACTGGGTACTACTGTGTTTCTGTAAAAAGCTTTGTACAGTTGCTTCTGCTCGTGCGCTCAACACCTGCAAAGTGTAACGAGACGCTGTTTGCTGTTTATACCACTGACCCTCTCCAGCAACACGAGCCGCAGTGGGGGCTATCTTTTCCTGCACTACCGCAGGCTTAGTTGGCACTGGTTTTTTGGGCTCCAGCTTTGCCGCTGGTGCTGCTGGGGCTGGTATCGGTTTTGCTGCTGTCTGTGCCGCTGGCGCGGGCTGCTGTATTACAGGCTGCACCTTTTCCTCCACCGCAGTCGTCGGTGGTGTACTTATGGGCACTGGCGCGCTAACCGCTGCTGGCGCAGAGTCTGCAATGGTCAGCTCCTGCGCTGGCTCATTCGCCGCGCCTGAGTATTCTTCATCCTCTGCATTAACCGCTTGCGCTAAAGGCTCGCGCAACACAGGTTCAGCAATAACCTCTAAAGACAGCTCATGCTCAACCGATTTAGCTTGATCACTGGCCTGCTGTTCAGCACTTTGCTTTGACTCAGGCGTTTGGATCAGCCATACCAATAGCAAACCAATACTGAGCACAACCAGCAGAGCAATATGCTTATACGGAATATCAGTTGCCGTAGTTTTTTTCACCACTCCTCTATGGCGTCCGGCTAAGTGCTCTAGTAGAAGATCTTTAGCTGCTTGATTGATACGTCCCGGCCAGCCTTGTGAGCGCGCAAATATTTCTGCCAATTGTTGCCCAGTGAACATATCAAACTGCTGACCGGCGGCAACCAAACGCTGGCCAATATACTCAACAGTTTCTTGCTCATCCCAAGGCTCTAGGACAATCACATGGTGCAAGTCTGCGTTATCAGCAACTTTTTCTAATAGTGGCAAAACAGAAGAGTCGGAGAAGACAAAGACCCGCGCGCAAGCATCATTGACCCCTTGTGCGATGCGCTGCAAGAACAGCAATGCTGACTCCTCTAAAAACTCCGCATTATCAACCACCAACTGGACTTCTTGCCCTGCTGCAAACAGCCGCTCGATATGCCCTAAGACACCCGCAATATCACTTTCAGGCAACCCCAGTGCATCACTCACCTGCTGCAACATTGCCGCAGCATCAGCTCTTGCCGAAGCGACGATAACAATACTTGTTACCTCTGCTGCAGCACGTTCGACTAACGCTTGGCGCAATACTGTTTTACCACTGCCTTTTGGTCCAGTGACAAACAGCATCAACTTGCTATAGCGGGCCAAATGCTCCAGCTCTGCTAACACCGATTGGCGCTTGGCCGCAAAGAACTTAAACCCTGGTCCACGCCCAACAAAAGGGTCATATTCAAATCGATAATGAGCTAAATAATCATCATCAGCATACAAATCAGTCATCACACTCTTTTCCGATTAAATACTGCCAGCAATAGTTGAATAGTCCGCAGTCAGAACCTTATGCAGCGCTTCTGCCGGATAGTCTGCCGTCACCACGGCCTCACCTAGATTGCGCAGTAAAACCAAGCGGATATGCCCGTCAATATTCTTTTTATCTACCGCCATATGGGTTAGAAAGGTTTCCGCATCCATGCTCTCTGGTGGAATAACCGGCAAGCCTGCGCGAACCAACAAACGTACGCCGCGATCACGCTGCGCTGCAGTCAGCCAGCCGAGCTGCTTGGACATTTCCAGCGCCATGACCGTCCCCGCAGCAACCGCCTCACCATGCAACCAAGCACCATAGCCTTGCTCTGTTTCAATGGCATGACCGAAGGTATGGCCCAAGTTAAGCGTGGCGCGCACCCCAGCTTCACGCTCATCAGCAGAAACAACCTGTGCTTTGGCCAAACAGGAGCGCTCAACGGTTTCGATCATCGCAGCGTTATCCAGCTGGCATATTTTTTCGATGTTTTCTTCCAGCCAGGCTAAAAACGGTTCGTCATGGATCAAGCCATACTTAATCACTTCGGCAAGGCCAGCAGCTAACTCGCGCGACGGTAAAGTCTGCAAGGTCGCAGTATCGATTATCACCGCTTGCGGCTGATAAAACGCACCCACCATATTTTTGCCTAAAGGGTGGTTAATTCCCGTTTTACCGCCCACAGAAGAGTCCACTTGGGACAGCAGGGTGGTTGGTACCTGAATAAAATTAACCCCGCGCTGGTAGCAGGCAGCAGCAAAACCAGTCATATCACCAATCACACCGCCACCTAAAGCAATGAGGGTAGTTTTACGATCATGTTTATCCGCTAATAACGCATCAAAAATCAGCTGCAAAGTTTCCCAATTTTTATAGGACTCACCGTCAGGCAAAATAATCTCGGTCAGTTCATAACCTTGCAACGCCTCACGCAACTGCTGCAAGTACAGCGGCGCCACAGTGCTATTGCTAACAATGGCAACTTTACGGCCCGTAATATGTGGCGTAAACAGCTGCGCCTGCCTTAGTAAATCCGTGCCAATGTAAATTGGATAGCTACGCTCAGCTAAATCAACAGTCAGGGTGCGCATGTGGGCCTCTCGTTATAACGCTTAGGTTAAATATAAGATAAAGTGTGCCAATAAGAATTTAGGCGGATAGATGGGTTGATAAAGGAGTATAGCGCAGATTCAACAGCCACCTAGGAGGCGCTGTAAGTGTTAAGAAACTGCATGATTTCCTGCACTACCATACGCGGCGGCCGTGTATCGGTCTCAATAATGAGGGTGGCAATTTCTCGGTAAAAAGGATCTCGTGCCGCCAGTAGATCAGCCAGCACTTGCGCTGGATTTTCCGTTTGCAATAAAGGACGGTTACGGTCCCTTGCAGTACGCGCCAACTGATGTTCAACAGAGGCATGCAAGTAAATGACCACTGCACCTTGGCGCATTGCTTGCCGGTTCTCGGGACGCAGAATAGCTCCACCACCGGTTGCTAAAACCAAACCCTGCTCTTGGCACAGTTCGGTAATCACTGCTTGCTCACGGTCACGAAACCCCGCTTCTCCTTCAACATCAAAAATCAAAGGAATGCTTGCGCCAGTGCGCTCTTCAATTTCTTTATCAGAGTCTTTAAAAGGCAGGCCGAGCTCTTTAGCCAGCAAACGTCCGATGGTGCTTTTTCCAGCACCCATAGGGCCGATAAGTATGTAGTTACGTAAGTGCATTAATTATTCAACGTAATGGCATGATTGTTCATTATACGCGGGGTAATAAATACCAACAGCTCCGACTTTTGATCTTGCACGTAATCACGGCGAAAAGCGCGCCCTAAAAAAGGCACATCCCCTAATACAGGCACTTTATCCACCGCTTTCATTTGTGTATTAGAGAATACACCACCAAGGACAATAGTCTCACCATCTGCGACTAAAACATTGGCATTGACTGCATTTTTCTTAATCGGCGGCACACCATTTAAGGCGTTGGCGAAGTCCGGCTCATCTTTAGTTACGATCACATCCATAACAATACGGTTATCTGGGGTGATTTGTGGGGTTACCTCTAAGGATAGAGCCGCCTCTTTAAATGAGGTACTGGTGGCTCCACTGGAGCTGGCTTCTTGGTAGGGGACTTCAGCGCCTTTTAAAATCTTTGCCGTTTCCTTATCGGCGGTCACCACTTTGGGCTGCGATACCACCTCACCATTCCCAGTTTTCTCCATCGCCGACAGCTGCAAGTCTAAAATGGCATGATTCGAGAAAAACCCTACACCGACCCCTGAAGTTGCCGCTGTTACCCCTAAGTCCACAAACAAACTGCCAGCCCCTTCCTTGCCAGACAGCCTCCAGTTGCCACTGCCTGTGGATAAGCCTCCGCCCCAGCGCACTCCCAAGCTTTTGCTGTAACCCACGTCCACTTCGACGATCCGCGCTTCAATCATCACCTGCCGTACCGGAATATCCAACTGCGCAACAACTCGGCGCAGCTCGCTCAGCTGCTGCTGTGTTTGATGCGCAATTATACTGTTAGTACGATCATCTACCGCCACCGATCCATGCTCACTGCTGTCCGAACTTGCCATGGTTTTAAATAAGGCTGCAATATCAGCTGCTTTAGCGTAATTAACTTGAATCAGCTCACGCTGCAAAGGCGCTAACCCCGCCATATGTTGCTGCATCTCAAGCGCTTGTCGCTCACGTAACCTAAACTCATCCACTGGGCCGACTAACAACACATTACCTATCCGACGCTTGCTTAAACCTTTACTTTGCAAAATTAACTCTAGGGCATGCTGCCAAGGCACCTCTTGCAAACGCAAAGTAATATGTCCTTGCACGCTATCGCTGACCACTAAATTCACCCCTGTGACATCTGCCAGTAACTGTAAGACTGCACGCACTTCAATATCCTGAAAGTTCAGCGATATTTTTTCGTTACTCTGGCGCACATGCTCTGTTTGATGCTGTTGCCCATGAGTTTGAAGCTGTGGCTGCGATTGACTGAGCAGTAGAGACTCACTCCGGTTTAGCTCCGCAGCCAGCACCACTGCTGAACAACCAGCAGCCAATGCAGCTATTCCTATAACAGATAGTTTCATCGCACAACTCCCTTGCGCTAACTCATTTTTACCAATCAAGCGTATTCAAGAACGTCCCTGCAGCATCAGTATTTGCACCTGTTCGCGCCAGCCCCCTTCTCCATCGGCAATAACTTCCATAACCTCTAGGCTCGAAGCGGTAATTGCTGTCACGCGCCCATGATTACTGCCCAAATAATCACCTACTGCAACCTTATATACGCCATTTTCGCTGCGCAATAATGCGTAGTGCACACGACTATTGGACAGCACGCCAACCATTGTGAGACTGCCAATACTAAAACTTTCAAGAAAGTGCTTGGCACGCAGAGCATCCGGCTCCAGAGTACTGCTTTTACTCGGCACCGGGCTAGCCAGCTCAGCTTGCTCATCAGTATAAAAAGGACTGGGAAGGTCATTGGCCAAATAAATAAACGGCGTATAGGGCTGCTCTGCAGGCAGAGGTTCAATGCTGGCAGCAGGACGGGCTTTAACTTCTTCTACAAACGCCTGTAAATCTGCTAATTCAGGCGATGCTTCACAACCAATTAAAACCAGCGCTGATAAGCCAGCAGCTATATAAAACAAAGCTTTCACGGCTGTGCTCCCTGCTCATGATAGCGATAGGTTTTAACTAAAATTTCCATCAGCAACTGAGCGCTTGTCTCTGTCTGTGCGGGTTTTATAGAAAAGTCATGGGTGGTAATAATGCGGGGCAACTGGGCAAGGGCACTGAGAAACATTGCCAAGTCATGATAATGCCCGACAACCTTGAGCTGTATCGGCAGCTCTCTGTAGAAGGGCTGTTCTATTTCTGGCAACAGTGTTATCTGCTCGAACTCCAAACCGGAACCTAAGCCTGCACTGCTGATATTTTCAAGCAAGCTAGGAACTTCAGCGTTACTAGGTAACTGTCCTAATAAAGAGGCAAATGCAGTTTCCATCAGTTCCAGGTGCTTTTTATAGTCTTTGAATTGCGCTGCTTGCCCTGCTGTTAGTGTAAACTCTTGCTTCAGCAGCACCTCTTCTGCGCGAGCCCGCTCCAACTGCACCTGCAAGTCGGTTAAACGTAAAAAGTAGCCTAAGGTCAATAGCGCAATCACTATCAACCCAGAGAGCAATACCCGCACTGCGGCTGGCCATGCGCCAATATTACTCAGCTCCAGCTCGCTCAGCTCGATTTTTGTTAAGTCTGTTAAAATTTCCAACACTCGCATAACGCCCTCCTTGGTCATTCAACGCGATGGCCTGGCACTCTGTGCTGCACAGTTAATTTAAATCTATTAGCCTGCTCGAACTGATTGCTACTCAGCGCCTGCACCTCTGCCAAACTGGGCTCTGTCAGCCACTCAGACTCTGTCTGTTGCCGCATCAAGCGTGAAATCAACTTATTTGATTCAGCCACCCCTTCAATGGTGAGACGCTGATCAATTAACTTTAAACTGGTGATATACACTCCCTTCGGCAGGGTCCGCACCACTTGATCCAGAATACGCGCAGAAACTGCTCGCTTATCTTGCAGTTGATAAATAATGCTCATGCGTTCAGACAGTTGCTGACGGTGCGTCTGCAGCTCGCGCAGTTCTGTCATTTGTTTATTCAGTACCGAGAGCTCTTTACGCACAAAGCCATTGCGCTGATTTTGCTGGACTACTGCCCTCTGCAAATACCCCTCAAGTACCAACACAGCCCCCACAGCAAGTATTAACACGGCAATAAAATTTCTCAGCAACTGGCGCTGCCGCGCTGCGCGCAACTGCTCACGCCAAGGCAACAAATTAATCTTGGTCATCAGCCAGCCCTCGCATTGCTAAGCCGCAAGCAATCAGCAACGACGGTGCATCACGCTCTAGTGCAGCCGCGTTGACTGTTGGCCTTAACTGCATTGCTACAAAAGGATTCGCTATTAGAGTTGGCTTGCCGAGCTTACTTTGCACATATTGCGCTAACCCAGTACCGGCACAGACACTGCCAGCTAAGACAATACTATCAACGGCGCTGTGTTGCCCTGCGGCATATAAAAACTGCAAAGCGCGGCTGAGATGCTCAAGCACAGTATCGGCAAAGTGGCTTTCAGCGCAGTCAATCTGACCATCTAGCCAGTGACTCTGCTGAGCAGCCTGCCGCTGGTTAGAGAAAGTCTCGCGCGGCCGACTCAACTGCTGACCAGCAAATACCTGTTCACGGCTGTAAATGCTTTGCCCATTCTGCAAAACATTTAAGGTCATCAAGCTTGCACTGATATCCACCACAGCAACTGTTTGCTCAGCTGCCATAGGACTCAACTGAGCCGTTATTAAAGGATAAACACGCTCCAGCGCATGGCATTCAGTCTCAACAACTTTAGCTCTTAAACCTGCCACGGCTAATGCCGCTTCACGCACTGCAATATTTTCTTTACGGCAGGCAACCAGTAGCACTAGGCTTTTATTAACCGCCTGCTCCGCCGCACCCAGCACGGCAAAGTCAATTGCCACCTCTTCTAATGGGTAAGGTATGTGCTGCTCGGCTTCGAGCTGGAGTAAACGCTCTAACTCCTCATCAGCGAGCCCGGCTTCCATTGCAATCACTTTGCTAATAACTGCCGAGCCGGCCAAAGCAACTGTAGCATGCTTGGTTTGTGGAACAGCCTGCTGCATAAGCTGTGCAATCACCTGCCCGACCCGTTCAGGGTCAATTATCTGTCGCTCTGCCATAGCGCCGATTGGCAGCTCTGCCACAGCATATGCCTCTAAAATATAGCTGCCTGCTATAGCGCTCAGCTCAACCAGCCGGACTGAATTAGGACTGATATCAATGCCCAGCATGGTAGTTACTTTCTTTTTAAAGATTTTTAGCACAACCGAATTCCTTTCAGTAGCCGTCACTTAGCTGACAATTAAGCTTGTTCCCTGCTTAAAAGCGTTTTCTCAGCCTCTGTAAATAGCATCTAGGTTGCAAAAACGCTTATAATGCACTCAAGCTTATGCTGTAACCCTGTAATCTAGTCCCAATTCCCCTTATTATTTTTCCGGAACAAAATAGCCTTGATGCACTTGCTGAAATTCCTCTTTGCAACCCTTATCGCGATTGTTTCTGCAGTGACACTCGGCCTTAGCGGTGCTTTCTTATATTTAAGCCCAAATTTACCTTCTGTCGAATCCTTGCGCAGCATAGAACTGCAGATTCCGCTGCGAATCTACAGTCATGACGATAAGTTAATCGCTGAGTTTGGTGAGATGCGCCGCTCACCTATTGCCTTCGAGGCGATTCCTGAAAAATTTATTCATGCCCTGCTCGCAGCTGAGGACGATAATTTTGACAGCCATTACGGAGTTGACCCTGGCAGTTTATTACGAGCCGCGAGTCAGATTGTAAAAACCGGCCGCATTCAAACCGGTGGTAGCACTATCACCATGCAGGTTGCAAAAAACTTCTTTCTTTCCAGTGAGCGCAGCTTTTCACGCAAAGCCAACGAAATCCTCTTAGCTTTACAAATTGAGCGTGAACTGAGTAAAGATGAAATTTTAGAGCTCTATGTCAATAAGATCTATTTGGGCAATCGCGCCTATGGCATTGAAGCCGCTGCCCAAGTCTATTATGGGAAATCTATTGGTGAGCTTAGCCTTGCCGAAATGGCCATGATTGCCGGCTTACCGAAAGCCCCTTCACGCTTTAACCCAATCGCTAACCCAGAGCGCAGTATGGAACGCCGCAACTGGATCCTCGGGCGCATGCTTAAACTTGGCCGTATCTCCGAAGAGGACTATCAAGAAGCCGTTAGCGCACCTTTAACCGCCCGCTTGCATATCAATGCACCTGATCTTAATGCGCCGTATATTGCAGAAATGGCCCGCGCAGAAATGGTCGGACGCTTTGGCGGGCAGGCCTACACCGACGGTTATAAAGTGACAACTACGGTGCCTTCTGACTTACAGGTGCATGCTCACCAAGCTGTCCGCAGCGGGCTGGTCGCTTACGATCATCGGCACGGCTATCGCAAACCCGAACAATCTGCCGTACCTGCAGAGCAATGGGCAGACCTTCTCGCTAAAACGCGCAGCATAGCGCAGTTCTTACCGGCCATTGTTAGCAAAGTCAGCCCCGACAGCATTAGCGTGCTGCTGCAAGACGGTGAACAAGAGACTGTTACTTGGCAAAGTATGCGCTGGGCGCGCCCTTTTATTAACAGCCGCAGCATGGGTCCCGTACCCAGAAAACCTGCAGATATTGTGCAAGTCGGCGACTTGATTCGCGTAAGCCGCCAAGATGATGGCAGCTTAAGTTTTGCGCAAATCCCCAAAGCTCAGGCGGCGCTGGTTTCTTTAGACCCCAGCAGCGGTGCAATCCGCGCATTAGTGGGTGGGCTGTCTTTCGAACAAAGTAACTACAACCGCGCGATACAAGCCAAACGCCAGCCAGGCTCAAGTTTTAAGCCTTTTATTTACAGTGCGGCACTGGATGCCGGTTACACCGCCGCTACTATTGTTAATGATGCCCCTTTAGAGATTTTCGAGCCGGGTATGAAAGAAGTATGGCGTCCGAAAAATGATAACAACACTTTTCTAGGTCCAATTCGGGTGCGTGAGGGTTTATACCGTTCACGCAACTTAGTCTCGATCCGCATTCTGCAAGATATTGGCATGGAATATGCTCGGGATTACATCAGCCGCTTTGGTTTTGCTAAAGAGGACCTGCCAGGCAACCTCTCTTTAGCCCTTGGTACTGCAGCCCTTACCCCTTTAGAAATCACTACAGGCTGGACTGCGTTTGCTAATGGCGGCTACAAGGTACAGCCACATATTATTGAGCGCATCGAGAGCCGTGACGGCAAAACGATTTTTACCGCGAATCCCCCACTGAGTTCTGCGCCCACAACAGTCACTGCTGCTAGCGATAGCTCTGACTCGCTCATAATCGATGAGGGTGAGCTCATAGCACCCATCGAAGTAGAACGCATCATAGATGAACGCACTGCTTACATTATGACCAGCATGCTTAAAGATGTGGTTAATCGCGGCACCGGTCGTCGCGCCTTAAGTTTAAAACGTAACGATATAGCGGGTAAAACCGGTACTACTAACGAATCTAAAGACAGTTGGTTTGCCGGCTATAACAGTGATTTTGTCACAACTGTTTGGGCCGGCTTTGACCAACCAGAAAGCCTCGGTAGAAACGAATACGGCGGCACAGTCGCTTTACCCATTTGGATTGACTATATGGCCTATGCGCTTAAGGACAAGCCAGAGCACCCTGTTAAAGAGCCTGCGGGCATGGTTTCACTGCGCATTGACCCCAGCACTGGACGTATCGCCAGACCTGGCACCCCCAATGCCTACTTTGAGATTTTCAAAAGCGAAGATACCCCGCCAACTGTAGAGTCATTTGAAGACAGCTGGCACATACCGGGCAGCTCTGACCAACAATCTGAAACTGTGCCTATCGACCTGTTCTAAGGTGCAACGATCAGCACAGTTAATGCTTCCGCTATAACAGGCAATAAAAAACCCGCACACAGCGGGTTTTTTATTGCTGACAAAACTTTAACCGTTAAACACATCATCCACAGAGGTCAATGGATAGTGCTTTGGATAGGGCAAAGTTGCCACTCCAGTGGCAATCGCTGCTTTGGCAACAGCATCTGAAACCAAGGTAATCAAACGTGGGTCCATTGGTTTAGGAATAATATACTCAGGACCAAACTCAAGGCAATCAAGGCCATAAGCATCACATACAGCATTGGATACCGGCATTTTTGTCAATTCTCGTAACGCATGCACTGCAGCTAATTTCATTTCTTCGTTAATGCATGTTGCACGCACATCAAGCGCACCACGGAAGATAAATGGAAAACAGAGTACGTTGTTCACTTGGTTCGGATAATCCGAACGACCGGTTGCCATAATTACATCCGGACGTGTTTCATGCGCCAGTTTCGGATCAATTTCAGGGTCTGGATTAGAGCAAGCGAAGACCACTGGATTCTTAGCCATCCGCATTAGATTTTCAGCACTGAGCAAGTTTGGACCCGACAACCCAAGAAACGCATCAGCACCTTCCATCGCATCCGCTAAGGTACGGCGATCAGTTTCATGGGCAAAAACAGCTTTATGCTGATTGAGGTCATCACGGCCTGAATGGATCACGCCTTGACGGTCAACCATAAAGATATTTTCTAGTTTAGCGCCCAAGCTAATCAGCAGTTTAATGCAAGCAGTTGCCGCAGCCCCCACACCAAGACAGACAATGCGCGCTTCTTCTAGTTTTTTACCGGCAATTTCTAAAGCATTCAACATACCTGCTGCACTGACAATAGCTGTACCGTGCTGGTCATCATGGAACACTGGAATATCACATTGCTCAATCAATGCTCGCTCGATTTCAAAACACTCAGGTGCCTTAATATCTTCCAGATTGATACCGCCAAAGGTAATAGAAATACGTTTAACAGTATCGATAAAAGCTTGCGGGCTTTCTGCATCAATCTCGATATCAAACACATCGATGCCAGCAAAGCACTTAAATAATACGCCCTTACCTTCCATCACTGGTTTAGATGCCAGTGGGCCTAAGTTACCTAGACCTAGAATTGCAGTACCGTCTGTAACAACAGCTACCAAATTGCCTTTGCCTGTGTATTTATAAGCGAGCTCTGGATCTCGGGCTATTTCACGCACTGGCTCTGCCACACCAGGGCTATAAGCAAGCGCTAAATCTCGCGCTGTGGCAGTGGGTTTAGTGAGCTCTACACTTAATTTCCCTGGACGTGGGAAAGCATGGTATTCGAGAGCGGCTGTTTTTAGATCAGACATAAATAGTATTTTCCGCTTGACTATAGTTATGATAATAATGATTTTGACGACTTCGCAGCATACTCAAGAACCACAAGCGCCACAAGTGTATACAGCCTATCAGCGTACAGAACCATGGCGCTTCACTGAAATTAGCGGTCTGTTCGCGATACATTTGCGCTTATTCGAACTCCAGCATACTTGGATGACTCACTGTGAGTCGCCACCTAGCATACTTATTCTGCTGTCCTTGACGCTCAGTCACCCAACCACGGGTTTTAATTGTGCGTCCTTGCCATTGGGCAAAGCTATCGTGGTCAAAGTAGTGCAGCCTAGGCAACGGAATCTGTACCGTTACTGAATGACCAAGCTCTAGCCAGACTCCACCACCGTTGCGCTCTACCTTCTGAATACGCCCCTGCAATAAAGTGAAACCGCCTTGGGTCAGTTCCTTGGCCGGTAGGTAGCTGGCTGTTTTCCACAAGCCAACACGCTGCTGACGTGCTAACTGCTCAGCCTGGGCCAAACATTCTGCTAAAGCAACATTCGGTGCAAGCACCACATGGTAAGCCAACCCCTCAGCAATCAACTGCTCCTCTAGGTTTGTCCCATCGCGACTATACAGATGCGCCAGGACACGCCCATAACGGTCATGGCTTTGCTCAGCCACACGCAAGCTGACTTGGTTATTATTGGCTTTTACCAAAGCAGTTAAACGCCGCGTTGCCTTTACCGCATAGGGTTCTGCAGTACGGCCACGGCCGCCCATTTCCGGTGCATCAATTCCCACTAAACGAACACGGCGATTATCTTGCAAGCGTAGCGTATCCCCGTCCACTACATTACGCACTGCGTACTCAGGGGGGACCTCCTCGATTGCGCAAAAACTGGTGGCTGCAGTATGCTCGCCACAAGCAAGCAGTAAAAAAAAAGCGCCCACTAAGGACGCTTTTTTCAACATTGCTACGACCGATTTGCAATAGGCCATTTAAATGCTCGTTATTTTGTTGCGCCAAAACCTGAGAAGCGTTGTTTGAAGCGGTCAATACGACCACCCACATCAAGCACTTTCTGTTTACCGGTATAAAACGGATGGCACTCGGAGCACACATCAATGCTGATATCTTTGCATACTGTGGAACGAGTAGGAATCACGTTACCGCAGCTGCAGGTAGCGTTGATTTCAGTATAATTTGGATGAGTATCGGCTTTCATGGTGTTTCCTCAACATAGCCGTGCCGCCACCCAACACCATTGTCGAGTACCGCACGAAAACAGGGCATGAATAATACCAGAGCATACGGCTGTTGCAACAGTCTTATTTACACAAAATATGCTCAACGGTATTTCCACCAATACAATCAAGACAAATTTAAGCTGCAACATTTACCTCACACAGTTTTCGCACTTCTGTTATCTTTTAGTCATACTATTAACCTATAAATCGTTATACAACCCCCACTTTTGTGGGATGAGGAGCTACTTGTGAGCATCAATACTGCCAATCGCGTTTTCCCAGCCACTCGTTTACGTCGCAACCGTCGTGATGATTTTTCCCGCCGCTTGGTGCGTGAGAACCAACTGAGTGTGGATGATTTAATTCTGCCGGTGTTTGTCTTAGATGGCAGCAACCGTAGAGAAGAAGTGCCTTCAATGCCCGGCGTTGAGCGCCTGTCAGTTGACTTGCTGCTGCAAGCAGCTGAAGAGTGGGTTGAGTTGGGCATTCCAGCTTTAGCCCTGTTCCCAGTCACGCCCACTGAAATCAAATCACTAGATGCCGCCGCTGCCTGGGACCCGAAAGGGATTGCCCAGCGCGCAACACGCGCATTACGTGAGCGCTTCCCCGAGCTCGGTGTGATTACTGATGTGGCCCTTGACCCCTTCACCACCCACGGTCAAGACGGTATTTTAGACGCTAATAACTACGTTATGAACGAAGAGACTGTGGACGCTCTGGTTCGCCAAGCGCTGTCCCATGCCGATGCCGGCGCACAAATTGTTGCTCCATCTGACATGATGGATGGTCGCATTCAAGCAATTCGTGAAGCTCTAGAATTGGCTGGTCACACCAATGTACGCATCATGGCTTACTCAGCTAAATATGCCAGCGCCTACTATGGCCCATTCCGTGATGCCGTAGGCTCTGCGGCAAATTTGGGCTCTGCTGACAAATCCACTTATCAGATGGATCCAGCCAATAGCAACGAAGCGTTGCATGAAGTGGCCACCGATTTGAGCGAAGGCGCCGATATGGTAATGGTTAAACCTGGTATGCCCTACTTGGATATCCTCCACCGAGTTAAAGAAGAGTTTAGAGCACCAACCTTTGTCTATCAGGTCAGTGGCGAATATGCGATGCATATGGCAGCGATTCAAAACGGCTGGCTTAGCGAAGCCGTGATTATGGAGTCCTTAGTGGCATTTAAACGCGCTGGAGCAGACGGTATTCTGACCTACTTCGCCGCCCATGCGGCCAAACAATTACAACAAGGCGCCTAATTTATCGTGGAGATTCTATGAGCAACGCAGGACTTAATCAGCCAGCAAACAGTGCTGAGCCAAACAACGATGCCACAGAGGCGACCGCGTTCACCGATGCAGCCTGCGTAGCCATGGAATCAACCATTAATCTTGATGACAGTAGCCTGTACCTACACCGTGAATTATCACAACTGCAATTTAATATTCGTGTGTTAGAGCAAGCGCTGGACCCGTCAACTCCCCTGTTAGAACGGCTTAAATTTCTACTGATTTTCTCCAGTAACCTCGACGAGTTTTTTGAAATTCGTGTTGCTGGCCTCAAACAACAAATTACCTTTGCCCGTGAGCAAGCTGACGCTGATGGTTTACAGCCGCACCAAGCCTTAGCCCGCATTGCCGAAGTGGCGCACGAGCAGATTGAGCGACAATATCAAATTCTCAATAATATTTTATTGCCTGAACTGGCTAAAGAAGAGATCCGTTTTATTCGCCGCCGCCATTGGTGCGGTAAGATAAAAACCTGGGTCAAAGCATATTTTGATACTGAAATTGCACCTATTATTACCCCAATCGGGCTTGACCCTACTCACCCTTTTCCATTGCTGGTCAATAAAAGTTTAAACTTTATTGTCGAGCTAGAGGGTGTTGATGCTTTTGGTCGCGATTCCGGTTTAGCAATATTACCCGCGCCACGCTTGTTGCCAAGGATCATTCAAATCCCCGAGGACATCGGTGGCCCCGGCGTCAACTATGTTTTTTTATCCTCAATGATCCACGCCCATGCTGATGATTTATTCCATGGCATGAAGGTTAAAGGCTGTTATCAGTTTCGGTTAACCCGTAACGCTGACCTATCAGTAGACACCGAAGGTGTGGGTGATTTGGCTCGCGCGCTGCGTGGCGAATTGTCTTCACGCCGTTTTGGCGATGCTGTACGTCTAGAGGTGGCAGACACCTGCCCAGCTCACTTGATGGACTTCTTGCTTAACCAATTTGGTTTATCTGCTGCTGAACTTTACCAAGTCAATGGCCCGGTAAACTTAACCCGCTTATTTAGCATAACCAGCCTTGAGAGCCATCCGCACTTACAGTTTCCGCCTTTTACTCCCTCAATCCCTAAAGCACTGAAAAACAGTGAGAATATTTTCCAGGCGATCAGCAAGCAAGATATTTTGCTGTACCATCCGTTTGAGTCTTTTACTCCAGTGGTCGACTTATTACGCCGCGCAGCAAAAGACCCCAATGTACTGGCTATCAAGCAAACCCTATATCGCGCCGGTGCTGACTCTGAAATTGTTGACGCTCTAGTGGACGCTGCCCGTAACGGCAAAGAAACCACAGTAGTCATTGAGCTACGGGCACGTTTTGATGAAGAGTCCAACCTTGCCTTAGCCAGCCGTTTGCAAGCCGCTGGTGCGGTGGTGATCTATGGCGTGGTCGGTTTTAAAACCCACGCTAAAATCGTCTCTATTCTACGCCGTGAAAACGGTGAGTTTGTTCGTTACGCCCACCTCGGTACAGGTAACTACCATGCTGGTAATGCCCGTCTTTATACTGACTACA
The DNA here is from genome assembly GCA_964516465.1 of uncultured Thiopseudomonas sp. Taxonomy (GTDB): domain Bacteria; phylum Pseudomonadota; class Gammaproteobacteria; order Pseudomonadales; family Pseudomonadaceae; genus Denitrificimonas. Next base: position 16,855 of record CAZEZR010000027.1, on the reverse strand, counting down.
GCTTACTAACCGCCGATCCCGTACTCTGCGAGGATGTTTCAAGGCTGTTTAATCAGTTAGTGGGAATGGGTAAAACTTTGCCGATGAAAAAACTGTTTCACGCGCCTTTTACTCTAAGAAAAACCTTACTGGAACTTATTGCCCGAGAAGCACGTAATGCAAGCGAAGGTAAAGAAGCACTGATTATTATCAAAGTGAATGCACTAACCGATGCCCGAATGATTAAAGCCCTCTATAAAGCCAGCCAAGCTGGGGTAAAGATTGAGCTTATAGTGCGCGGCATGTGTTGCTTACGCCCGGGCATTGCTGAGGTTTCCCACAATATTCAAGTGCGCTCAATTATTGGTCAATTTTTAGAGCACAGTCGTGTTTTTTACTTTTTAAACAGCGGTGAAAGCGAGCAACTGCTCTTATCCAGTGCGGATTGGATGGAGCGTAACTTGGATAAACGTATCGAAACCTGTTTCCCGCTAAATAATAAAAAATTAATTACCCGGGTTAAAAAAGAGTTATACACCTACCTCAGTGACAACACCCATGCTTGGCAATTACACAGTGATGGCAGTTACCAGCAACTGCAACCCAGCCCTGAGCAAAGTGTTTGCAATGCACAGGCTCTGCTACTCGAGAAACTGAGCATCCCACTGATTGAAGCGCCCTAGTGTTTCGCTTGTGGTATACAAGTCCTGCTGTTGCAACCCGCTTGGCATAAAAAAAGGCAGATGCTTTACACATCTGCCTTTTTCTTACATTTAAATAACTTCATGGCTGGAGCATCCGCCAAAGCGATACTCCAACCACAGCTACTTACTCAACTAGCATGGTACCGTTCTTAGCTAGATTGGTGTGCCATGAGAAGGCTTTTTCCAAGTTATGTGGGGTTTGACCACCACGGGTTTTGGCTTCAGCTAAGTACTCACGTGCTTGATGCTTATAGTTAGGGTGCATGCAGTTTTCAATGATTTTCTCTGCTGCCTGAGTTGGCGCTAGACCACGTAAGTCTGCATAACCCTGCTCAGTGATAATCACATCAACATCATGGTTGGTGTGATCCACGTGGGCAACAAATGGCACGATGGTGGAAATTTTGCCATCTTTAGCCGTCGACTGAGTCACGAAAATAGTGATGCGCGCATTACGGGCAAAGTCGCCTGAACCACCAATTCCGTTCATTATATGCGTACCACCAACGTGGGTTGAGTTCACGTTACCGTAAATATCAACTTCTAAGGCAGTGTTGAACGAGATAATACCTAAACGGCGAATCACTTCAGGGTGGTTAGAGATTTCCTGTGGACGGAAAACGATTTTATCTTTGTACTTGGCTAAGTCTTTACCTAAGCTTTCTACACGCTTTTTCGACAGAGACAATGCTGTACCTGCTGCGAATTTCACTACTCCAGCATCAATTAGATCAAAGACACCGTCTTGTAAAACTTCAGAAGCGACCACAATGTCTTTAAAACCTGAGGTTTTCATACCATTGAGAACAGCATTGGCAACTGAGCCTACACCTGACTGGATTGGTGCTAAGCTTTTAGTAAGACGACCCGCTTTAACTTCTTCACCGAGAAAGTGCAGTAAGTTGTCAGCTATTTGCTGAGTTTCTAGGTTCGGCTCAAATAGTGGTGACGGGATATCTGGCTCGCTGGAAATAATGATGCCGCGGATTTTCGCTGGATCAACTTTCATGCCTGGGGTACCAATGCGCTTGCTCACCTCAAACATTGGAATGGCTTCACGGCTATTCTCACCCGCTGGTTTCGGTATATAAATATCGTGCATGCCCTCATACTCAGGTGGCGCGCTGGTATTCAATTCAATGATCACATGCTTAGCAGTGGCTAAGAAGATTGGTGAGTTACCCACTGAACCGGTGGGAATAATATCGCCATCTTCAGTGATCGCAGCGGCTTCAATAATCGCGTAGTCAATGCCTGGGTAAGTACCCTGACGAATTGACTCGGCGGTATGGGATAAGTGCTGGTCAATATAGAAGATTTCGCCCGCATTAATTTTCTTGCGCTGAACAGGGTTGCCTTGATAAGGCACGCGCAAGTTAATAATGTCCGCTTCAGCCATAGACTGGTCAGCCGCTGGACCCATGGAAGCGCCAGTGAACAAGTTGATCTTAAACTTTTCTTTTTTACCGCGTTCTGCTAGGGCTTTCGGGAATAGTTTTGGCTCACCAAATAAGGTGAAACCACTCATTCCTAAAGTCATACCGTCGTCAATCCATGTGGCGGCTTCTTCGGCGGTCACGACTTTGTCTAAAAACGCTTTATTACGAATGTATTTACTTAAATCAGTACTCATGCAACCACCTTTAAAAATTGATGTTTGAAATATGTCTGACAGCAAGCTAGACGCGATAGGCTGAACTGAAGGTTCACAGTGCTATTTACTGCGCTTTATTATACGTCAGGTGCTTTGACTAATACCTAGCATTCTAGGCCTATAGGATTTTTTAACAGCTATACTATGGTCGATTCTGGCAGGCTTAACTGCAACTCAGCCTTGACTATAATCAAAATATGCAACGACTTGCACAGCCCAGTAAAAAATATAGCATAAAAAATGCCCTAACAGCGATCGCGCCTGTTAGGGCATTTTCCACAACTTACCTTTTACTGAATAAATTTACTCAACGGCTTTCACCATATCCTCGATGACTTTCTTCGCGTCACCAAACACCATCATGGTTTTGTCCATATAGAACAGCTCGTTATCTAAGCCCGCATAACCGCTGGCCATGGAGCGCTTATTCACGATTACAGTTTTAGCTTTATAGGCCTCAAGGATAGGCATGCCAGCAATCGGTGAATTAGGATCTGTTTTGGCTGCTGGGTTGACCACATCATTTGCACCGAGCACCAACACCACATCGGCCTGACCAAACTCAGAGTTAATGTCATCCATTTCAAATACCTGCTCATATGGCACTTCTGCCTCCGCCAGCAACACGTTCATATGCCCAGGCATACGACCAGCAACTGGGTGGATCGCATATTTCACAGTGACACCATGCTCCGTCAGTTTCTCAGCCAACTCCATTAAGGCATGCTGTGCACGGGCTACGGCTAAACCATAACCTGGAACAATAATCACGGTATCCGCATTGCTCAGCAAAAACGCAGCATCATCGGAGGAACCGGACTTCACTGGACGCTGCTCTTGCTGCTCACCGGTCACAACGGCATCTGGGGTATTACCAAAACCACCGAGAATCACATTAAAGAACGAACGGTTCATTGCCTTACACATAATATAAGACAGAATCGCCCCGCTCGAACCCACTAAAGAACCGGCAATAATCAGCATCGAGTTGTTCAGCGAGAAACCAATCCCTGCCGCCGCCCAGCCAGAATAACTGTTAAGCATCGACACCACCACCGGCATATCGGCACCACCAATAGGGATGATGATCAGCACACCAATTACAAATGCCAAAATAACAAGCAAAGCAAAAGCAGTGAGGCTGCCGCTGAATGTGTAATAGATACCTAAAGCAATAATCAGCAGGCCAATTGCTAAGTTAATCTGATGTTGCCTTGCAAAGGATACTGGAGCACCTTGAAACAAGCGGAACTTGTACTGACCAGACAGTTTACCAAAAGCAATCACCGAACCTGAAAAGGTAATCGCACCAATGGCTGCGCCTAAGAACAACTCAAGGCGGTTACCCGCTGGAATCGCATCGCTGATGCGCTTAACAATGCCCATGGACTGGGGTTCAACCACAGCAGCGATAGCGATAAACACAGCCGCTAAACCAATCATGCTGTGCATAAAAGCAACCAGTTCAGGCATTTTGGTCATTTCGACGCGCTTGGCCATAATCGTACCGGCGGTACCACCGACTAACAGCCCCACCAAAACATACATAATGCCTTGCCCAAAACCGCCGCTCTCTGCCAGTTGCGCGCTGAGCTTAGCTATCAACGCCAACGTTGTTACCACAGCAATGCCCATACCGACCATGCCGTACAGGTTGCCGCGACGGGAAGTCGTTGGGTGCGAAAGACCTTTAAGTGCTTGAATAAAACATACAGAGGCGATCAAATAAAAGACCGTGATTAAATTCATGCTCATCTTATCTTTTCTCCACGGGGGCTTTAGCCGCCTTCTTTTTAAACATTTCCAACATGCGACGCGTGACTAAAAAACCACCAAACACGTTCACCGCAGCCAAAGCGACTGCCAATGTGCCCATGATCTTCCCAAACGGTGTCACCGTCAGCGCAGCAGCGAGCATGGCACCCACAATCACAATCGCAGAGATCGCATTAGTAACCGCCATCAACGGTGTGTGTAGCGCTGGAGTGACATTCCACACCACGTGATAACCCACATAAATAGCCAGTACAAAAATAATTAAATTATAAATACCGTCAGCAATTTCCATTTCTGCATCCTCTGTTAAGCGTTAGTACGGATAACTTCACCGGCATGGCACATTAAACAAGCCGCTACGATGTCATCGTCTAAATTAAGTTTGAACTGGGCATCTTCAGCAATCACCAGCTTTAAGAAATCCAGCAAATTGCGCGCATACAAAGCAGAAGCATCCGCCGGCACCTGAGTAGCTAAATTGCTGTACCCCACAATAGTCACACCATTATGCTTGACCACTTGATCGGCCACAGTCAGTGGGCAGTTACCGCCCTGGGCTGCAGCCAAATCAATTATCACAGAACCGGGCTTCATTGCCTCCACAGTTGCAGCCTGCAACAAGGTAGGCGCTTGTCGACTTGGAATCAGTGCGGTGGTTATAACAATATCAGCCTGTTTAGCACGCTCATGCACTGCTTGAGCTTGACGTTCCATCCATGAGGCAGGCATTGGGCGCGCATAACCACCGACACCTTCCGCGCACTCTCGCTCTTCTTCGGTAACAAAAGGCACATCAACGAACTTTGCGCCTAAGGACTCAATTTGCTCTTTCACTGCGGGACGTACGTCAGAGGCTTCAATCACGGCACCGAGACGCTTCGCCGTAGCAATCGCCTGCAAACCTGCGACACCAGCGCCCAAAATCAATACTCGCGCGGCTTTCACCGTACCGGCAGCGGTCATCAGCATTGGCATAAAGCGTGGGTAATGATGCGCAGCCAGTAACACTGCCTTGTAACCGGCAATATTGGCTTGCGAAGACAACACATCAAGGCTTTGCGCTCGTGAAGTTCGCGGTGCGGCCTCAAGCGAGAAAGCAGTGACCTGACGCGCATTCAGTGCGGCAATAGTGTCATCACAAAATGGATTGAGCATGCCAACTACGACAGATTGCTCTTTAATTTGCTCAAGCTCAGCAGCACTTGGAGCGAGCACTTTTAACACGATATCTGCTGCCAATGCTTCTTCTTGGCTGGCTAGGTTTGCCCCAGCAGCTGTATAGGCTTCGTCAGCCACGCTAGCAGTTAAGCCTGCGCCAGTCGCAACCGTGACAGTATGCCCTTGACTGATAAGCTTTTTTATCGTTTCTGGGGTTGCTGCGACCCGCGTTTCGCCTGCCTGTGTTTCTTTAGGAACACCAATATGCACTGTAATATCTCCTGCATTTTTATTAATAGTAGGCAACACACTACGAATGGCATGCTGCTATAAGTATTGCAAAATCGCCTCAAGCCAACCAGCACTTGAACAACATCCAAAGGCATCAATGGTTAAGCGTAAAGTCAGCAAAAATTACTTACCTGACGCATATAAGAACTGAATTCAAAACCACACACTCGCACGACGCTATGAAAATATTCACGTAATGTCTTTTACTGCAATTTAGTCTCTTGCAAGCCATCTTAAACACAAGCTTACCGCATAGAAACTAAAGTTTGCCTAATACTGTTTTCCACTCTACTACAGCCTCCTCCCAGCATACAGATAGTAAGGCAGGACTCATAACGCAAAAAGACCATATACAAGCTTTTTTACAGCCCATAATAAAAAACCACCCGAAGGTGGTTTTAATCTAACTCTATGCTGCCACTTAACCGGGCTGGCCATCTATCCGTGCCCGCCACAGCATAGGGGCATAATTCCACAGGTACATGGCAAAACTTAAGCCCCAGCATAGAGCAGCCACCCAAAGACCTGGTATATAAGCCCAGTCCACCAAAATCACCCGTGCTAAAGCACCTAAATTAAACAATACAAATGCCCAAGTCATTGATTTTGGTGGCTGCAACTGACGCCCTGTATGACCTAAGGTCACCCGTGCGATCATCGCTAGAATCAAACCACCCATGGCGCCAACAGTTAAGGCATGCACCGCTAAACTCATATTAGCGAACACTGAAAAGTGCCAAAGGGCCATTGCCACACAGGCAATACCTAGCCAAGCATAAGCAATGTGCAAAGACCACAATAAAGGCACAGACCAAATACCTGAGTCATACCAGCGCACAGTGCGAATCAGGTGAGCTACGCTTAAGGCAGCAAAAACTAGGCCGATCAGTACTGACGACTGCATCCCCCAGCCCAGCATCAAGGCAATGGAAACTAAACCGGTGCCGATTAATATAAACCAGTCTAACTTTGGCCAAGGGGTTACACCTTCTTTGCGCAGCAAACCACGCTGGGTAAAGAATGGAATCACCCGCCCACCGATCATCGCCATAATTGCCGCGACAAACCAAATACCACCCACTGTCGCTTGCCGCTGCAGATGCTCGTTGCCTGTAGCAATACCATAGAGGGTGACCCCATTAGCAATGGCCATCAGTGTCAATATCACCACTAGTGGGTAGTTGCGCACCTGACGCACGGGCCAAACACTGCGCGCCATTTGTGCAGCAACCAAAGGCAAAAATACGAAATCCAGTAATACAGCACACCACATCGGCGCACCCAGCAGCCACGCCAGCCGTGCAGCGACCCATAACCCCGTTAAAACCATTAAAGGTTTACCCGACAAGCCTGGATATCCTGTCCAAGTTTGCACGGCAGTGAGCAAGAACCCTGCAATAATTGCCGCGGCAAAGCCAAATAACAACTCATGCCGATGCCAAGCCAGCCAGCCGCCAGTGGGTTGCCAGTCGGTAAACCAGCCATTTAAAGCCATAATCCACAAAGGTATTGCCAGCATTGCTAAAACGCAGCCTAGCAAAAAAAAAGGTCGAAAGCCTAAGCGAAAAAAGGGCATTATTGCTAATGCCTTACGTCGATCAAGTAGCTGCACTGTTATTCTCCTTAGCTCCACCAGCACACTTCTGTGTTGCGGCAAAGCCTACGCTTACTGTATGTCTTATAGCATAGACCTTTGGCTAGACTTTATTACTAGATCAAAATCAAGAAGGGTGATTTCTTTTAATGAGCCCTGCAGCGTCCTAAACTATAGGTATAAAAAAACCGCCGAACAGATTGCCTGCTGAGCGGTTTTTGATTAACAGCTTAGGCTATTAATTCAAGCCTTCAATGTAACTTGAAATGGCTTTGATATCTTTGTTGCTTAATTTAGCAGCAATGCTGCGCATAATCATCGCATCGCCATCGTTAACCCGATCGCCTTCACGGAAGTCAGTTAATTGCTTAGCAGTATAACTTGCGTGCTGGCCATTGAGCTTAGGATAGAGAGCTAGATTTAGACCCTCACCATTGGGTTGGTGACAGCCGACACAAGCAGGCATACCATCCTCAAGCTTACCGCCACGATAAAGCGCTTCACCACGCTCAACCAAGTCTGGCGCAGCTGCACCAATGGTGCCTTTTTGGCTGCTATACCAAGCAGATATATCTTTTAGATCTTGATCAGTCATCGCATCCAACATACCTGTCATTTCAACAATAGGGCGTACGCCTGATTTAATTTCCTGCATTTGCTTAAACAAATAACGCTCGCCTTGACCGGCAAGCTTAGGAAAGTTAGGTAGCAGGCTATTACCGTCAGCGTTATGACACGCAGAACACATGGCGATTTTTCCTTGACCTGCGGCGGCATCGCCTGCGGCATGCGCTAAACCACTGATGCCCAAGGTCAACAGTAGACTTACTAATAGTTTGTTCATCAGTCCATCCAACTACGGCTAAAATAAATATATTATACCAACACAAGCCAGCCTCAATATTGACCTAGCCCATTTTGGCGCTTATAAATTATGCAAACATTACCACAATTTGTTACATAGACAACCTTTGCAGATTGATCCATCGCAATACATACATACAATGCCCAGCATTATATACTGCTAGGAGTGAAACGGAAACGAACCTCTTGCCGTACTTTTAATTTGGATCATGTTATGCAGCCTAAAAACTCTATTATTGGCCTGTGCCAACAAGCCAGCTTTTTAACCAGCGCGGCTCGGGTTGAGCAGTGCCCGGAAGATGAGGGCTACGAAGTTGCCTTTGCTGGCCGCTCCAATGCGGGCAAGTCCAGCGCCATAAACACCTTAACTCGCGCCAGCTTAGCGCGCACCTCAAAAACACCTGGGCGTACGCAATTACTTAATTTTTTCAGTTTGGATGATCAGCGACGCTTAGTCGATCTGCCTGGTTATGGGTATGCCAAAGTACCCATCCCATTAAAACTGCACTGGCAACAACACCTCGAAGCTTACCTCAGTAGCCGCACTAGCCTGATGGGTTTAATTCTGATGATGGATATCCGTCACCCACTGACACCATTCGACCATTTAATGCTGGACTGGGCTGCCAGCAGTCAAATGCCGATGCATATTTTATTAACTAAGGCCGATAAACTTACGTTTGGTGCGGGCAAAGCAGCACTTTTAAAAACGCAAAGAGAAATAGAGAAAAAGTGGGGAGCAACTGCCAGTATCCAACTGTTTTCCTCCACTAAGCGCATTGGTGTTGCAGAAGCTCAGCAAGTATTAGCCGATTGGCTCCAGCTGAACCAGGCCACAGGCACTGTCTCTGTGGATGAGTTCGGCGAACATTGACAATGGGCTACAGATGCAGCAGCGAGTTCAGTTGCTGCAGCTCTTTTTAACAGCGTTTCAGTACAAGAGCCTAAAACGCTGTTAGAAACTACGACCTAAGTTTAAATAAAATGCGCTTTCAGAGTCATCATTCACCCCATAACTAAAGTTCAGCGGTCCCAGTGGGCTATCTACTGCAACAAAAACACTCATCGCATTGATATAACCACTGTCTAAATCATTGACATGACTCCAAACGCGTCCGCGCTCCAGTGACATCCCCGCATAGACCGGTAAGCCCAAAGAAAAAGCGCGGATGGGGGTTAAACGTCGAAAATAAATTAAGCGTCCAATGCTGACGTTTTGCCCCGCTAGCGCATTTTCACGATAACCCGACAGTTGTTGTGCACCACCAATTTGATAACTTGAAGTCACCGCTTCTTTAGCATCCAGAGTACGTGCATAACGCCCGCCTAAAATCCACGTATTGGCACCCCAATTCAGTGGTTTATTTAACTCAATCAGCCACTGGCGATAGCGCTCATCCGAGCCCAGTTCGGTCGCATGCCTCCAGGCCGAGATACGCAATTCTTCACCCCTGCTGGGAAAATTCACATTGTCCAAACTATCAAACGCGTACTGCAACTGGTAGTAGCCTTCTTTAAAGCTAAAGTCCGGCAAATCAGGGTCACCAATGCGCACATCTGCATCACCCCAACCGGAACCGACCCCAAAACGCACTTCCGCATTGGTACCAATTTGCCGGCCTAGATTGAAACCATAACGCAAGCGTTGTAAACGGTATTCAGCAACCGGGTGACTGTCTTCTCTAAGCTTAATATTGCTGACCTCTCCCTGCAGCCAAGGCGACACAAAATAGCGCGAGCCAATATCCAACGGTTGATAAAACTCAGTATAAAGCTCTTGGTGATCGCCCAACTGAACGCGCGTCAACCATTCGGCACCTAAACGGTTTAAGCCATTCATACGAAAGCTGGCACCGATGTTAAACACACTGTCGCCACGTAAATCATCAGACAAGTTCAAGCCCAGACTTAAGTAATCGGTACCCGTACTCTTATCGGTCGCATTAATCACCAGCGCATTACCGCCCTCTTCAGGCTGTAACCGGTACTCAACTCGATCAAAGTACTCTAAACCATAAAGCGTACCCATATCTTTTTGTAGTTTTTTAATATCAAGCGGCTCATTGAGCGGCTGCCGAATGTAATAGCGAATCACCTCATTTCCCACTTTCGAGGTGTTTTCAACCTGTACTGAGCTAATGACTGGCGCTTTTTTAACTTTTTTTCGATTACTTGGCAAAATGCTCTGTGCCGGCAACGGCTGGGCTAAACCGACAAAGCGCTGCTGCAAGCCATGGGTGGCACGGTAACCAGCATCCATCATATCTTGCGCATAGGCAAAATCAGTGACACCAAAACCAGTCAGCTCAGGTTGCACTAAAATATCTTGCGGCAGTAAGGTCGCCAACTGCTCATCAGAATTACGTCGAGTCAGTAAAGCTACCGATTGATTTAGAATATTAAATACCGTTTGCAAAGATTCGGTAGAGGCCAGTGGTGAGCCAATATCCACTACTATCACTCGATCAACACCCATTTGTCGGGCAATATCCACTGGAATATTATTCGAGATACCACCATCCACCAATAAACGGCCATCCACTTCCACTGGGGTTAATAAAGCTGGAATAGACATACTGGCACGTACAGCTAAGGCCAAATGCCCCTGTGAAAACACCACAGTTTCGCCGGTGGCGATATCTGCCGCAACCGCACGAAAAGGCACTGGTAACTCATCAAAATCCTCAATTGCTCCTGCCCGCGCAAATAACTTTTCTAACAACAGCGCCAAGTTTTGTCCTTGCAAAACACCCATTGGCAAACCTAAGCTGCCGTCATCACGGAAACTTAGCTTTTGCTTGACCAAAAAGTCACGGTCATCTTGCTTGCGACGAAAGGGAATATTTTCACGTGACGGCGCATCAGATAACGCCTGCTGCCAGTCCACCTCAGTGGCCAATTGCTCAAGCTCAGCCACTCGATAACCCGCTGCATATAAGCCACCGACCACCGCACCCATACTGGTACCAGCAATGGCATCAATCACCACGCCTTGCTCTTCCAAGGCTTTAAGCACACCAATATGTGCCAAACCTCGGGCGGCGCCACCAGACAACACCAACCCTACACGCTCGCGTTCAAGCTCAGCCGCCGCTGCGGCGGTAGCAACAGTCGCAAGACTGACAATCAGCAGACTGGCGCACCAGCTTAAAAATCGACGCATAGATGACATCTCAAACAACACTAACTCTGGTTAATTACGTAGCTAAGCATTTTATATAAGCAGCATAGGGCCTATAAAACCGCGCCTAAGCATAACAAAGACGACGCCAAAAGCAGCTCTTTATCGCCTTCATTTGTGCTCTGATAGGTTATCGCTAAATTGCTGGCGTCCTTGCGCGAGATAGCAAGGCACAGGTCAGAGGCAGTGCACACATCCGCACTTCTGCTACAGCTACAACAACAAAGATGAAGCGGCCGCATCTGCTGACTGCAGAGTTCGTTTAGAAACGGCATAAGTACATGTACGTTTCACGCTAATAGACAGCTATGACAGACAGAAGTCTCAGTCTATCCAGCGGAAATATGGCGGATGTTGCGCAACCGCAACACCCTATGCTGATCAACGCAGTGGAGCGACTTGACTGGCACTTACCGCAGAGGCTTGGTTATGCCACCCTTGGCGGACGAATGTCGCCAGGGCAGCAACCTCTTCGTCACTCAGACGCCAAGCATAGCCCTGCATCCGCAGTCGCGCTGGCCTGATCTCGGTGGAGGGCAGTTCGGCGCCATGCAGAATGACATCAATCAGACTTGTGGCTAATTCAGCAGTCACCAAAACATTGCCATCAAGCTCTGGAAATATCTCCGGTGCACCGCGGCCATTATCGAAGTGACAACCGGCACAATTATCCAGATACAATCGTGGCCCCAATGGCATGCTTGGGTCAGCGCTGGTGAGCAGTTTCTCTGTTTCTGTGGCAGCTTTATCAGACGCAGAAGACAGTGAACCCGCCTCTGAACTTCCACTCAAGTGCGTTAGATAGGCGGCAATCGCTAAGTTATCTTCAGCGGTCAGGTATTGCAGTGAGTGCTTAACCACCAAAACCATCTCGCCCACACTGGTTGCATAATTATTGCGTCCGGTAGCCAGATAATGAGCCATTTGCTGGGTACTCCAGCGCGCCGTGACACTGTCCTTGCCACGTAAATCTGGTACTGACCAGCCATCCACCTCGCCCCCGGTGAGAAAGGCTGCACTTTGTTCAGACACGCCATCCTGCGCCATAACCCAGTTTCGTGGACTGTGGCAGGCAGCGCAGTGGGTAGCGCCTTGCACTAGATAGGCGCCACGATTGAGCTGGGCATTATCTGAGACAGGCTGGAACTCAGGGTCTTGTAACACTAACCAGTTCCAGGCGCGTAGTCCCCAACGCTGACTGAATGGAAACTTCAGCTCAGTTTTCGGCACTTGATTGTGCACGGCAGGCACTTCTTGCATAAAGTACTGGTACATCGACTGCACATCCGCTTCACTCAAGAAGCGATAGTTTTCATAGGGCATGGCCGGATACAAATGTGCGCCATCGTTGCGCAAACCGTCATACAGCGATGCTCGAAAATCATCTAAGGAATACGCGCCTATCCCTGTTTCCTGATCAGGGGTAATGTTAGTTGAATAAATAGTGCCCAGCGGACTCTCTATCTGTCGCCCACCGGCAAAGGGCTGGCCTTCATCAGCAGTATGGCAAGCCAAGCAGTTCGCGGCACGCATCACATATTCACCACGTTCAACAGTAACCGCAGATTCTGGCTCACTTAAGGCTTTGCTTGGCGTGTGTTGCACTGGCAGCCAAACCATGACGGCAATCACCACCACAGCCAGCACAATTAGTGCAAGCACGATACGCATCAAGATTCTCATAGCGATTGCTCCTTAGCCCAAATTGCGCGGCTGCCGTAGATAATCAGTACGTATTGCATGGGCCGCCCAATAAGCCAGCCCACCCACTAACCCGGTTGGGTTGTACTGGATATTTTGTGGGAAAGCTCCTGCGCCCATGGCAAACACATTGTGCACATCATGTGCCTGCAGATAACGGTTTAGCACTGACTTAGTAGGATCTTCACCCATAATGCTGCCACCCACGTTGTGCGTGGTCTGATAGGGTCGCACATCATACATTGCGCCTTGTTTCTTAAAGCTCGACTGCATAATGTCAGGCTGCAAGCGTTTAGCGATCTCCTCCATCTTGACCCGCATAAACTGGGTCATGCGAATATCATTATCATTCCAGTTAAAGGTCATGCGCAGCATTGGACGACCAAATTGGTCTTTATAGGTCGGGTCTAAATCCAGATAGCAATCCTTATAGGACATGCACGACCCATGGGAGCCGATACTCATGGCACGGCCATACCACTGGCCAACGGCTTCTTTCCAGCCTTTGCCCCACGACGGGGTGCCAGCCGGCAACGGCATGGAACGGATCGGCTGACCATTGAACGTACCAGTGGAAATATAACTGCCACCGATAAAGCCTTCGCGGCCAAAATCAATCTGATTGATACCAAAATCATCAATCACCATGCCGTTGGAACCGGTGCCGACAAACGGGTTGAATGCTTTATCTTTAAAGAACAACTGCACCCCACCATTCATTTGATAGGCATAACCGCGTCCTGTTGCGCCCTCACCGGTAGCAGGGTTATAAGGTTGACCAATACCTGACACGAGCATTAGATGCACATTATGCAGCTGGTAGGCGCAGAGAATCACTAAGTCAGCGGGCTGGAAGACTTCTTCCTCAGTATTGTGATCAAAGTAGGTCACGCCGGTTGCGGTTTTTTTATCAGCAGCCAATTCAACCCGCAACACCTCACTCTTGGTCTTGTAGGAAAAGTTGGGTTTGCGCTTCAATGCATCCAAAATGCACACATGCGGCGAACCTTTGGAGTAGTTGTAACAACCGAAGCGCTCGCAAAAACCACAGAAACTGCAGGGGCCAAGCTGCATGCCGTATTCATTGACGTAGGCCTCTGAAGCGATGGCGCCGGGCCGCGGAAAAGGGTGATAGCCAAGTGATTTGGCCGCTTCAGCAAACAGCGTTGCATCGTAGGTTTGCGGCATTGCTGGCATACAATAATCCCGTGAACGTGGCCCCTCAAAAGGATTACCGCCTGGAATTATTTTTCCATTGAGATTCCCCGCCTGCCCAGAAATCCCAGCCATGTACTCGAAACGATCCAAGTACGGCTCCAGTTCTGTATAGCTCACAGGGTAGTCTTCTAAAAGCATATCATCGGGAATGGCCTGACTGCCAAAACGCTCAATGGTATAGGAACGTAAGCGCATTTCCTCAGGCTGTGGTCGCCACGTGTGTCCGTTCCAGTGTGTTCCAGCGCCGCCAACCCCATCACCGGGCAAGAACGAGCCCAGCTGACGATACGGTCGCGCAACCTCATCACTTCTACGGCGAATGGTTAGTGTTGAGGTGGATAGTTTTTGTGCCAAATCACAACGCACACCATATTTGAGTTCATCGGCAATATTTGGGTATTTAAAGTCGGGGACTGTATCGCGGTCTACGCCACGCTCCAACGCGAGAATTTCCAGCCCTTCTTGGGCCAGCTCTATACCGAGGATAGAGCCGGTCCAACCTAAGCCAACAATAACAACATCTTTTTTGGGATCTTGACGTGCCATGATTTATGCCCTCTCGCCAGCAATTGAAACAGGCCCCAAGGGGTAAGGAACATTGTGCTGCTCGGCCCATTCTTTAAAGCTTGCACGCGCGCCTGGGAAGCCGATATACGACCACGCCAGCATTTTATGGTTGCCGCCATATTTAGGGTCCGAAAAGTAACCTTCTTTTGTATTGCCCAACAAAAGAGTAAAAAAATCACGCAGCTCTGCGTCCAACTCAATGCTGCCTTGCTGCACAGCAGCCAAAATCTCATCTTGCTGCTCAGACGCAAGCTTATCAAAGCGTTTCTTATGCACTTCATCGCACCAAGCATTGATGGCAGTAATACCTTGTCGGTAAATTTGTCTCGGAGTGAGCGGCGTTTGATAGCCCAACGCTGGATCTGCAGTGGGATCGTGTGGGCCACCCATATACCAAGCGGCACCGATGCCATAACTGCTGGCAAGTTGACGGTCAATAAATACCGGAACCCGTGCTTCATGGGCGCTCGGCCCATCGCCATCAGCTGGAATCAGGCGAGCAGTGGCGGCCATGACAAATGCCCACTCTGTGGCATTCAGATACTCAGGTAAATACTGCTCTAGAGGAGCAGGATCATTCTGTTCAGCATAGGCCCAAGAAGGTAAGACGCTGACCGCGGTCGTAACAGAAGTGGCTAGCAAAAACTCTCGCCGTGAAGGTGTCCATTCTAGAAGGGGCTTATCGCTCATAATGGTGTCCTCGCAAATGTGTCTGTACTTTGTAGTCCAACTGCTGACTCAAACAACAGTCTTCTACATTACAACTCATTAGCTGAGGCTCACTCTATATATCTATATGGACGTCCCAAGGCTCCATAGACACTCTACAACCTCAGCGAGGTATAGTTAATTAGACTCTACGCTTGATGCACTGTTTTTCTCACAAAACTTAAGTCGTAGCTGCCGGCAATCGCCATTTCAGACAGCTCGCACCTCTACCTCTTAAGCTCAGTCTGAGCGCATACATATAATCGAGAAACATCAAGCGGGTTCGCTGATCCCCAAAGGCTTGCCACGCTAAGTACAGCAAGTGGATTGCACCTATTATTTTAAACACAGTTAGCGCCACTGGCGTGTTTCGATAAATAGTAGCTATAAAGCAACCACCCTGGTGGGCACAATCAAACACCTCTGTCAGCCAAATGTAAGCAGAATTCTGGAGGTCTTACCGTATAAGGCTGACTAAGGACGAAAAGATTAGCTGGCTCAGACGCAATACTGAGCACAGCTGCAGTAAGAACCAGAACAGTAAAGACTCAATAGGTACAGTTCTACTGCAGGTTTTTTCGCTATAAACATTAAATTATCAGTTGAGAGCGATCAAGCATAAAGTACTTGCTTAAATAATATCGATTAGGGCGCCACAGTCGCTGCGGCAAATGCTGCTAATGCCTTTTGTAGATTTTTAGCTGCTGGGCACTCGTCTGCTGTATGGCGCTCGATTAAGTACACAGGATCGTTATAGCCTAACCACACTTGCTCTGCTGCATCTTCCCAAACTAAGGCTTTTAACGGCAGATCAATGCCCACTGTTTGCGCGCACTCCATTAGTGGTGTACCACCTTGTGGATTGCCAAAGATCAGCAGCTCTGTTGGCCGCAGCGCTGTACCGATCTTAGCTGCGCCCGCCCCGTGGTCGATACGAGCAAAAACATTCAGTCCTTTATTCTTTGACGATAACCTCAAGTTTATCCATGGTCGCTTTGGCAGAGTAAGGGCTCTTAACAGTAATTAAGCCATCAGCTGCTTGAGCATAAGAGAAAACCGACAATAGAGTCAGCGTTGCAAAGTGTTTTAGAAGTTTCATAAAGTTTTCCTGCAGTGGATAGGTGGAGTCTAGGGAGATGTGTTGCAAAGCGAAACCACACAGATTTATAACAGCAGTGGTTAGAGTTCTTACCAAGCCAACGCAACAATAGATTTTTTCTAGCACAACAGATTGAACGAAATGCGCAGGCCACTTCGGTGGAGACAACAAGATATTAAAGTTAAAGGATGCAGAAACTCACAAAAAAGATGGGTGAAAATAAGCGACTACCAACAGCGTTGCGCCAATAAAACCAAATTACAGATACAAAAAAGCCCCGCATTACTGCGAGGCTTTCTTTTTAACTGGTGCCGGCACCAAGAGTCGAACTCGGGACCTACTGATTACAAGTCATCACGCC
>CAZEZR010000026.1:2029-33567 GCA_964516465.1 uncultured Thiopseudomonas sp. | reverse complement strand
TGACATATCTCAGCCCTCATAAACCACATGCTCAACCCAGCATGGGTTGGCTGCTGTAAAACGTAATTGGATTTCGTAGGTCGTTAAAAACATGATGGTTTTCATAACATGTATATTATCACCCAGTCTGCGCTAAGGAACAACAGGGACACTTAATAAAAGCGTCTAAGCTGATTCTCTTAGAATCGAGCCGTGCTTTATACCAGCTCTTTTTAGTAAAATCAAGGACAGCACATTTTTACCAACTGCCGCAGCAGCCGCATTTTAAACTACATCCAACCATTCTCAACCATGGATAAAGGTTCGCCATCACCAACAATAAAGTGATCTAAAACCCGCACATCGACCAAGGCCAGCGCCTCTTTTAACCGTTCCGTTAAAATCTTATCCGCTTGGCTGGGCTCAGTTACGCCACTGGGATGATTGTGGGTCAGAATTAAAGCTGCTGCATTATTGGCCAATGCTCTTTTGACCACTTGCCGCGGATACACACTGGCGCCATCAATGGTGCCGTAAAACAGCACCTCGAAGGCCAGCACCCGATGTTTTGTATCCAGAAACAAACAGGCGAATACCTCATGCAACTCATGGCGCAACTTGGCTTTTAAGAAATCCCTCACTGCCTGCGGGCTCTCTAAGGCTGACTCACGCTGAATACTGGCGGCCAAATGGCGTCGACCCATTTCTAATACAGCTTGCAGCTGGGCATACTTTGCCGGCCCCAAACCTAAGTGACTGGTAAAGCTGCTTTCATCTGCCTCCAGCAACTGACGCAAACCCCCAAATTCGGATAACAAGTCGCGCGCCAGCTCAACTGCATTACGGCCACGCACACCGGTGCGCAGGAAAATCGCTAGTAATTCAGCGTCGGATAAAACATTTGCACCATATTCTAATAAACGCTCACGGGGCCTTTCCTTCACCGGCCAACTTTGCATACTCATAGACGAACTCCTTATCATCTAATCCGCGCTGCAAGCATTGAGCGCAGCGACACGGCTTTAAGCTACTGCCTCTCTAACAGCGGCTATGTTATCTTAGTCAAAATTGACCGATTGGCCATTTTCTTACTATAAATACAACTTCAAACACAGGCAGACCCATGCAAAGGCTGTTTCAAAAACGCATTATTGTTGGCATTGGCGGCGGCATTGCCGCTTATAAGAGCGCAGAACTGGTACGCCGTCTCGGTGACCTTGGCGCTGATGTGCATGTGGTGATGACCCGCGGTGCCCAAGAGTTCATTACCCCACTAACCCTGCAGGCGTTGTCCGGCAACCCCGTACACCTTGACTTGCTCGACCCTAAAGCCGAAGCGGCCATGGGCCACATAGAGTTGGCGCGCTGGGCTGACTTAGTTTTAGTGGCACCCTGCACCGCTGACTTGATGTCACGCTTAGTGCAAGGAGCAGCCAATGATCTATTGACCACGCTGGTGCTGGCCACTGATGCACCTGTTGCTTTAGCGCCGGCGATGAATCAAGCCATGTGGGCTGATCCTGCCACCCAAGCCAACGCTGCGCTCCTGAGCCAGCGAGGCTTTAAATTACTTGGTCCGGGTTCTGGTGTACAAGCCTGCGGTGATATTGGTTATGGCCGGATGCTGGAGCCAGAAGTGTTGGCGCAAAATGCCGCAGACTTATTTGCTCATCAAGCCTTAACCGGCAAACATGTGTTAATTACTGCCGGCCCCACCCGTGAAGACATTGATCCGGTGCGCTATATCACCAATCACAGCTCCGGCAAAATGGGCTTTAGCCTCGCTGAAGCTGCTGCGGAAGCTGGCGCTCAGGTCACCCTAGTCTGTGGCCCCGTGTATTTACCCACCCCAGACCGAGTTAAGCGCGTTGATGTGATCAGTGCCGAGGATATGCTGGCCGCCTGCGAAGCGGCGATGCCCTGCGATATACTTATAGCTGCGGCAGCGGTGGCCGATTACCGCCCCGAGGTCAGTGCCAAGCAGAAAATGAAAAAAGACCCCAGCAGCGCTGACGGTATGACCTTAAAGCTGATCCGCAACCCCGATATCTTAGCCACCATTGCCAACCGCGCTGATCGACCTTTTAGTGTTGGCTTCGCCGCAGAAACACAAAAACTATTAGAGTACGCCACCTGCAAGCTGCGCGAAAAAAATCTTGACCTGATTGTCGCCAATGATGTTGCCAACGCAGAGATCGGTTTTAACAGCGATGACAATGCCATCACCATTATCGACCGCCAACAGCAGCAAACGTCTTTTGCGCAAACCAGTAAAGATAAAATAGCGCGTCAACTGATCGACTTTATTGCCACTTCCATTAACAAGGTTTAATTATGCGCCGCATCCAAACTCAAATTCTCGACTCGCGCCTTGGCAACGAGTTTCCATTACCTGAATACGCCACAAGCGGCTCTGCTGGCCTTGATTTACGCGCAATGCTCGATAGTAGCCTGCAACTGGAGCCTGGACAAACTCAACTGATCCCCACCGGTTTAGCCATCTTTATTGAAGACCGCACAGTGGCCGCGATGATTTTACCCCGCTCTGGACTGGGGCATAAACACGGTATTGTTCTAGGCAACTTGGTTGGCTTAATCGACTCTGACTATCAAGGCCAGTTACAGATTTCGTGCTGGAACCGCGGCGATAGTGTATTCACCATTGAGCCCGGTGACCGTATCGCGCAACTGGTCTTAGTCCCGATTATTCAGGCGCAATTGGATATTACCGATAGTTTTAGTGCCAGTGAGCGAGCTGACGGCGGCTTCGGCCACACTGGCCAGCAGTAACCCAGCGGGCCAACGCCCTATGCGCCCACTTCACCAACCCAGGATATTTAAATTTTGCCTAATCACTCTCTCGATGCTGAGCAACACACACCGGCAGCCAGCACTGCCCAAGATGTGCCAAGCGGTATTTTTCGTGCTTACGATATCCGCGGCATTATTGACCGAACCTTAACCACCGATACTGCTTACTGGATTGGCCGAGCGGTGGGTACCGAAAGCCGCGCCCATGGTGAAGCCAATGTAGTGGTGGGCCGTGATGGCCGTCTCTCAGGGCCGGCAATGGTACAGGCACTGACCCAAGGCTTGCGCGATAGCGGCTGCAATGTCACAGACTTGGGCATGGTGCCAACCCCAGTGCTGTACTTTGCCACCAACGTACTGGCAGCCACTTCAGGGGTGATGGTTACCGGTAGCCACAACCCGCCAGATTACAATGGCTTTAAAATCGTCCTTGCCGGCGAAACTCTGGCCAATGAACGCATCACTGCATTGCACACCCGCATTATCCAGCAGGATATCGAAAGCGGCAGCGGCACTCTCAACACAGTTGCCCTGCTACAGCGCTATCTTGAGCATATTTGCGCTGATATCAGTCTGGCTAAACCCATGCGCGTCGTGGTGGACTGCGGCAATGGTGTCGGCGGCGTGATTGGTCCACAACTCCTCGAAGCCTTGGGCTGCACTGTTATCCCCCTGTATTGCGATGTGGACGGCACCTTCCCCAACCATCATCCTGATCCCGGCAAGCCAGAAAACCTGCAAGAAATGATTGCCCGAGTCAAGTCTGACAAGGCCGACATTGGCATTGCCTTTGATGGCGATGCCGACCGCTTAGGTATTGTCACCAACACTGGGCGCATTATTTATTCCGATCATTTAATGATGCTGTTTGCCCAAGATGTGCTGTCACGCAATCCCGGGGCTGATATTATTTTTGATGTGAAATGTACCCGCCGTTTAGCCAAAGTCATTAGCGCCAATGGCGGCAACCCCATTATGTGGAAAACCGGACACTCACTGGTTAAAGCTAAAATGCGTGAAACCGGTGCCCTGCTAGCCGGTGAAATGAGCGGTCATGTATTCTTTAAAGAACGCTGGTTTGGCTTTGATGACGGCATTTACAGTGCCGCGCGCTTGCTGGAGATTCTCAGCCACGACAGCCGTGATGCCGAAACCATATTTGCCGCCTTCCCGGTCAACTTATCCACCCCTGAAATCAATATAGAAGTCACCGAAGAGAGCAAATTCAAAATCATTGAGCGCTTACAAAATGAAGCGCACTGGGGCGACGCCAGTCTCACCACGCTGGATGGCATTCGTGCCGACTTCCCTGCTAGCTGGGGTTTAGTCCGCGCGTCCAATACCACACCCATGCTGGTACTGCGCTTTGAAGGCGAAACAACAGCGGATCTCGAGCAGATCAAAACCCTGTTTCGCCAACAGCTGCTGGCCATCGAGCCGGACCTTGACCTGCCTTTTTAACCCATAGGAGCCTAGTTAAAATGACCCTCAACCGTGCTGATGCTGTGCATGTCGCCGAAGTTCTCTCTGAGGCTTTACCTTATATTCGCCGTTTTGTTGGCAAAACACTGGTGATTAAATACGGCGGCAACGCCATGGAAAGCGAAGAGCTAAAAACCGGTTTTGCCCGCGATATTGTTCTGATGAAAGCAGTGGGCATCAACCCCGTAGTGGTCCACGGTGGCGGCCCGCAAATTGCTGACTTGCTCAAGCGCTTAAATATTAAAAGTGAATTTATCAGTGGCATGCGGGTGACTGACGGACAAACCATGGACGTGGTAGAAATGGTCCTCGGCGGTCAGGTGAATAAAGATATCGTTAACCTGATCAATAGCCACGGCGGTAGCGCGATCGGCTTAACCGGTAAAGATGCCCGTCTGATTCGAGCGCGCAAACTGCAAATCACCCATCAAGATAAGGATATGCAACAGCCAGAAATCATTGATATTGGCCAAGTGGGTGAAGTAGCCAGCGTCAATACGGACTTACTCAATATGCTGGTGCAAGGGGATTTTATCCCAGTGATTGCCCCCATTGGTGTGGGACCTAATGGCGAGTCTTACAATATCAACGCCGACTTAGTGGCCGGTAAAGTTGCCGAAGCGTTGAATGCTGAAAAGCTGATATTGCTGACTAATATTGCTGGCTTAATGGATAAGCAAGGCAATGTACTGACCGGTTTAAACACCGCTCAGGTGGATGAGCTGATTGCTGATGGCACAATTTATGGTGGCATGCTGCCAAAAATTCGCTGTGCTTTAGATGCAGTACAAGGCGGGGTTAATGCCGCGCACATTATTGATGGTCGCGTGCCTAACGCAGTACTGCTAGAAATCTTTACTGATCATGGCGTGGGTACTTTAATTACCAACAGCTGAGGCTGGGTGACCCATCAAGTCGATTAAACTGTAACTAAAACGCCCGCACTTAGCATGCGGGCGTTAGTGCTTATTCGCCGGCTATCTGCCCCTCAGCCTGACACATTGCTTCGTACTCATCGGTAAAGAAAAACTTCTCTTCACCAAATGCAGGTACTAGATCGTCATACCAAGTGGCATTTTCATCGTATTTAGCAAAGAAAGTGCGCTGTACCCAATCTGGGTTACGCCCTTGAATAAAGCGTAAAACAAACACCTTCTCACCATTGAGCTCAATGATACTTTGAATCTCAACCTTACCAGGACCAGCACTCATGGACGGGCCACGGGCGGTACGGGCCAGACCAGACACTTGTTGAATGGCTTGACGGTAGACTTCATAAGCACGCACCAAAGGCACTTCAAAGTAACGCTTAGCACCGGTGTCACGCTCAACAAACATGTAGTACGGAATAATGCCTAACCGCACTTGGGTACGCCACATCCGCACCCATACATCAGGATCATCATTGATATGCTGGACTAAAGGCGCTTGCGCACGAATCACTGCACCGGTGGCACGGATGCGACGAATCGCTTCACGTACAATCGGGGTTTCCATCTCACGCCAGTGGTTAAAGTGCGCCATAATGGCAATGTGCTTACCGGCATCAACCAGCTTGGTAAACAGCTCTAGCAACTCTTCTGCATCATCATCGGTGACAAAGCGCTGTGGCCAGAAGGTCAGGGCTTTAGTACCAATACGCACGGTTTGTAAGTGATCCAGCTCAGGCTTAAGCAACGGCTCTAAATAACTGACCACGTGGCGAGTTTTCATCACCATAGGATCACCACCGGTAATCAGCAGGTCAGTAATCTTTTTGTCTGCCTCTAGGTAACGGTGTAACGACTCCGCTTCATTACTGGCAAAACGCAGCTCTTTATTGCCAACAAACTGTGCCCAACGGAAGCAGAACGTACAATAGCTGTGACATACCTGCCCTTGGCTGGGGAAAAACAGCACCGTTTCACGGTATTTATGCTGCATACCATCCAGCGGCTCTTCATCCAGCATCGGCACGTTCATTTCTTGCTGGCCGGCTGGGTGGGGATTCAAGCGCGCTTGAATTTCACGGGCCAGCTTGGTGATCTCGGCACGGGGTAAGTCATCACGCAGAGCCTGTGCCATCAAGTCATAGTCAGCAGGGTCCAACATGCCACGCTGTGGAAATGTTAGCTGGAAGATTGGATCATTGGGCACATCATCCCAATTGATCAACTCGTCAATGACATACTGGTTAACACGGAACGGCAGCACACTGGCCACCACACGCATTTCAAAACGCTGCTCTTCAGTTAATTTTTGCAGCGGTTCAATTTTATCAAACTGGCGGTCGGTATAGACCTGAAAGCGTGTATTTTCTGTTAGGCCTTCATCACTGATAGGCGTTATTTTTATTGATTGAGTCATGGCTACTCTCCACTCTACGCAGGCTCAGGACAGAATAAAGCCTCAAGGCTTAACCTGGGCCCACTTGTTGGGGCATCCCCTAAGGGAAGAAAGATAGCTACATATAAGTAGCAAAAAGCTACGATTAATCACGCTAAAACGCGACTTAATCGCCATTAAAGGGTGGGAAGATTTACTTCCCAAGGTGTCGGATTCAGTCCGAAAAAAGGGTAACCGTCTTACTAAAAGAGGGCATAGACTACGGTATTATTAATTGCCACTCAATTATAAAATGTGGCTGAACTCTTATTTGGTTATTCCGTTAAGCCTAGCTGATCACCCAAAATTGCGCACTCAACAGTCTATTTAAGCCGCTAAAAACGCACAATTATTGCCTAAAAACTTACTGATTAAAGCAAGCACGACAGATCATCTTACGCTATTTTGCGCAGAACTTCTGTAAAACAACGGTTGCACATACAATGTATGGCACTTGGCTCAAGCCAGCGCGAGGTTAAAATCTGCGCCAGCCGCTTAACTGAGCAAGGGGCAAAACAGCCGCTCAGCGACTATTCGATGCCATAGTTTTCACGGTAACGCTCGACCGCAGGCAGGTACTGTTTAAGCTCTGGGCTTTCAGCTAAAAACTGTAAAACCTGTTGCAGCGAAACAATACTCAGCACCGGTATATTAAAATCACGCTCTACTTCTTGAATCGCTGACAGTTCGCCCGTACCGCGTTCTTGGCGATCTAAAGCAATCAGAACTCCAGCCGCTTGGGCATCTTGCGCCTGAATAATTTGCATCACTTCACGAATTGCAGTGCCTGCCGTAATCACATCATCCACAATCAGTACTTTGCCAGCTAAAGGCGCACCCACTAAGCTGCCGCCTTCACCGTGCTGCTTGGCTTCTTTACGGTTAAAGCACCAAGGCACATCACGCTGATGCTGCTCAGCCAACGCCACTGCGGTTGTGGCTGCCAAGGGAATCCCTTTATAGGCTGGCCCAAACAGCACATCGTAAGACACGCCACTGTCCATAAGCGCTTGTGCATAAAAACGGCCTAACTTAGCTAAGGCTAAACCTGAGTCAAACAGCCCCGCATTAAAAAAATAAGGGCTCACTCGTCCTGACTTCAAGGTAAACTCACCAAAGCGCAACACACCGCGCTCCAGTGCGAACTGAATAAACTCTCGTTGATATGCCTGCATAAAAGGGTCCTTAAACACGTTGGGTTTAGC
Source organism: uncultured Thiopseudomonas sp. (assembly GCA_964516465.1). Classification (GTDB taxonomy): domain Bacteria; phylum Pseudomonadota; class Gammaproteobacteria; order Pseudomonadales; family Pseudomonadaceae; genus Denitrificimonas. The sequence goes on along the minus strand of CAZEZR010000026.1, from coordinate 25,726 downwards.
CAAATTTAAATACGTTCGGTATCATACACACTCTTTTTTTATAGAGGCTATTCCATGCGGGTTATTAGTGTAAATGTGAATGGGATTCACAACGCTATTGAACAAGGCTTACTTGGCTGGCTGCAGACGCAGAATGCAGATGTAATTTGCCTGCAAGATACTCGCGCCAGTGCCTATGAAATGGAAGCGCCTGAAGTGCAGCTGCATGGATATTTTTGCTACGCCTGCGATGCTGAGCAACCCACCCAAGGCGGGGTAGCAATTTATACGCGCTTGCAACCCAAAGCGATTATTCCCAACCTAGGCTTTGAGTCTGCAGACCGTTACGGCCGCTATATTCAAGCTGACTTCGATAAAGTCAGTATCGCCAGCGTGTTAATGCCATCCGGCTACAGCGGCGAAGCAGAGCTGAACCAAAAATTTAAGTTTATGGATGACTTTGCTCGCTACCTTGATAAGCAGCGCCGTAAACGTCGTGACTACATTTACTGCATGTCCACCTATATTGCCCATAACAAGCTGGATGTAAAACACTGGCGCGACTGTCAGCAAGAAACCGGCTTTTTATCCGCCGAGCGGGCGTGGATGGGTGAAATCACTGGCACCATGGGTTATATCGATGCGCTGCGCGAAGTCAATCGTGAGGGCGAATTGTACAGCTGGTGGGCTGACAGTGAACAAGCCGAACTGCTTAATTTAGGCTGGCGTTTTGATTACCAGTTTTTAACCCAAGGCATGCGCCGCACCGTGCGCAGCGCTAAATTATATCGACAACCGCGTTTTTCCCAGCATGCTCCCTTCAGTGTTGATTATGACTGGGTACTCAGTGTTTAAAATCAGCCTGAATGTAACCCCAGCTAAATTCGGCTGGGGTTACACTGCTTTGACACCAGCTCGCTTTACTTAATAAAGCGAATGGTCAATGGATAACGGTAGGCAACACCATTATTAGCTCTAACCCCAGCAATAATGGTCAACACCAGCCAGTACAAGCCTAATATCGGCAGCAATAAAGCTCCCACCAGAACAAACAACAGCATCGTGCAAACGAGCGCTGCAATGGCGATGGTAATCTGAAAGTTCACTGCCTCTTTGCCGTTTTGCTCAACATAAGGGCCCAGGTCCTTCTTCAGTTGCCACACCAATAGCGGGCCAATGATATTACCGAAAGGGATCAAGAAAGCTGCGAAAGCCGCAACATGAGTCAGCATAGCCCACTGCTTTACTTCGTTGCTCAGCTCTGGCTGTTCTGGAGTAACTGGTACTTGCGCTTGTTCGTCCATTACCATCTCCTCTGGTGATTATTGATGGTTACTCACTTTGCAGTGCTGTTTGCTGCAAAGCAAACAATTCACGCACACCTTTATCGGCCAGCGCCAACATGGCATTGAGTTCATCTGCTACAAATGGTGTGCCTTCAGCAGTCCCCTGCACTTCAATAAAGCCACCAGCGTCGGTCATCACCACGTTTAGATCCGTCTCTGCGGTAGAGTCTTCTGGATAATCCAAATCCAGCACTGGCACACCTTGATAAATACCCACGGATACCGCAGCAATCATTTGCTTCAGTGGTGAGCCGTTTTTGAGCATTTTGCGCTCTTTCATGACATCCAGCGCATCCACCAAAGCCACCATTGCCCCAGTGATGGCTGCAGTGCGTGTACCGCCATCGGCTTGAATAACATCACAGTCGACATAGAGGGTGTTTTCACCCATCTTGCTCATATCCAGCGCGGCACGCAAAGAACGGCCGATCAAACGCTGAATTTCTAAAGTGCGGCCACCTTGCTTACCGCTGGTTGCTTCACGGCGCGTACGGCCACCGGTAGCACGGGGTAACATACCGTATTCAGCAGTTAACCAACCTTGTCCTTGGCCCTTTAAAAAACGTGGTACGCCATTCTCTACACTCACGGTGCAAATCACTTTAGTGTTACCAAACTCAACTAAAACTGACCCTTCAGCATGGCAAGTAAAGTTACGGGTAATACGCACCTGACGCAGTTGATCGAGTTCGCGGCCACTAGGACGAGTCATTTAATATTCCTGTTTTAAAATATGAATGCAGCATTATAGGGATAGAACACCCCAATATCAGTATTGTAAACACAACCGATTGAAATTTTCGCTACAATTACCCCATTATTCATGCCTTTTAGATTTGGAGATTCCTTATGGTGCACAGTATGACCGCATTCGCTCGTGTCGAGCAAAACGGTAGCTATGGCACGCTCAGTTGGGAATTACGTTCGGTTAATCACCGTTACTTAGAGCCACACTTACGCCTGCCAGACAATTTGCGCGAAATAGAAGCAACAGTCCGCGAAACACTGCGTAACGGCCTCTCTCGAGGTAAAGTCGAGTGCACATTACGCCTGACTGAATCATCCAGCGAGTCCGCTTTGCAGGTCGACCACAAACGCGCCCAGCAATTGATTCACGCCGCAGAGCAAATTGCTCAGCAAATCAAGCAGCCCGCTGCGCTCAACCCACTCGAAGTACTGGCCTGGCCTGGCATACTCAGCAGTCAATCGGTAGACAGCCAAGCACTTAACAGCGCCGCCATTGCTCTATTTAGCCAAGCATTGCAGGAATTAAAAGAAAGCCGTGGCCGTGAAGGTGCGGACTTAGCCCGTTTAATAAGCGAACGCCTGAGCGCCATTCAACAGGAAACCAGTGTGCTACGTGAACTGGTGCCGGAAATGTTGGAGATCCATCGGCAAAAAATTCTTGCCCGCTGCCAAGAGTTACAACTGGAAATTGATCCGCAGCGTCTTGAGCAAGAATTGGTGTTGCTGGCGCAGAAAAGTGATGTGGCTGAAGAACTCGATCGCCTCACCACTCATATCAGCGAAGTCCATCGAGTGCTTAAATCTGGCGGTGCGGTCGGCCGACGACTGGACTTTCTTATGCAAGAGCTCAATCGTGAAGCCAATACCTTAGGCTCCAAAGCCATTGATCCGCGCTCCACTCAAGCTGCAGTCAATATAAAGGTATTGATTGAACAAATGCGCGAGCAGGTGCAGAACATCGAGTAGAGTTCATGCTTGCCCACAACAGTCCATTACCCCAGTAAAATCAAGGCTTGCAGAAAACCAACAATCCACAGCAATGATAATTACCCGCCACTATGAATGTAGATCGATTTTTATCTAGGTAATATAGGTCGACCTTGTATGTAAGTCGCTCATTGATGGGCGATAACAGACTACAGCACAGTGGTGGGTACTTTTGCACAGAGATATGGCTGTTCTCACAAAAAAAATACAAAACACCAAACAGCCCCGCGCGCGCTGAAAGTTTTCGCTTAGACTTAGGAACAATGGTATGCAGGCCTGCACTGCTCGATACTTAGCCACGAAATAGCCCTGACCCACATGTAAGTCTGCAGCTTTGTTGTTAGGCTTCTGGGAACTCAAATTTTAAACGCTTCCTTGCTTGCTCATTCATGTAAAGCTCAGCCGCTTAAGCTGCTTTTCTTGAAGGTGTTTGTGTGGATTTAATGCGTCAGCACAGTCCTACCAGAGCTGCATTCAAACAGGATTAGATCAGGGATTTGGGCAAAAACGTTTGGATACGTTTTAAATAAAATAATTATCGCCAACCCCATGCGAAATTTGTTTTTTCTTGTTACCATTTGTAACCGTCCGTAGCCCGTATCGTACTGCTACACTTCCTTTGGCCTACTTTGAGAAATCCTTATGCTGCGAAGTTTATGTATATTTGTTGCTGCTGCACTGCTGTCAGCACCTGCTTTAGCCAGCGAGCTTGCTGGAGCGGCAGATCACTTAAATGCTACAACAACCCTTGCTGGTTACTTGGCAGTTTTTATCTTTGCCATCGCCTATATGGTTGTCGTCGCTGAGGAAAAACTACAGTTGCGTAAGTCCAAGCCAGTTTTAATTGCGGCGGGACTTATCTGGGTGCTGGTTGGGGTCGTTAGTACAGATCCAGCTGCGACTAAGTCGGCTTTTAGCCGCAATTTCCTTGATTTTAGTGAGCTGATGCTCTTCTTGCTGGTGGCGATGACCTATATCAGCGCCATGGAAGAGCGCCGTGTATTTGAAGGTTTACGTGCTTGGATGGTGCGCAAAGGCTTTAGCTACCAGTCGCTGTTCTGGATCACTGGTATTTTATCGTTCTTTATTTCACCAGTAGCAGATAACTTAACCACAGCTTTGCTGATGTGTGCGGTGGTACTCAAGGTGGCCGAAGGCCAAAAACGCTTTATTGCGATGTGCTGTATCAACATTGTTGTTGCTGCTAACGCCGGCGGTGCTTTCAGTCCATTTGGTGATATTACTACACTGATGGTTTGGCAAGCGGGCAAAGTACAGTTCCTCGAGTTTTTCGACTTATTCCTGCCATCTGTAATGAACTTTATGGTACCAGCGCTGATCATGAGCTTCTTTATTCCTAAAGGAAAGCCTGCCACTATCAGCGAAGAAGTTGAACTCAAGCGTGGTGCTAAGCGCGTAATGATGTTCTTTTTACTGACCATTATTACCGCAGTTCTTGGCCACCAGTTCTTAGGTCTACCACCGGTATTTGGCATGATGGTCGGCTTAGGTTACTTGCAGTTTTTCGGTTACTTCCTCCGTGTTACCCTGCCGGCATCGTTAGCCAAAAAGCGTACCGCAGCAGAGCAAAAAGCTGAGGATGAGAAGCTCGAAAGACTGCGTTATTTAGGTAGCGTGGTACCTTTTGATATTTTCAAAAACGTTGCCCGTGCTGAGTGGGACACCTTGTTATTCTTCTACGGTGTCGTGATGTGTGTGGGTGGCTTGGGCTATCTCGGCTACTTAGAATTAGTATCTGGCCTCTTATTTGATGGTCTAGGTCCAACCTGGGCAGCCTTTGGCATCGGTGTAATTTCTGCCATTGTGGATAACATTCCAGTGATGTTTGCGGTGTTGGAAATGGACCCAACCATCAGTCATGGCCATTGGCTGCTGGTTACTTTAGCGGCGGGTGTGGGTGGTAGCTTGCTCTCGGTAGGTTCTGCTGCCGGTGTTGCCCTGATGGGTGCAGCGCGCGGTCACTATACCTTTATGAGCCACTTGCGCTGGACGCCAGTGATCTTCTTGGGCTATATCGCCAGTTTGCTAACCCATATGTGGTTAGGCCAAATCTTAGGCGTCTTTGATATCTACGGTTAATACCGACTAGCAAGATAAAAGGGCGCATTATTTGCGCCCTTTTTTATGCGTTACAATCCTCCATTAACCTGCAAAGCATCGCCAGCTTCTGCAGCCTGTTGTACATACATAGGCTCTTCGTAGTCGCTCAGGTAGGTCGTTTTTGTAGGTCGCGCCTTTAGGCCGACATGGGCGTTATAAACGCCCCAATGCATTAACAGCACAAACAACTCCAATGCGCACAGCTCGGAAGACGTTAAGGAACACAGCAGCGTCTGAAAAATTTGTCGCCCTAAAGGGTCGACCTACTTTTAGAGTATCACCTGAACGATGCGGCAATACCCGCCATCACTTCTAACTTACGTTTAAAGCTAGCGCTGGGCAGAGGGCATGCCATGCTCAGTCAATCAGCGTCGCCGCTATTGCCGCGCCGATTTGCGCGCTCACCGTAATACCTTGGACAAAAGGTTGCTTGTGCAGCAGATAAGGCAATGCTGCTAGGGCGATACGGCCGCGCGCGCAGTCGGGTGCCAATAAACTGTAGTCTTCGCCGACCTCAGGTCGCTCTCCACCAGCCAAGATCAACTGCTGTCTAAGTCGAGGAAATGGCAGGTCTTGGCTCTGCAGCGGACGCTGTCCACGGGCATCGATAAATACATCAAAAGTGGTGCGTTTGCCGGCGCTAACCAGCACCGTCTGTTGCTCTTGCACATCCAGTTGATAGTCGTGACCCAACGCCACAATATCGATCACGCCAGCATCTCGTAACGCCAAAAGACGACGAATGGATTCTGGTGGAATGGCCGCATAGTTGTCGATAAACACCTTGCACAGTCCACTTATAAAGCGCTGTCTGTCGCGCTCATCTAAATGCGGCACTATGTCCTGCACCGCCTCGTGCAAACGCAAAATGGTGTAACGCCACGGCACGGTGCGCTGTTCCTTGCGGTTACGCTCGACTTGAGCAAGGTTGTATTGCGCCCAATGAAAAGCATTATAACGCGCTCTATCGTTAAAATAGGCACTAGGAAAACTGTCCACATCCAAACTGTTAAGTGACAGCCGTTTGCTCCACTGCGGATCGGCTAAAGTGAGCTCTTGGAAAACCAAAATACCGATACGGTCCAGCAAACCCCGAGAACCCGCAGCGATTTCTTGGGCAATCGCTTGCGGCGTCGCCACTGCCAAGGGTTCATAAGGAATGGGGCAATAGAAATCAGCCTCGGGCAAAATACCTGAGCGCGACATTAAGGTCAGACGCAGCTCCCTGCTCGCAGGAGCGATATCGAAGCGCAGTTGCTCTTGGCCATACGCCACAAACTCACCATGCTGAACCACTACCGCCATAGCGGCATCAATGGCACTCAGTGATGTGCCCATAATGCCGATCTGGCCCGCAGCAACAGGTGTTTGCAGCAGTCCCGACCATGGGCTGGGAAAGTAATGCTCAGTTGCCATTCCTGCATCCGGCCAAACATGCCCGGTGGCAATCACGGCAAAATCAAACCATTGTGCTGTCTGGCTCCCTGCAGCCCACAACTGCACCCCTTGTGCTGAGACTTCAAGGTCGTCGACGCTGCAGGATTGCTGCACACTGACCTTAAATCCGCGCTGTCTGGCCAGTTCAAGCAACGCTAAGAACTGATCACGAAAATACTGCCCCAGTAAAATGCGCGGCAAAAACTCGCGATCATGCAGGGTTGCTTTAGCCACCGCAAAACGCGCCAAAAAAGCTGCGTCCTGAGCACGGAGCCACTGTAAATAGGTTGCAGTAAGCGGGGGTATTTCAATGCTGGCGATATTGGCTAACATCAGCTGGTTATTATCTACAGCGCTATAGGGCATTCCCACTCCGGCCAGAGAAGCTTTTTCAAAAAGAGTTATCGAGGGGGGCGCGGTACTTTTAAGCAGTGCAAATAAAGTATAGATACCGGTGGGACCTGTGCCAATAATTGCAATTTTTTTCATAAGAAACCTGAGCTAATGGCCGAAGTTTGTATCTATAGGGTCCTTGGTCAGTCCAGTATTTTAGGTGTGGGCTGCGCTACTCACTCCTTACCAGGTGGATTTTATCTTAATTTAAATGATCGGCGTAACCACATATCACTTTATCGAGGCCGCGTAAGACCTCGTACTTTTAGTGCAAGGATGGAGCATTGCGATAACCCAGGTCTTGCTCTGAATATAATCGTCCAGTAAAGCCACGCTTGGAGCAGCACAACCTCGAGCGTAATGGCGGGTGCCACTGATCCAGAAGCCATGCTTCGACACCCTCTAAATGCTGGTTTTTAGCAGATGAGCCTGACACTGTATCAGACCCAGCCGACTGCAATTTGTTCAGCTTAACCTGAGGATTTTACGGAAGGATACTGCTGCTTTAGCGTGCTTTACTGCAGAGGTGTCATGTCCGGGTTGCTGCACTTTTTAAGCTCAAACGCTCAACCAAAACGATAGGTTTCTGCTGAGGCCAGCCAGCCACACCAGCTCAGTGCTGACTAGCTTTGCGCCATATGCGGCAAAGTAAATATCTGATCAAACGCCAAGGTAAACACAAAGGTATATACCAAGAAAAACAGCAGCAGCGCGGCTTCCATGGTCAATGCGATCCAAATCCCAACCCCGTACCACAACATATACACCGGCAAGCAGAACAAAAACAAACCGCCTTCAAAACCAATGGCATGAATACTGCGTATTTTGAAAGTGCGGGCTTGGATGTGTCTACGTGTTTCCCAAGCTTCAAACAGGGTATTGTAAATAAAATTCCAAATAACCGCTGCGGTGGAGACGATAATGGCCACTGGTAACGATTGCTTGGCATCGCCGCCACTGAGCGCCATCAAAACAAGAGTAGCAAAAACAATCCCCAATACTTCAAAGACACTGACGTAGAGCAGACGGCGTTTAATCGGACTTAAGGTTATCAACTGAAACTCCACAGAGCTGCCACAGCTCTTAAATGCAAAAAGAGCCGGTCCGTCCCGGTCAATAAAGAAGATCAAGGGAAAGAACTTTCCCTTACTGCAGAGCCACGGTTTCCGCCTGCAAACTGAGCTATTGTAATCTATCGCCGTCGCAATAAAAGTCTCTGGTTGTTAGATTCCCAGCTCTTTAACGGGCGGTTGCTTCAGTACACATTAGTTTTCAGTCAGATGCTGCAGCGTGAACACCTTGTCGAACAGCAGGGTAAATACAAAGGTATAGATTAAAAAGAAAATCATCAGTGCGGTTTGCATGGTGGTGGCTTGCCACACTCCGACGCTGTACCACAGCATGTAAATCGGCAGGCAAAACAAAAACAAACCCGTTTCAAAACCAAGGGCATGGATAGAGCGCACTTTTAGCGTACGTGCCTTGATTCTCTTACGCCGCTCCCACGACTCAAAAAAGGTGTTGTAAACATAGTTCCAGGTCACGGCGATAACAGACACCATAACCGCTACCGGCAGCGACTCCTGGGCGGCACTCCCACTTAACGCCATAAGGGCTAGAGTGGAAAATAAAATAGCGAATATCTCAAAAATAACGACATACACAACACGGCGTTTAATTGGACTTAGGGTGATCAACTAAAACCTCACTGAGCCTCTCGGCTCATTGACTGCATCTCATTGACTGCATAAAGGCCGGCCCGCTCCGGACGAAAGATTAAATATTGGGGTAGAGTTACCCGCTGCAGAACCACGGATTCCGTCTGCACAACTGGCTTAGTTTAACGCAAAAAAAACCATCTTGATAAAACGGTGCTTTCACTTACTAAGCCAACGCGATAACTCAGCAACCACACACAGTCGCTGTTGCGTGCTGTGGGACGGTTCTCAGCGAGAGGTTGGGCAACATTAAGTGCATTATAACCCCTCGCAGAGGCTGTTTTTAGTTCACCTTACGCAAGGTTAAAATCTGTTCACTGCGGCCAAATGGGCCCTGCACATCGTGCAATACGGAACTGGTCAGGCCTATGCCGTCATTGCCATACTGCTGCACGGTTTCCAAGCCCAGCCAGCGGCCTGTGGGGAGACGGTGCAAATGAATCTGCAAATCCAAATTGGGAAAACCCCACGTAAACTTATCATCTTGGCGCGGGACAACGCCGTTAGCGGTATCCACCATGCCCATTAAATGGACAAAGTCACTGGTGGGTTGGTTTTCTATCATCTCTTTTTCATTGTTAAGCCAGACAATGCCCTTACCGGCACGGCGATGATGTTCATCGGTTCTGACTTCCAAACTTTGAATATAACCACCGGGCCAGCGCGCCATGCCCTCCCAGACTGGCAGTGCTTCAGGCTGCACAACACTATGATCTTCTAAAGCAGCTATTTCACTACTGTCTTGGATGCACATGCGCCAAGCCCTAGCAACAATGCAGGTGCGGCCATCGGCTTGCATGTCGGACTCCAGCAGCTCAATGGTTTTGCCGGGACGGATTACCCGAGTGGTAATGGTAAAGTCTCCAGCCGCAATCAAACCAAAAATATCATAACTGATGCGCCCAATCCGCACATCATCACGGGGCTGAAAGCTTGCTAATTCTGCTGCAATAATACCGCTGGCCGGTGCCATATGTTGCTCATGCTCATTCCACGCACCTTGTGCATGGATAGTGGAGCTATAGCGAGCGGTGACAGCGCCTGTTGCATCTGTTTGTTTATCGATAAATTGATAGTAGGCACTCATAATGAACTAACCTTGTTGTTATTAATTAAAATAACTATCAAATGTAACATTGTTTCAACCGGCAGACAGTGCAGGCTGGCAAAAATTATCTCTTTGGCTAAGGTCGCTCAATTAAGCTTGCATCATGGACTTTTGCCGCAAGGTAACAACAGGCTTGGTTTTATCCGCGAAAACTGTTGTATTGAAATTATTCCGCAGACAAACTCACAGAGTATTGTCGATCTAGATCTCACACAGGACAGCACAGCATGCAGCAATTACTGATCGTCGCTCACGGCAGCCGTCGCGCAGCATCCAATGAAGAAGTCAGAATACTGGCACAAAAAGTCGCTGAACACTTACAACTGCCCAGCACTGCAGTCCAAGTTGCTTTTTTAGAACTGGCCCAGCCTTCAATCCAAAGCGCCTTGGACGACTGCTTTAACAACGGCAGCAGCAGCGTCAGCGTGCTACCTTACTTTTTAGCCTCAGGCAGTCATGTGGTCAGCGATGTGCCCCGTGAAATAGAGGCTGCCCAAGCAAAATGGCCGGATAAAAGCATTCAATTACTGCCGCATATTGGTGCCGCCGAAAGCATGGTGGGTTTAATTGCCAACAGCTATCGCTGAGCAACCGCTCAGTTCTGCCAGCAGCAATTGCAGATGAAGCACGCTCACTTTTGCTGTTAGAATAGAGCCATTCTTTGCTAATACGTCGTACATAACAGGGCTAAACCCACCTTTATTGGTACATTCTCTGCAGTCTAGCTGGCAGTTGTTGTTAAACAGCGACGTTTCGATTTTTTAATAGGTATGACATGAGCACAACTGGGACGCTTTATATTGTCTCTGCGCCATCCGGTGCAGGAAAAACAAGCTTAGTTAAAGCTTTAATTGATGCCATGGCACACGTACGGGTATCGGTGTCACACACCACCCGCAGCATACGTCCCGGTGAAGTGGATGGGGTCAACTACCACTTCACGCCCCGCGAAAAATTTATTGAAATGCTTGAGCAAGGTGACTTTTTAGAGCATGCAGAAGTGTTTGGTAATCTGTATGGCACCTCCTTGTCGTGGGTGAAAGAGACTTTGGCTAAAGGTTTTGATCTGATTTTGGAAATTGACTGGCAAGGTGCACAGCAAGTGCGCAAGTTGATCCCCGAAGCAAAATCAATTTTTATTCTACCGCCAACCCACCAAGATCTGCGTCAGCGCTTGTATAATCGCGGCCAAGACGCTGCAGATGTGATCGATTTACGCATGCAACAAGCAATTACGGAAATGAGCCATTACATTGAGTACGACTACATTATTATCAATGATGTTTTCGTCGCAGCGCTGGAAGATCTAAAAGCAATTTTCCGCTCCAACCAACTGCAATTGGCCAGCCAGCAAAAACGTCACACACAATTGCTGAACGACCTGTTAAGATAGTTACTGCAGTGCAACATAATTGAATAGTACTTTCTTTGTTGCGCTTTATTTCTTAAACTGTATGTACTTATGCGCCTTTTTTTGGCGCTATTTTTTTCTGTGAGGAATACTATGGCTCGCGTTACTGTTGAAGATTGTCTAGAAAACGTTGATAACCGTTTTGCTTTGGTTATGTTGGCCACTAAGCGCGCACGTCAATTAGCCACGGGCGGTTCAGAGCCTTTAGTGCCAGTGGAAAATGACAAACCTACGGTATTAGCACTGCGCGAAATTGCTGCAGGTCTAGTGACCGAAGAAACCGTTGCCGCAGAAGAGGCGCTTACTGCTGATCAGCCATTATTTGCTGCTTTTGACTAAAAATAAGCACGCAATTTCGAGTGTCTCTCGCTAACAACGCTCATAAAGATGTATTGCTACCCGGGGGTGAGCTATGCCTGCTTTAGATCGCCTGACTGGGCAGATATCTACTTATCTAAGCAAAGACCAAGTCAATGCGGTGCGCCGTGCGTACTATTACGCCGAGCAAGCCCATGACGGTCAACTGCGCAGCAGTGGTGAGCACTATGTCACTCACCCGCTAGCGGTTGCGACGATTTTAGCGGAAATGCACATGGACCATCAGAGCTTGATGGCCGCCATGCTGCATGATGTGATTGAAGACACTGGCATCCCTAAAGAGGCGATTGTCGCGCAGTTTGGGGATAACGTCGCCGAACTGGTGGACGGTGTTACCAAGCTGACGCAAATGAAATTCGGTACCAAAGCCGAAGCCCAAGCAGAGAACTTCCAAAAAATGGCCATGGCGATGGCTCGCGATATTCGCGTGATCTTAGTCAAGCTCGCCGACCGCCTGCACAATATGCGTACCCTCGGTGCCCTTAATGCGGAAAAACGTCGGCGCATTGCCAAAGAAACCTTAGAGATTTATGCGCCCATCGCCAATCGCTTGGGCATGAACCGCATTTATGCTGAGTTTGAAGATCTGGGCTTTAAAGCCATGTACCCCATGCGCGCTGCACGGATTCAGTCCGCGGTAAAAAAGTTGCGGGGCAATCGCAAAGAAATTGTGCAACAAATTCAAGACTCCATTAGCAATTGTCTGGAGCGAGAAGGCTTGCCCGGTGAAGTCAGTGGTCGTGAAAAACACCTGTACAGCATTTATCGAAAAATGCGTGGTAAGCGCAAAGCCTTTAACGAAATCATGGATATGTACGCCTTCCGCATTGTAGTGGACAAGGTGGACACCTGCTATCGCGTACTCGGTGCCGTGCATAATTTATATAAGCCTTTCCCCGGTCGCTTTAAAGACTATATAGCGATTCCAAAAGCCAACGGCTATCAATCACTGCACACCACCTTATTTGGTTTGCACGGTGTACCGATTGAAATTCAAATCCGCACCCGGGAAATGGAAGAGCTAGCCAATAACGGCGTTGCCGCGCACTGGCTGTATAAAACCGAAGAAGAAGGCCGCCACAATAACCATGCCCGCGCCCGCCAGTGGGTGCAAGGGCTGTTAGAACTGCAGGAAAGCGCCGGTAACTCTTTAGAATTTATTGAAAACGTTAAAATCGATTTATTCCCTGATGAAGTCTATGTGTTCACCCCTAAAGGCCGCATTATGGAATTACCCAAAGGCTCCACCCCCGTGGACTTTGCCTATGCGGTGCATACCGACGTGGGCAACACCTGCATTGCCTGCCGAGTTAACCGCCGTTTAGCGCCGTTATCGCAAGCACTGGAAAGCGGTGCCACGGTAGAAATTATTACCGCATCCAATACTCAGCCCAACCCCAATTGGCTGAACTTTGTCGTCACTGGTAAGGCCCGCACCCATATCCGGCATGCGCTGAAACAGCAGCGCCGTGAAGAGTCAGTGCAGCTGGGTAAACGCTTACTGAGTAAGGCCTTAGATAATTTAGGGGCACGCTTTGAAGATATATCCACCGCCCGTTTAGCCACGCTACTGAAAGAGAACAAGCAAGATGAAGCTGATGACCTCTTGGAAGATATTGGTCTAGGTAATCGCACTCCCCACGTGGTGGCGCGTCGCTTACTGGCCAGTGACGACAGCACTGCTCACTCGCTTTCTGCTGATGGTCCCTTGGTGATTCGCGGTACCGAAGGCATGGTGCTCAACTATGCACGCTGTTGTACACCCATTCCTGGTGACTTGATTGTCGGTCACTTATCCGCCGGTAAAGGCATGGTGGTGCACCGCGATAGCTGTAAAAATATCAGTGAATTCCGCAATAACCCGGAAAAATGTATTCCGTTGACTTGGGCTGAAGATATTGATAGCGAGTTTAATGTGGAACTGCGTATTGAATTAGCCCATCAGCGCGGCTTAATTGCCCTGCTGGCGGGCACCATCAGTGCAGCCGATGCCAATATTGATAAGATCAATGTGGACGAGCGGGATGGCCGTATCAGTGTGATTCAATTGGGAATTAGCGTCACTGACCGTGTGCATTTAGCCCGCATTATTCGTAAATTGCGTGCCCTGCCCGGTGTCTCGCGCATTACCCGCACCCGCGCTTAAGCGCTTTTTTACCCTGCACGTTTAAGCCAAGGCACAGTGCGGGTTGTCTATCTAACGGAGTCCAGCATGAGCAAAACCATTATCAGCACCGAACAAGCACCTGCCGCGATTGGTACCTACTCACAAGCGGTGCGGGTGGAAAACACCCTCTATATGTCGGGCCAGATTCCGCTTAACCCCATCAGCATGGAAATGGCTGAGGGTTTTGAGCAGCAAGCAGTACAGGTGTTTGAAAACTTAAAAGCGGTGACTGAAGCGGCCGGTGGTTCACTCAACAGTATTGTGAAGCTTAATATTTTTTTAACTGACTTAGATAATTTCGCCACACTTAATGAGGTGATGAGTCGCTACTTTAGCGCCCCTTACCCAGCCCGCGCGGCGATTGGGGTCGCCTCACTACCGCGCAACGCCTGTGTGGAAATGGATGCCATCGCCTATTTAGGCTAAGCGCCCTAATGCGCAGCAGCTACTCTTTAAAGTCAATCAGCTGCTGTGCATACCCTTCGCGATAACTGCTGTACTTTGGTGTCCAACCCAAGGCCCGCGCCCGTGCATTACTGCAGCGTTTACTGCCTGAGCGGGGCTTTAACAGCAAATCTGGCACACTCTTGACGTGCATCTGCTGTTGCAACCAAGCCACCACTTCAGCCTGTTCCACCGGCTCGTTATCCACCCCCAGATAGATAGACTCAAGCGGTTTGCCTGCGGCATCAGCCTGAAAAATAGTGGCAATTAAGCCTGCTGCATCATCCGCATGAATACGATTGGTAAAGCTGTGCAAATGCGGCGCATGGTAACCGTCACGCACACGTTTAAGCAGCATATTACGCCCTGGCCCATAAATACCGCTGAGACGCACCACAGTGGCTGGATGACCACTGGTTAAAGCGCACTGCTCCGCCTGCAACATAATCTGTCCTGACCAACTCTTGGGCTCAGTGGGCGACTGCTCATCAATCCAACTGTCATCATTCTGCCCGTAAACACTGGTGCTGGAGACAAATACCAGCCGTTTAGGTTGCTGTTGATGTTGCGCCAACCAGCTGTACAGGTGGCGCTGACCTTGCACATAGGCCTGCTGATAAGCTTCTTCACTCATGCTTTGCGCCGCCATCACATAGAGCACATAATCCAGCGGCCCCTGTGGCCAAGCGCTAGGGCATTGCGGTTGCGTTAAATCGGCAGCAATGGGGATAACCCCGGCTGGCAACTGATCGGTACTGCGGCGTAAACCATGGACCAAAAAACCTTGTTGCTGCATTAGCAGCGCAACCCGACTGCCAATATCGCCACAGCCCACTATCAGCACTCGCGCTTGTTGTTTATGCATTAGGATTGATCCCCCGTTAACAGCCAATCAATTGAAGTTTATTGGTCAGCAATTAATGTAACAGCTATGCTAATGCCAATCCTAATGGGAATTAACTATGACTCTAACTGAACTCCGTTATATTGTTGCTTTAGCTCAAGCCCGTCACTTTGGTCGAGCCGCTGAAATGTGTCATATCAGCCAGCCCACTTTATCGGTAGGGGTGAAAAAACTTGAAGAAGATTTAGGGGTGCTGTTATTCGAGCGCAGCAAAAGTGCGGTGCGCGTCACCCCAGTGGGCGAGGCCATCGTTGCCCAAGCACAACGGGTGTTAGAGCAAGCACAAACCATTCGTGAGCTGGCCCAAGCGGGGAAAAACCAATTAGCCGCGCCCCTGCGCGTAGGGGCTATCTATACCGTGGGGCCGTATTTATTCCCGCAAATGATTCCATTTCTGCACCGCGCAGCGCCAGAGATGCCCTTGTATATTGAAGAAAACTTCACCCATGTGCTGCGGGAAAAACTGCGCAAAGGTGAGTTGGATGTGATTATTGTCGCGCTGCCTTATCAAGATGCCGATGTGCTGACTAAAGCGGCCTATAAAGAACCTTTTTGTGTGCTGTTACCGGCAGATCATCCTTGGACCGAGCGCGATAGCATTGATAACGATATGCTCAATGACAAAAGCTTATTATTGCTGGGCGAAGGCCATTGCTTCCGCGATCAAGTGTTGGAAGCCTGTCCAGTAATGCTGCCCGGCAATCCAGATAACCGCTACACCACGGTGGAAGCCAGCTCCTTAGAAACCATTCGCCATATGGTTGCCTCAGGCTTAGGGGTGTCGGTATTGCCGTTATCCGCCGTGGATAACCACCGCTATGCCGAAGGGGTGATTGAAGTACGGCCCTTTTCTGAGCCGGTCCCCACCCGCACTGTAGCCATTGCTTGGCGCGCCACTTTCCCGCGGCCAAAAGCAATTGATGTCTTAATGGATGCCATTCGCCAGTGCGATGCCGCAAACGTCTATAACGGACAATAAAGATGACGGATTTACTGGTACACACCCCGGTTACGGTGCTGAAAGGTGTTGGCCCGGCCATGGCCGAAAAACTGGCCAAGGTGGGCATCGAAAACCTGCAAGATGTGCTGTTTCATTTACCTTCGCGCTACCAAGATCGCACCCGGATCACGCCCATTGGTGCCCTGCGTCCCGGTCAAGATGCGGTGGTGGCCGGTGTAGTGATGGCAGCCAATATTGTTATGGGTAAACGCCGCAGCTTATTAGTGCGCATTCAAGATGGCAGCGGTGGTTTAAGTTTACGTTTTTTCCATTTCAGCATGGCGCAAAAAAATTCTTTAGCAACAGGGGTACAAGTGCGCTGCTATGGTGAAGTGCGCCCCGGTGCCACCGGCCTAGAGATCTATCACCCTGAATACCGGGTGCACAATCCCGATGAACAACCACTGCTGCACAGTACGCTAACCGCCATTTACCCCACCACCGAAGGCCTGACCCAACTGCGCTTACGGGCCCTCTGTGTACAAGCCTTAGAGTATTTATCCGCACAGAGCTTACCCGACTGGCTGCCGCCGCAAATAAGCCAAAAGTACCAACTGGCCTCATTAGATAAAGCCATTCGCTATCTGCATCAACCGCCTCCGGATGCGGACTTAGACGAACTGGCAGAAGGTGTGCACTGGGCGCAGCAGCGTTTAGCGTTTGAAGAAATGCTCACCCACCAGCTCTCGATTCAGCGGGTCCGAGAAAGTCTGCGCCAGCAACGGGCGCCACAACTACCCCCCGCTAAAAAACTACCGCAATTGTTTTTAAACAACCTAGGTTTTACCCTAACCGGCGCCCAGCAACGGGTGGGCAAAGAAATTGCTTGGGATCTAGCCCAAGACGCGCCCATGTTGCGCCTGGTGCAAGGGGATGTGGGTGCCGGTAAAACCGTAGTGGCTGCTTTAGCCGCTTTACAGGCATTAGAAGCAGGTTATCAAGTGGCCTTAATGGCCCCCACAGAAATTTTGGCAGAACAGCATTTAATTAACTTTACTAAATGGCTGCAGCCGCTCAACTTGGAAGTGGCGTGGCTGGCGGGGAAACTGAAAGGCAAAGCCCGTGCCGCAGCCTTAGAAAAAATCGCCAGTGGCGTGCCCATGGTGGTCGGCACCCATGCGCTGTTTCAAGATGAAGTGCAATTTCAAAATCTAGCCTTGGCCATTATTGATGAGCAACACCGCTTTGGCGTGCAACAACGTCTAGCCTTACGCAAAAAAGGCGTGGACGGCCACTCCAGCCCGCACCAATTGATTATGACCGCCACACCGATTCCGCGCACCTTAGCCATGAGTGCGTATGCTGATTTGGACACCTCGGTGCTGGATGAGTTGCCTCCCGGGCGAACCCCAGTCAATACCTTGGTACTGAGCGACAGCCGTCGTCCAGAAGTGATTGAGCGGGTGCGCGCCGCTTGTCTAGCAGGCCGCCAAGCCTATTGGGTTTGCACCCTAATTGAAGAGTCGGAAGAACTCACCTGCCAAGCGGCAGAAAGCACCTATAACGATTTAACCCTAGCCCTGGCTGGGCAAAAGGTTGGTCTGATTCACGGGCGCATGAAGCCGGCGGAAAAAGCCGAGGTCATGGACTCTTTTAAACAGGGCGAACTGCAATTGTTAGTCGCCACCACCGTGATTGAAGTGGGGGTGGATGTGCCCAATGCCAGTTTAATGATTATTGAAAACCCCGAGCGCTTAGGTTTAGCTCAATTGCACCAGCTGCGCGGGCGGGTTGGCCGTGGCAGTACGGCCAGTCACTGTGTGTTGCTGTATCACGCGCCACTGTCGCAAATTGGCCGTGAGCGTTTAGCCATTATGCGGGAAACCAATGATGGTTTTATTATTGCCGAAAAAGATTTAGAGCTGCGCGGCCCCGGAGAAATGCTCGGTACTCGGCAAACCGGTTTATTGCAATTTAAAGTGGCCGACCTGATGCGCGATGCGCCTTTACTGCCCGCAGTGCGTCAAGCTGCTGAGCAATTATTAACACACTGGCCCGAGCATGTCAGTCCGTTACTGGAACGCTGGCTGAAACACGGCCAGCAATACGGTCAAGTTTAAAGCGTACTGAGGTAGTGCTGCACACGTTGGGCAGTGGCTGCTGGATACTCTTGCATAAAGCAGTGTCCGCCGGCCACCTGCTCGATTTGCACCTGCGCATTGCGCTGAGCCCAGAGCGCTGCTGACTTGAGCACAAAAGGAAAACTCTCTGCACCGTACATAAACAACACTGGCGTTTGTACCTTGCCCAGTGCCGACCACAAGCCATTGGGCGCAGAGGAAAAAATCCGCGATTCCAACTGTGGCGAGCATTTTAATTGCACCCCACCGTCATCCGCTGGACGCAATGCGTAATCAACAAATGCCGTCAGCGCTTCTTTAGTCCAGCCTTTAAACGTCCCGCGTCCGGTTAAAGCCGCATAGGCCGCTTGCCGGTCTGGCCAATGGGCACGGCGGGTCAGGGTTCGTTTTGCCACTTGATTGATGGTTAAGCCGAAACGCTCAGCGCTTTTCATCAGCAACTGCAGACCTGGAGTATAAATCACCGGATCCAACAACACTGCGGCGCGAAACAACTGTGGATGTTGCGCCATAATTAAACTGCTGATTACCCCACCCAAACTGTGGGCCACGGCATACACCGGGACATCGCCAAAGATCCCCCGCTGGGCCTGAAACGCTTCCACTGCCAGCTCGCCGTTGCGGTTCCAGCCCAAAAAACGCTCACCGGCATCACTGTCACCGTGCCCCTGAATATCACACAGCCACAGATCATAGTCAGCACTTAACAGCTCCAATAGCGGCGTATAGACCCGCCCGCAAAAACCATTGCCATGCATAAAATGCAGCACCGGCTTGCCCGACGGCTGACTGTGCCAACCGCGCAAGGTTAACTGCGCCGAGGTGGTGTATGACCATTGCTGTAAATTCATGCGGGGCAAGTCCTTATGATTATCAGTTTTGCTCAGCCATTGACCCGACAAGCGCTCAGTTCAGCGGTAAGTCGCTCTTCATCTTGCGCCGCAGTAAAAATCAATTCTAAGCGGGAGTCTTTACGCCACTCACTGTTTTGCCAGTGAATCGGTTGGCCATCCAGTGCATTGC
Organism: uncultured Thiopseudomonas sp.; assembly: GCA_964516465.1. Taxonomy (GTDB): domain Bacteria; phylum Pseudomonadota; class Gammaproteobacteria; order Pseudomonadales; family Pseudomonadaceae; genus Denitrificimonas. The sequence goes on along the minus strand of CAZEZR010000026.1, from coordinate 6,482 downwards.
TCGATAACCAACCGGCATTGCTGTGCAGCACACACTTAGCCCGCTGCCACGCCAGTGTACTGAGCCACATTTGCACTCGCATCAATTCAAACTGTTGCGATGGATGCCAGCGCCAACCAATGCTCCAAGCCTCGCCTTGGGTGTTGACTGAACAGATCGGCTGCTGCGGATCAGTCCACAGCGTTCCCATGGCCGCCTGACTGGGCGCAAAACGATCTTCACCTGGCTCACCGGCGCGCTGCTCACGTCCGGGCAACTGCTGATAATTCACTTGCCCTTGGCGGGTACACAGCAGTGGCGTCGGGGCAAAAGCTTGCTGCCACAGTTGCGCTTGTTCGGGGCTGACATTGTCACACTTATTCATTACCACTAAGCCGGTTTGCGCCAGCAAGTCCGGCTCAATCGCCGCGACTGCAGTGTCCAGCACAGTTTTCTGCGCATCCAATAGCAACACCACCGGCTGCACCGCCAACACCTCCAACCAAGGCACATCACGCAACTGCTCAAGTAACTGCAGCGGATGGCCTAAGCCTGATGGCTCAATAAATAAGCGATCGGGCTTAGCTTTACGCAATAACTGCACCAGTCCCACCTGAAACGGCACACCATTGACGCAGCAGACACAACCACCGGCCACCTCGGTAAAACTGACGCCCTCTTGATTGCCATCCAACAAGGCGCTGTCCAAACCAATATCGCCAAACTCATTGATCAACACCGCCCAGCGCTCATGGCGCGGACGTTGCGTCATTAGACTGTGCAAGACACTGGTTTTACCTGCGCCTAAGGCACCAGAAATCACATGGGTAGGAATGTGTTGCAACATAACCGCAAGCACCCTTAACACTGCAAAAAGAAGCCGTTACCTTAACAAAAACACCCACAGTATGCGCAGCAGATCATCACCGCATCGCCTGCCCAGCCATGCCTGCAATTAACCGTGTCCGCCTCGCTCAGCAATAACCGCTGCACATACATTTGGAGCACGCAATCTACGCCCCACTGCTCAAGCTGCGTTAGCAACGCTTTAAAACACCAGCAACTCATCCTCGCCCTAACAATTACCAGGTCTTACGCGAAACTGATAAGCAGCGCCGATGCCGCCAGAGGGTAAGGGATAACTGCCAGCGCAGCTGTCTCTCGGCGCTGCAGCAGTGCGCGGTATATGCCGGCATGACTTCAACAATCTTTTAAATGCACAAATACTGATATTAAAACCCAATAATATTCATTGGCTTACAAATAAACCGTGCCTTAGGATGACTTTATTGATTTAAGTCAACTGCCCACTGATAAGCCGCTACAAGATCAGCCTTATCACAGCAGACATCTTCAACCGAACAGGAGGATGGCGTTGCTTGTGACTGCTCAAGCCCTAGATTGAACAGACAAGCACCTGCGCTAGAACAACTATGAACACAATGACTCTGCCCAAGACTGGCTACAACTACACAGTGGTGCGGCAATTCACCATTGCCACCTTAATCTGGGGCTTTTTAGGCATGAGCATGGGCGCCTTCTTGGCCGCGCAACTGGTGTGGCCAGAGCTCAATTTAAACCTACCTTGGACCAGCTTTGGCCGGATTCGCCCGATTCATACCAATATAGTGATCTTTGCGTTTGGCGGCTGCGCACTGATTGCCACCTCCTTTTATATTGTGCAACGCACCTGCTATGCGCGCTTGCCCTCGGATAGTGCAGCAACACTGTTTTTTTGGGGCTGGCAAGCCATGCTGGTCGCCACAGTGATCAGCTATTCCCTCGGTTACACCACCACCAAAGAGTACGCTGAGATGGAATGGCCTTTGGCCACGCTGTTAACCGTCTTGTGGATTGTCTATACATGGTTGTTTTTTGGCACCATTATGCGCCGTAAAACCTCACATATTTATGTGGCCAACTGGTTCTACGGGGCTTTTATTATCGTCACCGCAATGGTGCATATTATTAACCACGTGGCCATTCCCGTAACCTTGCTGAAGTCTTATCCAGTGTATGCCGGTGCCACCGATGCCATGGTGCAATGGTGGTTTGGGCACAGCGTGGTGGGCTTTATTCTCTCGGTGGGTTTCCTCGGCATGATGTATTACTTTGTGCCAAAACAAGTGGAGCGGCCGATCTATTCCTACCGTTTATCCATTGTGCATTTTTGGGCGATTATTTCGATTTATATCTGGGCTGGCCCACACCACTTGCACTACAGCGCACTACCAGACTGGGTACAAAGTTTAGGTATGGCCATGTCGGTTATTCTACTGGCGCCGAGTTGGGGCGGGATGATCAACGGGATGATGACCTTATCTGGCGCTTGGCATAAATTGCGCAGCGACCCAATTTTACGTTTTTTAGTGGTCTCATTGGCCTTCTACGGTATGTCCACTTTTGAAGGACCAATGATGGCGATTAAAACGGTCAACTCATTGTCCCACTACACCGACTGGACCATTGGCCATGTGCACGCCGGCGCTTTGGGCTGGGTCGCCATGATCAGTTTCGGCAGCCTCTACCATATGATTCCCAAACTGTGGAATCATCAAAAAATGTACAGCATTGGTTTGATTAACCTGCACTTTTGGCTGGCCACCATGGGCACAGTTATTTACATCGCCGCCATGTGGGTCAACGGTATTACCCAAGGCTTAATGTGGCGCGCGATCAATGAGGACGGCACCTTGTCGTACTCCTTTGTTGAAGCGCTGGAAGCCTCCCATGCTGGCTATATTGCTCGGCTTATTGGCGGCTCTCTGTTTGTCTTAGGCATGACTATTATGCTGTTTAATACCTGGCTGACTTTGCGCCAGCCAGCACAACAGAAACAACCTGCAACACAACCTGCAACACAACCTGCGGAGGTGTAACTGATGTTTATTTTAATCGGAATTGCCTGTATGGCCGCTGGCTATTGGTGCTTAACGCATATGAGCCAGCTGGAAATGGATCACGCTGCTATGCTGCCTTTTGCTGATGATCGCCCAGCAGCGCTGCGCGTAGAACAGGAAACCGGCCGCCCCTGTTTACCTGAACACTTAGCGCAACAATGCAACTTTAGGCCTTAAGCAAAGCTTAATTAATCACGGCTCATTTGCGCCATACCCCCCTCAACAACGGCACCCTGTGCCGTTGTTTTTTTGATAACCCTTAGATACGGAAATACATTTGTGCGCGCTCAATGGCTTCAAGCTTTCACCCCTCTGTCTCTCAATATCCCCGCCAAAGAGTGGCTGCGCGCGGGTAGCGGTGTCTTTCTTAGCGTAATTGTCTGCGTTCTTAGCAGTCATCTTATTTTTGGCGGTGACGTTGCCATTAGCCTAGCCGCGCCCATTGGTGCTTCAGCAGTGCTGCTGTTTCTGACCTCAGCCACACCGCTGGCCCATCCATGGTCGGTGTTGGCTGGCAATCTATTCTCCGCTGCGATTGGTGTGCTCTGCGTACTTTATATTGGCGAACCGGTGCTACGTGCTGCCGCCGCCACCTGCTGCGCCATTGCCTGCATGTTGGCATTACGCTGTTTACACCCACCCAGCTGTGCCATTGCGCTAACTGTTGCTCTGGATCCCACCCTCAACCTGCTCGGCTTTGCCGTATTGCTACCGGTGGCCAGTCAGTCCTTACTTTTGCTGTGCATTGCGCTGTTATTTAATAATTTAACCGGCACCCCTTATCCACGACCGACTACCCCAGCAGCAGAAAGTGTACGCACCACAGCGGACCCTCTGCCCACTGTGCGCACCAGCTTTAACGAAGAAGATTTGGACAACGCTCTGGAAGAGTTTGGTACCTATGTGGATGTGCGCCGCGAAGACTTAGAAGAATTATTGCGCCTCACCGAAGCACACACTTTTAAGCGCCGTACCAATAACCTCACCGCTGCGGCAATTATGTCGCGGGACTTACGCATGGGTCATGCGGAAATGCCCATTGAAGAAGCTTGGGTGATTCTAAAAGAACACCGTTTAAAAGCCTTACCTGTGGTTAATCAACGGCAAGAATTGGTCGGCATTGTGACCTTGGTGGATTTACTTAAATATTTTGAACTGGATGCGCCCATCAGTCGCTTCCACCGCCTGCGTTATTTACGCAATAAGCGCTTAAAACACATTATGACCACACCAGTGATTAGCGTCGGCCCCGCTACACCGCTGACCGAGTTGGTAACCTTGCTCAGCGATCAAGGCCTGCACTACATGCCGGTGGTGGATGAGCTGCAACAGCTGACCGGAATTGTCACCCAAACCGACCTGATTGCCGCACTGTACCGCAGCTGGCTGATCCGATTTTAATCCACTCTTACTCGCTTATTGTTCGCTTTTGTAGGTCGCGCCTTTAGGCCGACATAGGCATTGAAAATGCCCTAATACAAAAACGCAAAACTCGAAAACCGCTCGTGCAGGTCGCTCGTGTAGGTCGCGGCTTCAGCCCGACATGGGCGTTGCAAACGCCCTGACACAAAGGT